>CAZQHD010000073.1:4256-10549 GCA_964593295.1 uncultured Thermotogae bacterium | reverse complement strand
GTGCTGGACCAGCGCCATCGTGACCCCCACGAAGATCGTCATCAACGAGAGGACGATGAGGATCCACCCCAGTGCCGCCGGATTGACGGTCGCGCCGTACAGAGTGAACACCACACGAAACAGGCCGTACAGACTGGCCTGTGAGTTGGCCACCAGCACCGCCGATGTCGGAGCCGGGGCTTCCCCGTAGGCGTCGGGAGCCCACATGTGCATCGGGACCGCGCCGGCCTTCATCGCCAGCCCGACCATCAGCAGCCCGAGAGCGATCCGATCCACGATCTCTCCTGTGATGCTCTGCGCCAACACCGCCATGTTGAGGTGCCCGTGCTGGCCGTAGAGCAGACCGATCGCCAGCAGGACGAACAGTCCGGAGAGCGTGTACAACGCCATGACCTTGAACCCCGCCTCCTGGGACTGCTTCAGCCAGACACGGAATCCGACCAGCCCAGCGGCGGCGATCGATGTGACCTCCAGAAAGACGAAGAAGTTGAACATGTCGCCGGTCATCTGCATCCCGAAGATCCCGGCGGTGAGCAGCAGGAACAGGCTGTAGTAGAGGTTGCCGCCGGATCGATGCCTCCAGTAGCAGAAGCTGAAGAACGCACCGGTCAGGGCGACCAGGGCCGTGATCAGCCCCATGAACGCGCCCATGCCGTCGACGTGGAACAGGATGCGCACCGGCACCTGTCCGCCCGAGAGCGGGAACGTGAATGTCCCGCCGCCCAACTCGTACACAGTCGAGGCGCCCCCGGCACGGAATACTTGCACGGCCAGTAGACAGGCCAGCGCCGCGGTGGCCAGAACGACAAGCCCCACCAGCACATTCCGTACTCCCTGGCCGAGCTTTCCCACCAGCGGGGTGGCGAACGCGCCCAGCAGCGGGAGGGCGACCAACAACACCGGAGCATGCGTCATGAGTGCCGTCATCCCTTCAGCTCCTTCACTTTGCGAACGTCGAGGGTCCCATAGTGTCGATGCACGAACACAGCGAACGAGAGCAGAAGCGCCGTCGTGGCCAGACCGATCACGATGCTCGTGAGCGTGAGCGCCTGCGGCGTGGGCAGCACCATCTGCTTCGCCTCCGGGGCGAACGTGTAGATCGGGGAGACTCCCGCGATACGGTACCCGAGGGACACCAGAAACAGATTCACGCCGGTCTCGATGAGCGTGATCCCGATGACGAGCTTGATGAGGTTGCGTTTGAAGACCAGCGTGTACAGGCCGAAGACCACCAGGAGTGCGGCCGTGACGAACGGAAGATTGCCTAGGATCATCGGTCACCCTCCTCTTTGCGTGCGCCCACGAGCATGACGATGACCACCGCCGCGATGCCGGTCATCACCTTCAGTCCCACGGCCCAGTTCATCAGAGGCACTGTGCCTCCTCCAGCCAGCGCGCCGGCAGGTCCGCCGAACGGTCCACCGGGCTGGCCCGCCAACAGGTTGTAGAAGAACGCCGTGCCGATCCCCAAGAACGCCAACCCCAAGAACGCGAGGGCGCCGATCTCCTCCAGACTCTGCAGCCAGTGGAGGTTCAGCTTGCCACGGAGGCCGGCCGATCCGAATGTCACCAGCAACAGGGCGAACGCACTGGCCACCACCGCGCCTCCTTGGAACCCGCCGCCCGGGGTGAGATGCCCGTGCATGATGACGTAGAACCCGAACAGGAGGATCAGCCCGTAGACAAGACGGGTCACGGTGCGTACGATCACAGACATTCCTTCACCGCTCATCGCTCCTCCTCCCGCAGTTTTCGGAACAGGGCCAGAATGGCGACCACCGCGGCAAACAGGACGGTGGCCTCTCCGAGCGTGTCAAAGCCTCGATAGTCGAAGACCACCGCGGTCACCACGTTGTTGACGGCGACCTCCTGCTGCGCGTGGTCGATGAAGTGCTGGTCCATCTGCGTGACTGTGGGCTCGCCGAACGGACGCATCTCGACCGCGGCCAGGACCAGAAACGCCGCAACGAACAGGAACGAGACGAAGAGAAGGACGCGCTTCATTCTTCCTCCTCCTTTCGTCCGGTGCGTCGGATGGCGATCACATAGATCGCCGTGGTCAATGCTGCGCCAATCCCCGCCTCGGCAATCGCCACATCCGGCGCTTGAAGCAAGTAGAACTCCAGGGCCACCAGAAGGCTGGCGGCGGCGAGCGCGATCACCGAAGAGAGAAGGTCTTTGAACCAGACCGCCAACGCGGCCCCGACCAGGATCAGAATCAGGACGATGACATGAAGGATGCTCTCGACGATCATGGTCGGTCCTCCAGTTTGTCGACCACGGCGCCCTTCGGCTTGACACCGCTACGATACGCGGCGCGTGCGATGGCATGCGATCCCGTGGGGTTCGTGATCAACAGGGCCACCAGGGCGATGATGACATGAATGGCCAGTGTGTTGTACGCGGCTCCGCCTCGCACAAACCCGTACACGATGACCGCGAGGGCGGTGAACAGCGAGCCGAACGTTGTGCACTTGGTGGCCCCGTGCAGTCGTGTATAGACATCGGGGAACCGCATCAGTGCGACGGCACCCAATGCGTTGAACAGGACTCCAATCCCCAGGAGCACGTAGATGAAGATGCTCACTGCAACCCCCCCTCCAGGTACCGTGCCACGAACAGGGTCCCGACGAAGGACAGCAGCGCGTAGATGATGGCGACATCGACCAGGATGACCTGATCCATCGCCGCGCCGAGCACGATCATTGAGGCGACCACCAGCGTGTTGAGCGTGTCCAACCCCACCACCCGGTCGCCCAAGGTCGGCCCCATGCCGATGCGCAGCAGGCTGAACAGCACCAGCAGCGCCAGGCAGGCCGCGACGACGAAGAACACCACGGGTTCGATGATCATTCCGCGATCCTCCTTGCCCAGTCAGGGAACGATCCGCAGACCGACTGTGCGGACGGATCAGGATCTCTGACGTAGATCCAGTGCACGAACAGATCGCCGCTCTCCTCATCCACATCGACGGACAGTGTCCCCGGCGTGAGCGTGATCGAGTTGGCCAGCAGGGTGATCCCGAAGTCCGTGTGGAGCCCCGGGCTCAGTCGCACGATGCCGGGACGGATTCTGCCGGTGAGGACTCGATAGGCTACGTCAAGATTCGCTTTCGCCATCGCCCAGAAGAAGGGTCCAATCAAGTAGACCAGGAAGAGCACGAGGCGAAGCGGGTTGAGCAGACGCAGAGAGCTCCGCATGCCCGATCGCTTCGGCTCGAAGGCAACCCGTGCGGCAATCGCTCCGACGATGAGGGAGAGGATAGCTCCGGCAATCCACTCCTCGAGACTCCACACCCCAATCGTCCCGCTGCCCCAGGTCAGCAGAAGATAGAACGCGAAGGCAACAACGGCAGTGACCGTGAACGCAATCATCGCTATCCTCCCGAAACGGCACGTCTCGGCGAAGCTCACATCTGTTCGATGATCTGCGCCGAGCCGCCGGGAGTGTACCCGATGCTTCCTGAGCCATGCAAGGAATAAACCCAATTCCCTTGGATGCAATCGAGCTTTGTGGTTTACGGTTTCGTGGCCCTTGGATCCGGACGCCTTCCCTACGTTTGCCCCGCGAATGTCCGGTCGACAGTGGTCACCCGAGCCGACGTCTCGGCTTGGCGTTCGTTAGGGTCATGCGTTGGACGAGCGAAAGGAGCGTTCTGTGATCCGAGCGCAGTTGCAGCAGGAGATCATCCTACGATCCGAAGATCGCGTCGGCGTGCTGGCCGAAGTTACCCGTGCGCTGAGCGAGTGGGGAATCAATTTGCTGTCGGTGCGCGTTTACGCGATCGAAGAGGACGCGTTCCTCCATCTGGTGACCAACTCGCAGAGCTACGCCATGGACGCGTTGTGCCAGGCGGGGTATGAGGTCTACGAGCGGGACGTGGTTGTGCTCGAGCTTCCGCACCATCCCGGGTTCCTGCGCCGGGTGAGCGAAGCGCTGGCCCGGAAGGATATCTCCATCGATGACCTGCACGTCTCTGTCACCGAAGACGCCAAGACGGGAATCGTCGTCATGACCTGCACCAACAACGCCCACGCCATCCAAATGCTGCGCAGCGACTAGCGGCTACGGCTCCCGAGAGGCGGTCACCGTCAGGGTGCGCCCCGCGGAGCGTCCGAACACCTCGGGGAAGTAGAACTCGTGTGCCATCGCAGGCAGCACGCCGAACTCGCCGGCGGTGACCGCGCGCAGCACATACTCGAACGTATACGTGCCTGCTGGAAGCGAGTCGGCGAACAGCACCGTCTTCTCATCGCGGAACTCGGATCGCACGTACCATCGCCACCACCACCAGGAGAATCCCCTGCGACTCTGTCCGCTCTCTCGGATCCATTGCGGGGTTGACGCCGTCAGGCTTGTGGTGGCCAATGACGGATCGATCGCTTCGCAACCAGCCGGGAAGGGGTCCTCCAACACGACGTAGTACAGGTCGGTGGGCGCGATGAGCGTCAGGCGAACGAGGATCTCGTCGCCCACGATCACGGTCTCCACGGGTGTACACCCGTCCTCGGACGAACACGTAAGGTACTCCCGCTGTACGGTGACGCCGCGATGCAGCGGCTCGACGTCCCGCACCGGAAGGTGCGAGGTGAGGTGGGCGGTGTAGTACAGCCGACCCGGTCCTTGGGAGCGTTCGATCGTCAACCGGTGGGTCCGGCCGATCCACAGGGGATCCACCGCGAGCGTGGTCACGAGCGGATCGTTCTCCGTGGCTTCGCCGGCGTCTGCCTCCACGAAGAGGGTCTCGTTGAAGGACGCGGCGAAGGAGTAGGACGAGTCGAACTCCCCAGTGGCCGTCATCCAATCGGTCAGGGCGATCAACGCCCAAGCAGTCTCCTGCGTGGTTTCCCACACACCGCCTCGACGGGCCACCATCAACCAGCGGACGACGTTGGGAAGCAATGGTTGGTCTGGGTCAAGACGCACCAGGGCATCGAGAATCACGGCGGTCGATCGTGTGTCTGTGTTCATCGCCCAGCGGTCGTGCTGTGCCTCCTCCCAATGCGCCCCGGTGGCCGACAGGATGGCGGCGGAGTACAGGTCGGACAGCAGCGTGTCGATGGCGCCGGTCTCGTCCCCGCACAAAGAGAGCGTCAGCGCCAGCCATGCACGGGCGTAGTGGCTGAGCTGAGCGCGAGCGTCGAACAACGACCAAGCGGCGGGCAACGCGTCCTCAATCCTGCCGGCTTCCGACAGCACGTACACCAGCCACGCCTGCCGATCGACGGCGTGGAACGAGCGGAGCTCCTCCGACGGGACCAGCGACTGCACCAGGAAGTCGAGGCCGCGTGCAAGCAGACCGGCCGGTAGATCGAACCCTGCCCGTTGGGCGTGCAAGAGTCCGAACACTGCGTACGCTGATACGTGCCGGTTGGAGCTCGTCCGATCCCACCAGCCCCATCCGCCGTCACTGTTCTGTCGCGTCGCCAACTTCTCTATGCCCTCCGACACCAGCTCGGGGAGCCGGTCCTCCCACTCCGGGCGATCCAGCCCCAGGGAGGTCAGCGCTCGATGGGTGAGAACGTTGGGCAGGAATCGGCTGATCACCTGCTCGGTGCACTCATACTCGAAGTGCTCCAGGTATCGGAGCCCGGTCTGCATGGCGGCGGCCAGCGATGTCTCCAGCTGCACGCGCAGGGTGCTGCGGCTCGGATCCGTGGATTCCGACACGAGGATCATCTCGGTGCGGACTCCCTCTTCGTCGAGCTGGCCGGCCGTGCCCACCGTGTCGACCGTCGTGTACCGGAAGACCTCCAGCGATCCGTCCGGCCCGGTGGTCAGCCGGGGCCGGGCCGCGTCCGAGAGATCGCCGGAGACGGCGCTCAGTGCCAAATCCACGGCCGGAACATCCAAAACCACGGCCCACCAGATTACAGAGACCTCTCCTTGCGCCGGAATCATGACAGTCTGGGCTGCGGGTCCCTCCAGAGAGAGACCAGTTTGGGCCAACAGGACTTCCGTCTCCAGGGCTTCCGAAGTCTGGTTGCTCACGTTGGCCATCAGACGCACCCGATCTCCGACCACCAGGAAGCGGGGAGTGACGGGCCGGATGAGCAACGGCTTGGTGACTAGAAGGGTGCCTGTTGACTCGCCGACTTGCGTATCGGCGGTGACGCCGACGGCGCGGGCGGCCCATGTGGTCAAGTTGTCCGGGAGTCGGACAGGGATCTCGGCGAATCCGTCAGCATCGGTGATCACCGATGCGCTCCAGAAGGCGGTATCGAGGAACTCCTCCCGCAGCGTGACGCCCTCGGGAAGCTGGTCCGCGGTCGAGCGCTTGGGCATCGCCGCCT
>CAZQHD010000073.1:3593-4246 GCA_964593295.1 uncultured Thermotogae bacterium | reverse complement strand
GCCGCCTGAACGCTGAGGTCCTCGCTCATCTCGGCCGCACTCGGAGGCTCCATTCCTGAGGTCTCCATCTGCGGCCCGGCTCCGAGAATGTCGTCGTACTCCTCGGCCTGCTGGGCCACCAGTCGGTTCAGCGAAACCGTCAATCCACTGGAGGTGGAGACCCCCAGTCCTCGGGGGCCGTAGAACGCGTCCAGGATCGCGTTGGGTGTTCGCGGCTTCAGTGCGAGGACGGCGGCGTCCACCAGATCGAACGCCACGGCAGCATGAACCGGGTCCCCCGTGTCGTCAGTGATCCAGAGGCGATACGTGATCTCCGTTCCGGGCTGAGGGTTGGTCTCGGATGGCTGAAGAACAAGTCGGAGCTGCTGGGGGGCAGACGACACGGTGAGCGCCGCGTATCCGACCTTGGACTCGGCCGCCGGCTCACCCCCGTCCGCGGCCCGCATCGCAGCCGCCAGTCCCTGGAAGAGGACAACGCCTACGTAGATGTTGGGGATGTGTTCCTCGGTGATCGGGACTTCCAGCACCGGAGAGTTCGACTCGAACAGGTGCACGGTGCGCGACAGGATCCCGCCGCGTTCGATGGTGACCAGGGCGTAGTGCGGTTCGACGTACGGGCTGGGGACGAGGATGCGCGCCGTGTCGCCGACCCG
>CAZQHD010000073.1:0-3583 GCA_964593295.1 uncultured Thermotogae bacterium | reverse complement strand
ACCGGGAAACGGGGCGGTGATGCGCAGCGTGGCCGTGTCGCCGACCCGGTAGGTGGTCTGATCGGAGATGAGCGTGAGGGCATCGTCATGGGTCCGTCGCCAGGAGACGGTCTCTGATCCGCTGACCCAGACGAAGACGCTCGATCGGGCGGGGTTCCCCTGCTTGTCGATGCCCACCAACAGCACCTTGTGCGTCCCCCCCTGGGCGGGGACGAACGAGAAGCGGCCGCGACCCTCCGCATCGGTGGTCAAGGACCCGGTCTCCACCTCCGTGTCCTGGACGGTCCATGTCCAGTGACCGCCCCCGTTGCCGTCGTCCTGGAAGGTGTTGATCCACTCGCGATGGAGGATCCGATACTCCAGGGGTTGCTCCGGTACGGCGTCTCCCGCCCAGTCGACGGTGATCACGTCGGCCTCCACGCGGTTTCCGGCGCGCGCAATCGATCCGGGGACGGCCAATCCGGCGTAGAACCGGGCCGCGTGCACGACGATGCGCTCCCGTCCGGAGATCACCTGGTCATCTGCGCCACGGACCGTGGCTTCCACGGTCACGGTGCGGCTACCCATGGGCTCGTCCTCGTCGTCTTCCCGCAGATCCTCGGCGGAGATCTCTACCCGGGCATGGCCGGACGCGTCCGTGGCGGTCGATCCCTGCAGCAGAGACTGAGGAGGGGGCGGTGGCATCCACCAGCAGCTCCAGCACGACCACGGATCGTCGCGGTCAGAGAACGTATAGCGGCCGAGATGGGGCACCGAGAAGTGGAAGCTCTCCGTGAACACGCTCCAGTCGATCGGTGCGTCCGATACGGGGGCTCCGAAGTAGTACTGCACGGAGATCTCTGTGCAAAGGCTCTCTCCGGCCACGGTCTCCGAATGCTCTGGATGCAGGGATACGCGGAACTCCGGGGCTCGGTACGCCGCCACCTCGAACGTGGCGCTCCGGCGGATGCCCTCGGCTGTCACCTCCATTCTGTACCGTCCGATCGAGGCCTCCTCTTCCAGGAGGACCTCGCCGGAGAACGTGCCATGGGCGTCCACCGGACAGGTCATCTCATGGATCTGAGTTCCGGTGGCATCGCGCACGGTCAGCTTCACCTCTGCGGCATCGGGTAACGTGTAGGCAACGTCCCGTTCTCGGCGCAACACCCCGCGGAAGAACACGGTGTGCCCGGGTCGGTACAGAGGACGATCGGTATCCAGGAACAGCCGGACCTCTTGCCCGGACTGGAACGAGAATCCGAAATCCCAAGCGGAGATGCCCTGCGTCCACTGCGAGCTGCCCAGCACGAACGGAGAGGCTGCCGCCACGGTAACACCGCTCCATCCGAACGCATCGGTTCCGGAGAACGTTCCGATTCCATCGCGATCGGTGATCGAGACCTCCGTCGAGTGGCCGTCGGCATCGTAGGCTCGGAGGATGAGGCCGGGAATCGGGGCGCCGCTGGAGAGATCGCATGCCCAGACGATCGTCTCTTCTCCTGTGGCCTTGAGCGTGAGGTTGACCGGGCTGACCAGGAGCAGATGACGGTGTTGCCAACGGTTCCAGTCACTCTCAGCTCCATCCATATCGACGAGGTACACGCCCGGGGCGAGGGGTTCGTCGTCCGCGGAGAGTGAGACAGGGGTCACCGCCACCTGATCAAGCGCCCCGTCGACCTCGACGGTCCACGTGCGAAGGATGGTCGCTTCTCCTGGCGTGTACTTGTACCAGTCGCTCGTGGCACGGAAGTACTCATCCAGCGACAGCCGATGAAGGGTCAGGGAGACGCTGCTCGTATTGCGATGGGCGATGAACAGACGCGCGGGCTGATAGCTACTGGCCGTGCTGATCCGATCCGAGACCTGCAGCCAGGCTCCGGGATCGAGGGAGCGTGTTCGGAAGCGAATCCTTGTCTCTTCTTCGATTCGGTTGCCGTATGGGTCCTCGATGCCAGGCCCGATGCGGATGTCGTACGTGCGGCTCGGCCCGCCGTCGAACCAGACGACGTAGGCACGGTCCCACGAACGGTAGGATCCGGAGACCGTTCCCGGTTCCGGCTCCGGGGAGATGCTTACGTTCTCCAAGACCGTGTCGGGATCGATCGGCGTGTTGAAGGTGAGCACGAGGGGAGTGTACGGGCGGACATCCTGTTCTCCATCCCTTGGTGCCACACGCACCAGCTTGGGAAGCGGAACTGTCTCGAAGCGAATCCGGTGCGAAGTCTGTGTCCCGGCGCCTCCGGCCTCCGCGGGGACACCGGCGTCGAGCGTGAAGACATACGGTTGGTCGAACGCCAGTCTCGAGTCCGGGGTGAACGCCGCGGTGTTCCCGTCCAGCGTCCAGGTCCCGGAGATCCGTGGGGTGAGCAGCTCTCCCAGCAGCCCGGTCTTCTTGAGGGAGAAGCGAGCCGCAACAGCATCGAGACAGATCGGCATGTTGAACGTGATACGGATCGACGGCTCGACCGATACGTGGGTCTGGCCGTCTGAAGGGGAGAGATGCACCACCTTTGGTCGCTCGGTGGTGAACTGCCAGCGAACCGGCTCGACGAGCACCTCTCCCTGCGTGCCGGCCAGTCCGGCGGGGACGGTCACCGTGTAGCGTGTGCCTCCACGAAGCTGCTCGGAGGGAGTGAATCCATACACGGACGTGTTGAGCCACTCTCCGTGGCCGGCGACGCTCGGCTCCAGCTGCAACGGATGAGGCAGTTCCTGCCGGCGAGGGTCGGAGAGGGAGAGAAGAGGGACGACCGGGTGGCTGAACATGAGGAACAGATCGGTGGACGTGGAGATCTCATCTGCGTCCGCGGCGGGCAGCGCTTGGACCACGGTGAGGAGCCCCACCGTTCGAAACGACAGGGCGAACGGCTCTTCTATCTCAACCCCGGCAGAGGACCGAGCAGAGGAGTGCAGGGTCAGCCTATACTCGGCGCCTCGTGCCCATGCGGGCTCGGGCAAAAACTGCAGCGTACAGTCGTCGACCCAGAGGAACGAGCCCTCCAAAGCGGGCGTGAGGTCCCATGCGGCCTCGACCGATGGACGGTTCATCGGCTCCGAGAACCGGAGCTGGATCACGCCGTCCACGGCAAGCGCCTCGCCACGTGCCGGCGCGTGAACCAGCACGACGGGCGCAGTCTGGGCGTGGGCGGAGACGAAAGATACCAGAATCACGGCCAAGAAGATGCCAAGGCGGCAGACGACCGACGGCTGCTTGAACGAATCCATGTTCAACCTCCCCAAGGTTCCGCACGTGCGTGCTCTAGTCATAGCGCACGGTGCCCCGGCCGTGCAAACCGTTGCCCGAAGTACTTCGTAGGGCTCCTCGTAGGAGAGACACGCGATCCGGGGGTTGGTTTCACCTTCAAGAGAGGACAATTCGGCGGATCGAGCGTCTCCATGCGACCTTTGAAGAGGTCGGTCTCTTCCTTTCCGCGTGAGATCGCCCCCGCAACAAACCCATTTTCTCTTCACAACTCCAACACATGGGGCAGGTAGAGTCAGCTCAACTGCGAGTTCAACATCTCGCACCCCCGATACCAGCCCTCCGGGGAGAGGGGCTCCGCCCCTCTCCCTTGGCCCTTTTTTGGGGGCTCCTCCGGGCCTT
>CAZQHD010000072.1:0-10685 GCA_964593295.1 uncultured Thermotogae bacterium | reverse complement strand
AAAAGAGATCGAGACAACCGTTGAGATCCTCTCCCGCCGCAAGAAGAACAACCCGGTCCTCATCGGCGAATCGGGCGTCAGCAAGACGGCGATCGTTGAGGGCCTGGCGCAACGCATCGTGCACGATCAGTTTCCCGAGGTGCTCTCGGGAAAGCGGTTGGTGGAGCTAAACATCAACTCGCTGGTCGCCGGATCCAAGTACCGAGGCGAGTTCGAGGAGCGCGTGAAACAGGTTCTCGATGAGATCGTGTCCCATCGTGACGAGCTTCTGTTGTTCATCGATGAGCTTCACACGATCAGCGGAGCGGGCCAAGCGGAAGGCGGGCTGGACATCGCCAACGTCTTCAAGCCGGCGCTGGCGCGCGGAGACCTCCACCTGCTGGGGGCGACCACGCTGAACGAGTACCAGAAGCACATCGAGAAGGATGCAGCGTTGGAACGGCGGTTTCAGCCGGTGTTCGTCTTTGAGCCGACTGTAGATCAGACCGTCGCGATTCTGCGCGGGCTGCGGGACCGCTACGAGGCGCACCACAAGGTGTACATCGATGACGAGGCCGTTGTCGCCGCCGCCGAGCTCTCCGATCGTTATCTCTCGACACGGTATCTGCCGGACAAGGCGATCGATCTGCTCGATCAGGCGGCAGCCCGCGTACGGATTCGGTCCACCTCCCGGCCGCACGAGCTGCACGATCTGGACGGGGAGATCCAGCAGCTTTGACGGGAGCTGGACTCGGCCACGTCCCGTCGAGACTTCGACAAGGCCAAGGCCCTCGAACAGGAGATCGAGCCGAAAGTCGAACAGCGCGATGAACAGGAAGAACAGTGGCGCACCCAGACGTCGACCGATACACCGTCTGTCGCCTTGTCGGATGTGGCCGAGATCGTCGCCAGCCTGACCGGGATCCCGGTCAGTGAGCTGACGGCGGAGGAACGCGAAACGTTACTCCATCTCGAGCAGCGGCTCCACGAACGAGTGGTCGGTCAGGATGAGGCGATTCGCGCGGTGAGCGAGGCGGTGCGACTATCCCGTACCGGCCTACAGGAAGTGGGTCGTCCGATCGCGGCGTTGCTGTTCCTGGGGCCGACCGGGGTCGGTAAGACCGAACTGGCGCGGACGATCGCCTGGGCGATCTTCGGTGACGAAGAGGCGATCGTGCGAATCGATATGAGCGAGTGCATGGAACGCCATGCCGTCGCCCGCCTGATCGGCGCTCCCCCTGGCTACGTCGGCTATGAGGAAGGCGGAC
Organism: uncultured Thermotogae bacterium; assembly: GCA_964593295.1. Taxonomy (GTDB): domain Bacteria; phylum Bipolaricaulota; class Bipolaricaulia; order UBA7950; family UBA9294; genus SPBW01. Next base: position 9,438 of record CAZQHD010000072.1, on the reverse strand, counting down.
AGCTGACCGAACGCGTCCGCCGCCGCCCCTATAGCGTTGTCCTTCTTGATGAGATCGAGAAGGCGCACGACGACGTACAGAACATCCTGCTGCAGGTGTTCGATGATGGTTAGCTCACCGACGGCAAGGGACGGGTCATCGATTTCGCCAACACAATCATCATCTGCACCAGCAACCTAGGGGCGGAGCTCATCCAGAAGAACCTGCAGGCCCCCGATGGAGACAAACTGCTCCATGACGAATTGAAGCAACGGCTGATGGAGGGGGTCAATCGCCGATTTCGGCCGGAGTTCGTCAATCGGATCGATGAGATCATCGTGTTCCACGCATTGTCTCGCGATCAGATCCGGTCGATCGTGGAGCTGCAACTGGAGCGCGTTCGACGCACGGCGCGGGGTCAGGGGATCGGCTTGGAGATCGACCCTTCGGTGGTGGAGTATCTTGCCGACGTGGGCTATCGCCCGGAGTTCGGGGCCCGTGAGCTGAAGCGGCGTATCCGCGCCGAGGTGGAGTCGCGTCTGGCCACGGCGATGCTTCAGGGTGACGTTGCCGAGAACAGCACGGCCAGACTGGTCTATGACGCAGAACAGGGACGTGTACGTGTCGAGACCCTTGCTCCTTTGACCGAGACGGAGCCTCAAGGCGACGCGACGGAAGCCGCAGCAGAGGAACAGGTGGAGGAAGACTCGGAGCCCTCCGCGTAGGCTGCGAGGGACACCGGACTGGCAGGTCGAGACGATGGATGGGAAACAGCCGGCAGAGAAAAGGATCAGAGAGCTATGCGCTTCGTTCGCCGAGGACGGCTTCGACGTACCTCCCGACGGCGTGGTCGTCAAGAACGACCGGATCGGGATGAAGGCCGTACATCGGACGGCGCGCAGCTATGAAGAGGACGAGCCGAAGGTCGCTTACTACGTCGAGGGCCGTCCGTTTGAGATGGGGTATCTGCTCGGACGCCTCGCAGAGAGGGAGATCGCTACGATGACCGATCTCTATATCGATCGGGTGTTCCGGGCGATGCTTCGCGAGGCGATGACGGGCGAGCGGATGGACTACACCGGCACGAGAGGGCCGAAGCTCCTATCGGCCCGTCGGATGCTCGTGGCCTTCATACGAGACATGATCCGAGCCCGACACGTGCTCGCGGATATCCCCGTGCGCTTTCATCAGGAGATCCGAGGGATGGTGGCCGGCTGTCGAGAGACGGCGCGCCTCGCCGGTCGATCAACGCGGGTCTCTGAACAGGAGCTATGGGTACTGAACGCGGGACTCGATTGCGTTCTATCGCGCATCTTCACCGGGATTCTGCTGCCCGCCCCTCTGCGCCCTCGGGATGACTGGATTCCGATCGCCTGCAACGGGTTCGCCTTACTCAACGAGGCTGCGGCCCACGGGCCATTGTTCGGTCGGGAGTTCGTCTTTCCCACCGGCGGCGTCGTTCACCGTCTCGCCTGCCACGTGATCCACCGGTCCACTCCGCCCCAGGGGCGAGAAGTGCCCTGACCGTTTGTGAGTGTCACTGTTCCCGGCCTCCTCGGATCGATCGCTGCGATGAACGATGTGGGCATCACGGCGGGTGTGAACATGGCGGTGGGAGGCAACTGTGATCCGTCACGGCCCGGGTTCAACTCGCTGCTGTTGGTTCGAGACGCCGTCGAATGTGGGCGCGACGTCGAGACGGCGGCGCAGCGGATCCTCGCTGCTCAACGGGGTGTAACCTGGGTCTATCTGCTGGCAGGTTGGGGACAAGGGAAAGGTCCTGATCGCGCCTGCGTCGTCGAGGCGGGAGCGTCTCTGGAACACCTTGACCCCGCGAGTTACCCGGCCGAGCGAATCAGAGCCCTGCTTCCATCACGTGCGTTTCTTGACTCGCACCGCACCGCGGAAACGGTGCGCGGGGCCGCCGTCCGGTGGGATGACTATCGTGTGCCGGAAGCGTATCTCGCGTTCAACCGAGGCCTGTGTCAGCGCTTTCGAAAAGACGTGGACAGGGCGGCTTTCGGACCGCGCGGTCGGATCAACCGTTCGCCGGAGGATCACAACTGTCCTGGCAGCTTCTACTTCGCACCGGAACGAGGGAAGCCCGGCCAGGTGCTGATCGCCACCAATCACTTCGTGATCCCTGAGATGAGGCTGTGCTCGATGCATCCGTGGTCGGAACGGGTCTTTCGCGCTCGCCTGAACGACAGCCAATGGCGGTATGATGAACTCAATCACCGGATTCAGAGCGCTCTCGACGAAGAACCCATTGTCCACGAGAAGGCAAGAGAGCTACTCGCCTTTCTGGCACCCAGTGGAGACTACCCCGACTACTACCGCCGCAATCCCAGAAGCTCCGACGGCAAGCGAGCCGTGATCCTGGGGAGCCTTAGCCTGTTTGATCTGCGGGCCAGAACAGTGGACTCTCTCTACGGTTGGCACGGTGGCCCATGGGTGCGCCTGCAGTTGCCGCATTACCTGCCAGACGCAGCAGAACCCGAGCCCCCTCTCCGATCATGAACGCGGGTTCCTCATCTTAGGCGCTTCCGACGATACGCCAGGACCTCCGCCCAGCGCCAGCGCCAGCTCAGCGGATCGGTCTCGATCACCACGATCAGACAAGCACTGCAACACAATCAGACGCGTCGACAGCGCAGGAACCAGCGGACGACGAATCAAGTCGAGGCCCAAGGCCCGAGTGGCCTTGGGCCGTGTCCGTTTGGTGAGTTGAGACTGGCGGACTCGCTACTCAAACAGCCCGTCGCCGTACGCCTCCTCAGCGGCCGCCTCGATCGACTCGAGCACAGTGTCAAGGCTGATCCCGCTGATGTAGTCGAGGATGCCTGTCCAGAAGGCCCCTGTACCAATCTCGCCGGGCATCATGTCGGAACCATCATAGCGCGAGTAGCTGGCGCTATTGAGGATGTCCTGGGCCCGCCGAGTGATTGGATTGGTGAAGATGATCGGGTCGGTGTTGACATTGGCCGACAACTCGCCAAGCTCGGTGCTCCAGATCTCGGCTGCCTCGGCCGAGATGAGAAACTGAGCGAAGCGGATGACTTCCTCGCGGGTTCCGTTCATGGCACCGCCGGTGTCGAATACGGTGACCACGTCACCGGAGACAAGAATCGGGGTGGAACCATCAGGGGTCGCCTTGGGGGTGATGTTGGGCATGAGGAAGAAGTCGTAGTCTTGACCTGGAACCAATCCCTCGAAGTGATCATTGATGAACCCTTGGATGAACGTCGCCTGCTTGTGCATGTAGGCGGTGGGTGGATCGAGAAAGAGGGCGTCCGCAGCGTCGCCGAAATTAGTGGTCAGCGCACCGATCTCTCCGCCGAGAACATAGTCTTTGCTGAACAGATTGCCGAACACTTCAAACGCCTTCTTCACGCGAGGATCAGTCCATGGGATCTCGTGGTTCACCCACTTGTCGTAGACGTCAGGTCCGGACGTTCGCAGCATAATGTCCTCGATCCAATCGGTGCCCGGCCAGCCGCTGGCGGCGCCAGACTCGAGGCCGATCGACCACGGCTTGGCGCCATCAGTAAGGATCTCATCGCTGAGCGCCAGCAGCTCGAACCAAGTGCCAGGGATTTCGTAGCCGGCCTCGGCGAACGCTTTGGGGCTGTACCAGACGAGGCTCTTGATGTTGGGGAAGATGAATAGGCCGTACAGGCCAGACTCCCCGAGGCCCAATACTGACGAGTCGTATTGCCCAATCGGCAGAAGCGCCGGGTTGAGTTCGGACGTGTCGATGTAGTCTCTAAGGTCTACGATGACGCCGTCATCGGCCCACTGCCGCATGAGCCCGATCCATGGGTGCGGGGTGATGTCCGGCGGGTTCCCGGCGGCAAGACGTGTGACAAGCACCGCGGGGCGGTCGCGGCCAACGACCTCGATGACGACTTCTACATCAGGGTTCTGGGCCTCGAACGCGTCGACGATCTTCTCGAACGCTGGCGCCTGTTCGCCCGGCCAGCCGTGCATTACATTGACGGTCTTCTGTGCTGATGCTGTCAGTGCGATGAGCAGTAGCACGGTCAGAAGAATGGAAAGCTTCCTCATGGTATGCCTCCTTGATGACATGGGTTGGTGTGACGCAAGTGCGTCATGAATCGCTGCGCGCTTGCTTCTCGGATACCACCTCCTCGATCAAGATGTCCGAAGCTTCTTGTTGGGAACGAGCTACGCGTTCGTCACCACGGCCAGCTCACGGCGAGCCGCGCTTCCGCGCTCCATCGTCGTAGACACCCAGCATCCAGGCGTAAGAGCGAAGGCGTAGTGTAGGAGAGAAAGGTATGGAAACCGCCGACGTGTATCGGCGAGCCGTTTGAGAAGCAGAACGATGGTGTAGAGTAGCACAATCAGCGCAGCAGGGCAAGTCCGGGGCTGCCTAGCTGCTTGAGCAGAGGAAGAACTCAGTGGGATCACGATGAGAGATCCCACTGCACGGCGGCGCGGGGACCCGGCATGTGAACACCGTAGCCTCACCTCCTCCTTCGAGTACTTTTCTTAGGTGAGGCAACGATCCCGTTTCGAGTACATTTTTGGTGAGGCAATGCGGTGGCTTGACATCGCTCGTTGGATACGGTAGCCTGGAACGCAGTTTCTATCATCTGCATTCTTCCACTCTCTCAACAGCAATCCGCTTGTCCCGCTTCTGCTGCGGGTGCAGATCAACCTGCGATCAGGCAATCACCTCAAGGAGGTTCCATGCGCACGCATCGACTGCTCTTGTCTGCCCTCCTCTTGGCGCTATTGAGCTCGCTTGGCCTCGCCCAAGCCGAGCCGCAAGGCATCATCGTCGAGCCGCCCATCGACGACGGGCTTCAGGTTGAGATCTGGTTGGACAATGCCAGCTATCTCATCGGCGAAACGATCCAGATCAACTATCGGATCAACCACGAAGCCTACATCTATGTCTGGAGCATCGACGCACGAGGCAACGTCACTCAGCTGTTTCCCAATCAGTTCTCTTCGGACAACCGAGTGGCCGCCGGAACCCATGTACTCCCTGCCCCAGGGGCCGGCTATCAGCTTCGCGTGACACCACCGACGGGAACGGATTACCTACAGATCATGGCAACCCGTGAGGCCGATCCGCAGGCCTTTGGCTTGCTTGGCAGCTTTTCGGCAGTCATTCCGTTCCCACAGCTGGCGGAGGATCCTCAAGAGTTCAAGGCCCAGCTTGAGGCCCAGCTACAGGGCGTTGAACCGGAGCCAGCCGACCGCGCGTTCGCCTCAACCCGTTTTCAGGTCGTCACCACGCCCCAGGCGCAGTTTGGGCGCCTTGAGATCAACACCTCTCCCTCTTCGGCTGAGGTCCTCATCGATGGGGTCCTGATGGGCTACAGCCCACTGTCCTTGTCGTTGGCGGCTGGGCAACACAGCCTCACGCTCCAACGGACAGGGTATCGAACCTTCTCCTCTACGGTGACCATTCAAGCGGGCGGCACGGAGAGAGTCGATGTGATGTTGACGCCGGAGACGACCAATGTTCCGCCGGTCGCTCAGTTCTCGTATCAGCCGTCACAACCGCTAGCGCGGGAGAGAGTTCGCTTCGATGCATCGGGATCGTATGATCCTGATGGTGCCATCTCGTCGTATCGATGGGATCTGGATGGAGACGGAACCTTTGATGCATCAGGTCGGACGGCCAGTTGGGCATACACGTCCCCGGGAGCCTACTCAGTGACGCTGCAGGTGCGTGACAACCTGGGCGCTGCCACGCGGACAACGCGGACCGTCATCATCTCATCGTCCTTGACGCCCGCCTGGCCGCCGGTGGGGACCACAGCCGGGATCTACGTATGGGGCACGGACAACTGGAACCTGACGGTGGTCGGCAGCCCGGAGTGGACGACTGATCGCCGCTATCGCCTGGAACTGAAGACCGACGGGGAGTTCGTCCCCAAGGAGACGGCTTCTGGCCCGCAGCCCATGGGCATCATGCCCGAACCGGTCGACGAGGGATGGCGGATCGTCTACGAAGGTCAAGTGACGTCGAACCAGGTGACCCACACCTTCCAGCTGCGCAACGCATCCTCGATGCGAATGGAGCTGAGCCTGGACCGCGATGGGGACGGCCGACTCGACCAGAGACCGGGCATGACGTACCTGCGGGAGTTCCAGGTGAACCCGCCCAACGTGCCGTTTGTTGTCGGTGTGCCGCAAGGCTATGAAGGAGAGCTGACGCCCACGCTGAACTTCCGGCTTGGACAAGCCCTGTCCTACACTCAGAACGCGCGGTTCGTCTTCTACCACACAACGATTGAAGCACTCGAGGCGCGATAGAGCGAACGCCTGGCCGGGGCGGCTGCGGCCGCTTGCGGCCGGGCGATTGCCTTCTCCCTCGCGGAAGGAGGACGTGGTGATACGGCTGGTGGGCACCAGAGCGAAGGAAGCATCGCAGGCGATGGCTTCTGGAGCGGGAGAAGGACAACCATACGCCGAGAATCCGTGCTCGGAGCTAGAGACTGCAAGACCACACCTCCTTGCCCCGGTTGCGTCCCAACCCAAGTCGGCCCGCGCGATCCGCGCGGGCCGACTCACGGGGCTCTCCAGTTCATGACATCCTGGGGGGCGTAACTCCCCCTAGGACAGCCGTCTAGAGGAGGACAGACCATGCTGTTGGATCGCATCACCACCCCGGGACTGGCGCACCACAGCTATCTCCTGTGCAGTGACGGAGAGTGCGTGGTCGTCGACCCGCGACGAGACGTCGACGGCTACGTCAACCGCGCTCACGATCAAGAAATGAGGATCGTCCACGTGCTCGAGACCCATCGCAACGAGGATCTGGTGACCGGTTCGTTGGCGCTTGCCGACCGAACTGGGGCCGATGTCCTCCGATCCGGTCTTGAGGCATTCGAGTATGGGTACGGTGAACCTCTTGCTCACGGTGACGAGGTGCCGTTCGGCTCGCTTCGCTGCGTCGCTCTGCACACGCCGGGCCACACTCCCGGACACCTTGCCTACCTCGTGTACGACGAGCAGAACGCACCATGGGTTCTGTTCAGCGGTGACGCACTCTTCGCCGGCGGTGTGGGACGGACAGACCTGTTGGGCGAGGCGCACACCGAAGAGATGACGCGACAGCTCTACTCCGCCCTGCATGAACAGATCATGACGCTCAAGGACGGAGTCCTCCTCTGTCCGGCACACGGGAAGGGTTCCGTCTGTGGGGCAGTCATCGCTGATCGTCCGTGGACCACCATCGGAGTTGAGCGCGCACGAAATCCCAGTCTACAGCACGACTCGGAGAAGGACTTCGTCCGTGCGCACGCCCGCATCTTGGACCGACCGCCGTACTTCGACAGGATGGAGGAGATGAACCGCCGGGGCTCGCCGCTCCGTCCGTTACCGTCGCCACCGCCGGCCTCGGTGACCGAAGTGGATCGTCGTCGTGAAGCTCTGCAGATTGTCGATGTGCGTTCCACCATGGCCTTTGCCACAGCGCACATCCCACAATCCCTGTCTCTGTGGTTGGAGGGCGTCCCGTCGTACGCCGGCTGGTTCCTCGATCCCGATCGACCGATCCTCCTCGTCGGCGCACCCCGAGACACGGAGCAAGCAGCCCTGCAGCTGTTCCGTCTCGGCTTCGACAACGTCCGAGCGACTCTGGCAGGCGGACTACACGCCTGGCACGCCTCGGGGCTCGACAGCGCGTCGGTGGAGACGGTGACAACAGCCGAACTGCTCAACGAAGATCGGCTCACAGATTCTATCCTGGACGTACGCACAGACGAAGAGGCGGCCTCGGCCCCGATCGGAACCTCGATCCACATCCCCCTTGTCAAGCTTCTCCAACGACTGGATGAGCTGCCAGAGGCCGACCTCTTAACGATCTTCTGTGGGACGGGCCTGCGATCGATGGTCGCCGCGAGTCTGCTGGAGCGTGAGGGACAATACAACGTACAGGTGGCGATGGGCGGCGAACGAGGCTGCCCGTCGGCGGAGTCAGCGAGCCATACCGAGAGGGGTCGATGATGAGCTGTGAGCCGTTGCGCCGAGTTACGCTGCACTGGCAATCGAGGGTCGCCTGGTGTTCTCTCAAAACGAACCCGTATGGTCTTCGCCTTCTCATGACGCTCTCGGCTTGGGGCCCCTATCCGGCCTCTCCCGATCAGGACGAATCGCAGCCTATCTCGACAACAAGAAGGGAGGAATGAACGATGCCTGAGCTATCCGGTGCACAGATCAACCTGAACGGATGCACCTATCGAGCAGAAGGCGAGACCGCCGCGGAGGTGCTGCGGAAGATGGTCCGACACCTCGAAGACGAGCACGGCATGACACTCCCCGACCCAAAGGCCATCCTCGCCGGGGACGTAGACGAAACTCGACTGGACCGCGGCGTCCGACTCGTATTGGACCGGATTCGGGACCACCTCGACCTGATCGACAAGGGGATCCCCGATCGTTCCGTCCCGCCGATCGTCCCCCCACCGGTGCGATCAGAGTGAACGGAGAACCGGAGTGACCAGGAGGGAAGAAGATGACTCGATCCACGGGTGAGCTGGCCCAGCGTACGATCAACACGCTTCGGTTTCTCTCTGCGGACGCGGTCGAGCGCGCTCAGTCCGGACACCCGGGCCTTCCGCTGGGTGCGGCACCGATGGCCTATGCCGTCTGGGCCCATCACCTGCGTCACGATCCGAGTGATCCAAGCTGGCCGAATCGAGATCGCTTCGTCCTCTCCGCTGGACACGGCTCGGCGCTGCTCTACGCGCTTCTTCACCTCTTTGGCTACGATCTTCCGCTGCAGGAGCTGCAGTCGTTCCGCCAGTGGAGCAGCCGGACCCCGGGACATCCGGAGAGTCATCTGACGCCCGGTGTCGAGGTCACGACAGGTCCGCTGGGACAAGGGTTGGCTAACGCTGTCGGGCTCGCCATCGCGGAGCGTCACTTGGCAGCAACGTTCAACCGACCGGGATACGACATCGTCGATCACCGCACGTACGCCCTGGTGAGTGATGGGGATCTGATGGAGGGGATCACCTACGAAGCCTGTTCGCTCGCCGGACACCTTCGGCTTGGTCGGCTGACCGTCTTGTTCGACAGCAACCGTTCTACGCTGGCAGGCGCGACGTCCCTGTGTCAGAGCGAGGACATCGGAGCGCGTTTCCGGGCAGCGGGGTGGCATGTTCAGCATCTCGAGGATGGCAATGACCTCTCCGCCATCGATCATGCCTTGCACGAGGCCTCCGTTTCCGATGACGGGCCGTCGATGATCATCGTGTCCACGATCATCGGATACGGCGCTCCCTCCAAGCAGGGTTCGTTCCGAGCGCACGGCCAGCCCCTCGGTAAGGAAGAGCTCGCCGCCACCAAACAGGCTCTCGGATGGCCTGTAGCGGAGAAGTTCCTCATCCCTCGCGACGTGCAGAACCATGTCGCGCTGCTTGCCACGGAAGGGAGACGACGCCGCCACACGTGGGAAGAGCGGTACCAGGC
>CAZQHD010000071.1:0-10685 GCA_964593295.1 uncultured Thermotogae bacterium | reverse complement strand
TGGGTCTCTACAACTCTCTGATCCGCACTCGCCAGCACGTCAAAGAGAGCTGGTCTGCCATTGACACAGAGCTGAGGCGTCGGTACGACCTGATTCCCAATCTTGTGGAGACGGTCAAGGGGTACGCGACGCATGAAGCGGAGACACTGGAGGCGGTTGTCCGGGCAAGGAACACCGCGGCGGCATCCAAGGGAAGCCCCGATCAACAGGCTCAAGACGAGAACGTCCTTGTCGGTGCGCTGCGTCAGTTGTTCGCCGTGGCGGAGGCGTATCCGGATCTCAAAGCAAATGAGAGCTTTCTGCACCTACAGCAGGAGCTTACGGTGACCGAGGATAGGATTCAGGCCGCGCGAAGGTTCTACAATGCCAACGTGCGGGCCTTGAACACCAAGACCGAGGTCTTCCCCTCGAACGTCGTTGCCTCCATGTTCGGAATCACCCAGGAGGAGTTCTTCGAGATCGAGGACGCTGCGGCACGCGTTGCCCCCACGGTCTCCTTCGGGAGGACGTAGGGGCCCAAGGGCGCCTTCTCGCCGTGAACCTCCCGGTGTCAGCGGCAGAAGAGGCCTACGTGTTTGAGGAGAGGAGGAGCAGTGGATCTGGGAAGTGCTCTGCTCACGGTGGACCCGACGCTGGATCCTTGTCCTTCGGCGTTTGGTTTGGTGTGGGCAGCCAAGGTTCTTCCTCCACTCAGGACAGAAGGAGTGCCGAGCGTGCTGGCGACGTTGTTGGACGAAGCCTTGTCTCTCGGACCGGCCTATGGTTCGTCACAGATTCGCGACCGGGTCCGCGCGATGCTGCGCCACGGGAAGTACAAGCCCTCTGGGCGCGGAAAGCCGGCCAGTGAGTTTCTCCTCCAGGCTGCCGTTCGAGGCGATTTCCCTCTGCTGAACGGACCAGTCGACGTGAACAATGCGGTCAGCCTTCGATCCGGGTTTCCGGGATCGGTGTTCGACGCGGCCGTGTCTGGGACGCACCTGCTCGCGCGACGAGGACGGAAAGGGGAGAAGTACACCTTCAACCCTGCCGGCCAGTCGATGGATCTGGAGGATCTTCTGCTGGTCTGTCGTCGGACGGAAGATGGCTGGGAGCCCTGCGGGAACCCGGTGAAAGATGCCATGGCGACCAAGATCTCTCCGGACACCGGCGACGTCATTGCGGTCCTGTACATGCCGGCGGACGAGCCCCTTGCATCGGCCGAGACCTGGAGCGCACAGTATGCAGAGCTACTCAGAATCCACTGTGGGGCGCAGATGGTGGGCTGGTCAGTGGTTCACCCGGAGATGGACACGTACTTCGCCGAGTGACGGAGGCGGGTCTCGCCCGCATGCGCGTCGAATCGATCGTCTGAGGTCTCCGTTTGAGGGTAGGCCAACACGAGCTATGAAGTCCATCTGTTCTTGCCGTGAGATGGATCCCAACCTATACTCCCCGGGTCCTGACGTGGTGAATGGCAGCATATTGCTTATGGGAGCGGTGTTCTGGTGATGATCGAGGCTGTGCGTGGGTGGTGGCGTCAAGCGGAGCGCTGGTATTTGGCCGTAGGACTGGCCAACCTGGTCCTCGGAACCTCTTCCGTCTTGATTCCCCTGAGTATCGACCGAGTGTTTGGTCGTCCGGTGACTGCGGTCGGAGTTCTTGCGAGCCTGGTGAGCCTCGTCGGTGTCTTGGGAAGCCTCATCTGGGGCCGTCTGTCGGATGCCTCGCACCGTCGAAAACCGTTTATGGTCTGGGGGTATGCCGCGGTGGGGCTGTGCTTCCTGTCCGTCGTATTCGCGCGGACATTCCAGCAGTTGGCGATTCTCAACATGCTTCTTAACTTCTTCTGGGTGGCCAATGCGTCCGTGACCGTGCTGCTCGTGATCGAGAACAGCGAAGAGGGAACATGGGAGGGGAGGATCAGCAGGCTAAACCAGATCGGCGCCATGGGTTGGGTCTTGGGACTGGGCGTGGGCAGCGTCTGGATGAAGGGTATCACGAGTATGGCGGGAGAGGTGGCGGCCATTCGTGCGTTGTATGTCCTGGTAGGCGTCCTCGGGATTGTGGCGTCTGCGCTGGCGTACTCCATGGTTCCCCGAACGATGCCCCGATTCCGGGGAAGAGCCTTTCGAGGTGTGTTCCTGGGGCTGGGAAGCTTCATCACGGACCGAGCGCGCTTCGCTCCGCTGCATCTCTACTATCGGCTTCGTCCACGCAGAATCTTTGCCCTGTTGTCTCGTTCCGATGGGTTCCGCGTGGGCACCAAGCGGTTCTTCCTCTCGACGCTGCTCTCGTTCGTGGGGATGGGCATCTTCGGCATTCCCCTCTCCATGCTCCTATCGCGGGAGTTCGGGTTCTCATCGTCGAGCGTTTTCACCATGTTTCTGCTGCAGCACGTTGGGATCGTCCTGGCGTATCCGCTTGCCAGCCGTCGGATTCGCCGTCGGGGAAACCGCCATGTACAGATGGCCGCGCTGTGGGTTCGATGTGGGCTGTTCGCGGGGTTCGGCGTGTATCTGGCGCTGTTCGAGCAGTCTCCTGCGATGGGCCTGCTGGTGGCGGGGTTCGTGCTGTACGGGATCACCTGGTCGTTCTTCCAGCTCTCGGGCGTGTCATTGGTTTCGCGCCTCGCGCGCGAGGAGAATCGGGGCTTGGCTCTCGGTCTGTACAACGCGATTGCGGGCGTTGGCTGGATCCTTGCCGGGCTCGTGGGGGGGCTCATGGCGGAGTATGCTGGATACGGCGCGGCGTTCATCGTATCGGGCGTCTTCCTCTTGCTGAGTCTGGTGGTCCTGATCTTCGTGCCCGACCCGGCCCGTTTGGTTCCCGGCGGACGGCAGTCCGTAAGTGGGGGGTTACATCCAAAGATACAGTCGCCAGGACAGGTCGTGGACCGCTGGGCGCAGCTTTCGGATCGCCGAGTCCGCAGGTTGCTTTACGGGGGATAGGAGCGCAATCCGAGCAAGCTGCGAAGTGGGTGCCGGAAGCAGTTCCGGGCTATGGGTCTTCGAGAGAAAGCTGTAGGGCTGAACGCTGAGCCCCGTGGTGGCGGCTCTAGCTGTCGGAATCTGTGCTCTCCAGCATTCGTTTGATCTCCGGCTTCGCCTGAACGATCGCCTGCTGTAGCTGTTCGTAGAGTTCGACGGGGACTGAGACTCCTTTGCGTGTCGGCTTCCACTCTCCAGCGTCGTCCTCGTAGAAGTTACGGATGTCGAGGTACACCCTTCCCTTGAACTGTGAGACGCGAACGTGGATACGATCGCCGAGTCCCTTTTCGATCGCCTGCACTAGAACCTCTTGCTGCTGAAGGTTTTCTTCTGCCATGACTCTCCTTTCATACATGAGAGGATAAGAAGAATAAACGATTCCGTGCCGGAATGCAAGTCGAGGTGATTGGACCCGCCGAGTTTGGAGGGTAGATGAACAGGTTTCAAGCCTGCGGCTTGCTGGAGTCCGACGCGTCGTTCTCTTACAGAAAGTGGGTGAGAGCTGCTCACGGCTCTCGCTTCACTCCGCGTGCAGCTTGAGAACAGGATGGTCAAGTCTCGGCTATGTCCTTCGCTGGAGAGTGTAAGTGTTCCGAGAATGCATGTGGGCCTGCCTGGATTCGAACCAGGGACCTCCCGCTTATCAGGCGAGCGCTCTAACCAGCTGAGCTACAGACCCTCTCGATCTGAGGAATGGTAGCTTGACCGGCATACGGTGTCAAGAACGTCAGATGCTGTAAGGAAACCGTGAGCTTCGTCACTCTTCCATGGCCTGCTCGGTGGCGGCGCTGCGAAGCGCATCCGTGAGCGCGTCGAGGTTGCCCTCCATCACGCTGCCCAAGTCGTGGATGGAGAGGCCGATGCGATGGTCGGTGACACGGTTCTGCGGGAAGTTGTAGGTACGGATCTTCTCGGATCGATCCCCGGATCCGATGTGGCTGCGCCGGGTGGCCGACAGCTCCGCCTCCTTCTCCTGTTCCAGTTGGTCCTGGAGCCGTGCACGAAGGACACGCATCGCCTGTGCGCGGTTCTTCAGCTGTGACTTCTCGTCCTGACAGCTCACCACGATGCCCGAAGGGATGTGGGTGATCCGCACGGCGGAGTCTGTCGTGTTGACCGATTGTCCCCCCGGACCTGAGGAACGGAAGACATCGATTCGAAGGTCCTTGGGGTCGATCTCGACCTCAACATCCTCTGCTTCCGGCATGACCACGACGCTGGCGGTCGAGGTGTGGATGCGGCCTTGTGACTCGGTCTCCGGGACCCGCTGGACGCGATGCACGCCGGACTCGTACCGGTACCGACCGTACGCTCCCTTTCCTTCTACCGTGAACGTGAGTTGACGAAATCCGCCCAACGGTGTGGGATGAGAGTCCAGAAGGGAGATCTTCAGGCGATGCTTCTCAGCATACCGACTGTACATGCGAAGCAGATCGGCGGCGAACAAAGAGGACTCGTCTCCGCCGGTCCCGGCACGAACCTCTACGATCGCGGTCTTGGCATCGTTAGGATCGAGGGGGACGAGCAGCAGTCTGAAACGTTTCTCCAGAGACGCCAGCTCAGCTCGATCTGTCTCCAATGCCGCTTCCAGTTCATCCCGTAGGTCCTCCTCGGTCTCCAGCATCTCCTCTTCTTCTCGGACGGAGGACCATGCGCGCTCCCACATCTCTCCCACCTCGATCAGATCACGGAGCCATGCGTACCGCTGCGTCAGCTCGCGATACGCAGGGCTGGAGGCCATCGCCGGGTCTGAAAGACGCGTTTCAATCTGTGTGCGCTCCTCACGCGCCTGGGCGAGCCGGTCAGAAACCAGTTGGGAAGACATGATGGGTAAACGTACGGAATGCCGCAGAGGGTTTCAAGACGATGAGGCAGAGATCTGTCGGCGAAGGAACCCGACTTCCCGACTGAGGGCCTCGATCTGCTGTTGCTTGTCCTCGATGCGGCAGTACAGCTCACTGATCAGATCGTGTGCACCGAGAACGGTCTCCTGGCGCTGCTGACTGAGTTGCTTGCGAAGGTAGATGACCTGCTCAGCCAGAATGCGCTCGACATCCGACGCCCACTCAAGACTCTCCAGGGTCGTTTCGCTGAGAAGCTTCTGCACAAAATCCCGTGTCTCCATTGGCATGGAGATCGTACGGTGCATGTCGACCATCGAATGGGACAGCCGCGACATCTTGAGGGGACGTTCTGTCGACTCTGATCCATCCTTGGCGTGCTGTTCTTCCCCCGAACGTCTCGTCCTGGGACCGGAGTTGTCGACCCGTGCTTCGCCGCCGGCGGATACGATCAGCGACGAGGAGAGGATCGGACCGATGGCCACAATCACAGTGGATCAGACGGCATGTACTCGCTGCGGCGGGTGTATCGATGTGTGCAAGCTGGCTCGCGTATTCGAGATGACCGAGTCCAGCTCCGCCGTGGTTCGCCCGGAGAGCTGCTGGTACTGTGGACACTGCGTGGCGGTATGCCCAGCCGACGCGATCGACCACGATGCGTTTCCCCTGGAGGAGTGCCCTGTTATTCACGAGAAGGAGCTTCCCGAGTTGCCGGAGCTGATCGCGGCGCTTCGGATGCGGCGATCACACCGTGTTTTCAAAGAGGTTCCGGTGGATCGAGAGGAGATCCGACAGTTGGTGACCCTCGGACGCTGGGCGCCTACTGCCAGCAACAATCAGTCGGTGGACTGGATTGCGCTGGACGACCCGGCTCGGATCGAGGAGGTCAGCCGAGGCACTGTGAACGAGATCCGGCGGTTCTCACGACTCGCCAACCGGCTCCCGATCCGCTGGATTCTTCCGATGATCGTGGGACGTCATGCAGGCCGACAGCTTCAGTCGATGCCGGGCCTATCCGCACGTCTGCAACGTGCGCTCGATCTGGGAGAGGATCCCGTCTTCTACCGGGCTCCCGTGGTGCTCATCGGTCATTGTCCTTCCCATCATCTCCTGGCCCGTGATGATGCGGTGTTCGCTGCATATAACATGATCCTGGCGGCGGGGACCTTGGGGCTGGGGACCTGTCAGATCGGGTTCTTCCAGCTTGTAGCGGAGAGGCGGTCTCGTCTCAGACGCGCGGTTGGCCTCCCCTCGGATCGGGCTCCACAAATCGCGCTGGCGGTGGGGTATCCTCGTCATGTGTTCCACCGTTCGCTTCCGCGTCGAACTCCGAATCTCGTCTGGAACGCTCGCTGAGTCACCCAGTTGACCCGAGGGGTTCATTCCCTGTATAGTGCGGTATGATGGGAGCAAAGGGAAACACATGACATTCGAATACATGCGCCGCTATCTTCTGTCCAAGCCTGGCGTTGTGGAAGAAATGCCGCTGCTTCCGGAAATCCCTGTGTTCAAAGTGGGATCGGTGATGGTTGGCTATGGATGGCCACTCTCTGTTCCCCCGCTGCTGACCTTGCGGTTGGCGGCGGAGGCTCATACGACACGTTCATCCACGAAGGCGTTTGCGGCGGGACCGAGTCGCATGAAGGACAGCGAGTGGAGGACGCTCGTTCTGGACGGAGGCATTCCCGAGGATCAGCTGCTTTCACTGGTGGACGAGGCCTACGCGTGGGCGTTGCGGTGCCGTGAGCGACGATCGAGGTCACGGATACCGAGCCCTTCCTGGGAGCGAGCTCCACAGACTGACAAGAAGAACCTCCGGCATCTCTGAGCCCTTTCACCGGCCGCAAAAGGTGCTGCAGTGTTTGAAGGTCTGTGTCCTTCTGCATGTACTCAGCACGAATCATCCTTCCGCTCTGTGGAACTGAAAGGGCTTGCGCCCTCGCCGATTGCCTCACCTGCAGGCTGAGGCGATAATCTACACGAACTTCTACGAGAGGGGCATACAATGAAGAGCCGCATCTACACATTTGCGTCCGACGACATGATCGTCCAATGGGATGCGCTTCGGTGCATCCATGTCGAGGCGTGCATCCGGGCGCTGCCGGTCGTTTTCGATCGCGATCGACGCCCGTGGATCAACCCTGCGCTGGCCGGCGCAGACGAAGTCGTGGCCGCGTGCGAAGCCTGTCCGACCGGCGCGTTGCACTACGAGCGCAAGGACGGAGGGGCGGGGGAAGCAATTCCCCCGCGCAACGAGGTCACTGTATCTGCGGATGGACCGCTGTTCGTGAGAGGCAATCTGAGGATCAAGGATGAATCGGGGGCGACGATCCTTCGCGAGACGCGCGCTGCGTTGTGTCGATGTGGGCGGTCGCGCAACAAGCCGCTATGCGACGGGAGCCACGAAGAACATGCGTTTCGCGCGGACGGCACACTTGCGCCGGCGGCCGTGGAACGTGGCGATGGGGATCTTCCTGAGGGGGGCGAGTTGAGCCTCCAAGTGGGCGATCCCGGGCCGCTCATGATCCGAGGTTCGGTTCAGCTTCGAGACGATCATGGCGAGGACTGCTGCCACGTGCGCACGGGCGCACTCTGTTGCTGTGGGAAGTCCAAGAACAAGCCGTTCTGCGACGGCAGCCACGCCTTCTAGATGAAGCGCCTTCGCTGGAAGGGATCGCATAGCACGTTGGGTCGCCCGGTGGACCTTCGCGTTCCCACCAACCGCGCCATTGCGGTGCTAAGCTTTCTCGGGCTCCTGGCGGGATCGGTGACGGGACAGGTCCGGGGTCTGGTGTGGAGCGAGGCAGTTCTTCAGGGCCTCGCGTGGGCTGGATCGATCTTTTTCTCCTGGGCATTAGGACGCGAGTTGGACCCAGACCATCCGTCCTCTGCGTTCCTTGCGTCTGCAGGCGGACTGGCGGGCTCCATTCTCCTGGGACCCCCGTCGTTTCTACTCTCGCTTTGGATCCTTCTCTCGGCGCGGATGATCACCCGCAGTACGGGATCAGAGCCGGGCATCCTGGATATCGCCGGCGTGACCGGCCTCTGCATGTGGCTCGGGGCCTCTGTTCATTGGAGTGTGCCGGTCCTTTCCGTTCCGGCAATCTGGAGTGCAGGGATCGACCGCCTCCCCTTCTTGCTCCGGGCAACACTTCTTCTGGTGTTTCCCGCAGCCTCCGCATGGCTGGCCGGAACGCAGAGTATGGCATGGCGTGCTGCCGAGATGGGAGTGGCTCATCTCCTGGGCGCGCTCGGGTTGGTGCTGATCCAGCTTCCGGTGATCGTCTCGTATGGACACGTGACCTCGATCGGGGATCGGGATGCCAGGCCGCTTCGTCCACTCCGTGTGCGATCCGCGTTGGCATGGACGGCAACGGCTTTCCTGTTGCTCAACGTGCTCGGCATCGGCTCACTTCGTGTGCTTCTTCCCGTCTGGGCGGCGTTGTCGGGGACCTCTCTTGCCTGGATCAGTCGGAGACTGTGGCGAGGCATCGCATCAGGGTAGGCCTCGCGGGGATTCAGTGTGGCGCGCTACAGTCGAGGAGAGAACGGCCCAGGGTCTTGCGCGGTGGAAACACTGCGCTCTACGGAGAGATATCCCTTTCGGGCGGGTGCTTCCAGTCGATGAACTGCCGAATCCCGTCACGAATGCCTTGAGCAATCAGGTGCTGATACTCAGGATCGATCAACCGTTCGCGCTCCTGCGGATGTGTCAGGAAACCTGCCTCCACAGAGATGGCGGGCAGGTCGGTCCTTTGCAGATAGGACTCCTGGGTCCGCACGCCACGATCACGCGCTCCTGTTGCCTGAACGACCGCTGCTTGGACGAGCTCGGCCAGTACCCAGCTGTCGTCGGTTCGGTCTCTGGTGGAGTCGACGAGGACCTCGACGCCCTCCGGTCGTTCATCGGTGAACGAGTTCACATGGACGGTGACATATAGGCTTGCGCCGGCCTCCTCCGTGCGTGAAATGCGCTCTTCCAGCGACAGGAACACGTCCAGGCTGCGGATCTGAACGGCCGCAAGATCGGGTTCTGCGTCGATTAGCTTGCGAAGGATGCTGGCGATCGACAGGTTGATGTCCTTCTCCAGCAGGGTCTCCCACACCGCGCCCGGATCCCGACCACCGTGTCCGGGGTCGATGGCGATGATGTGTTGGGCAACGTTCACAGGATCAGGACTCTGTGTGTCGGAAGGGCGCAACAGAAGGACCCAAGGAACGGCAACGGCCAGGACAACGATGACTGCGATGAAGACGATCCCTCGGGTTGTCATGCCCCCAGAATACACGATTCCGTCACGTGAGGACCACGAGGGGAGCTGTAGAAGGATGCGCCGCCAAAGGCAGGGCGGGGGATGCACCGTTCACGAGACGTCGATGTGGATCGTGAGGACGGGGCAGGCAACGATGCGGATGACCTTCTCCGTGACGGACCCGAAGATGCGGTGCCTCCATCCGGTTTCTCCGTGCGTGGAGAGGACGATTAGGTCAGCTTTCTCCTCCTCTGCGACACGTGCGATCTCATGGGCCGCCTCTCCGTGAGTCACCACCGGACGCACGTTGAGCGAAGACGGGATGTGTCGTTCGATGCGGCGCGCGAGTGATTCATGCGCGGATTCGGTGAGCTCATGCTGATAGGAAGCGATGTCAAAGCCAGCCAGCCCGGTCGGCGTCTCCAAGACGGGAACGGGCCCCACGACATGTAGCAGGATGAGCTGGGCAGAGAACTGTTCGGCGATTTCTCCGGCGACCCGGATGGCTTTGCAGGCGGGTTCACTGAAGTCTGTTGGGCACAAGATCCTCTTGAACGGCAGCATCGAACACCAATTCCTTCCTTGCGCGGGGAGCGCACAACCCCCACCCATGGGGCGACCGGTGCCGCCCGGATTCAATCTAGGGCGGATGCCGGCGAGAATCAAGCCCCGAGAGCGCTGGCATGACCGTGCGCAACGCCGGATCGCCGAGGTATGATCGGGGGGCGCAGACAGCATACAGGATGCGTGCTGTGTGGAGGAGGGATACGGGAAGACGGCACAGTGTGACGTCTGAACACGTGACGCTATAGGGGCGTTGCGTGGCCTGATTGACCTTTCATTGGGTGGGCAAGCAGTGCCGGCAGGCTGCAACGACTCGGCGGAGCTCGGATAGGCAGCATGTACAAAGAAAAGGCGGATCTATGTCTGGACAGCTCGAGAACGTGATCTGGGACTTCAATGGCACACTCGTTGATGACCTGGACTTGGTGGTGAGGACAGTGAACACCCAGCTTGGCAAGCGGGGGCTGCCGTCCCTCACGGAGGCGGAGTACCGAGATGTCTTCGGTTTTCCTGTGAAGGAGTACTACCGACGGATCGGTGTCGACTTCCGGAAGGAGACCATGGCGGAGCTTTCGGCGGACTTCTTCGCCGAGTATGGACCTGCGCTGAGGGGATGCTCGCTACATCCCGGGGGTGAGCGGGTCCTACAGAGTCTCTGCGATCACGGCGTCCGGCAGTTCGTGCTCTCCGCCATGGAAGAAGCCTTGTTGCATGAGATGCTCCGACACCTGGGGATACACCAGTACTTCGAAGCCATGTACGGTTTGAGCCATCAGGAAGCGGACTGCAAGATCTCAAGAGGGCACGAGTTGCTGAGAGATCACAGGATCATCCCACAGACCACATTGCTCATCGGGGACACGCTACACGATGCGGAAGTGGCGGGCGCTCTGGGGATCACCCCGGTGGTGGTGGCCCAGGGGCATCAGAGCTTGAAGAAACTCAAGGAGGCCGGTTGTTCGGTCTTCGAGTCGCTGGAGGAGCTTTCGCATGAAGATCTCTCTGACTTGATGGAGAGGCGCCCGGATAGGAGCTGAACCATGCCGCCTCTCCAACACGTT
>CAZQHD010000070.1:10406-10759 GCA_964593295.1 uncultured Thermotogae bacterium | reverse complement strand
GGTCAATAAGCTCATCGTGCGACATAGACGTTCCTCGGGGCGCCGCCGGTCTTCTGCTGGTCCATTCCGATCTCGTCGGTCTCTTCCAGGGCGGAGATCCTCGATTCCCACGCGTCCACAGAGTCCACGGACTGGTGGTTGATCTCAAGGATCACATCCCCCTCGGCCAGCCCGGCCCGTTCGGCCCGACTGTCCGATTCGATGCCCATTATCACTACGCCTTCCGTTGAATTCAATCCCAGATGACGCGCGATGATGTCGGTGATCGGGCCGACGGTGAGCCCGAGCGCGGCGGTCATGGGCTCGGCCGGCGCGCTCCCTCGGTAGCTGAGCAGGTCGCGGTCGGAGGGACG
>CAZQHD010000070.1:0-10396 GCA_964593295.1 uncultured Thermotogae bacterium | reverse complement strand
GACGTCGGCCGAGGGTTACGGACTTCGTGAGGATGTCGTCGTCGCGGATCACGGTGATCTCGACTTCGGTTCCGGCGGTGAGCCCACGGATGGCGTCCATCAGGTCGTCGCTGCTTCGGATCTCAAACTCGTTGAATTGGATCATCACGTCGCCGCCGCGCAGACCTCCAAGGTCGGCGGGGTCGCCGGGGAAGACTCCGACGATCAGCGCACCCGGCGTCTCCGGGTCCACGCCGAACTCCCGCGCGGTCTCCTCGGTCACGTCGGTGTGTTGAATGCCGAGCCAGCCCCGCGCCACTTCGCCTTCTCGAACCAGACGGGAGAGAACCTCGGTGACGCTGTTGATGGCGATGGCGAAGTTGATCCCCTGCACGAACACGCCGCCGGAGGTGCGCCGGGCGATCATGGTGTTGATCCCGATGACTTCTCCGTAGGCGTTCACCAGCGGGCCTCCGCTGTTGCCGGGATTGATGGCGGCGTCGGTCTGGATGAGGTTCTCGTACACACCGATGCCCGACGGCTTCTGGATGGTGCGCTCGACGGCGCTGACAATGCCGAGGGTGGCGGTGTGTGAGAGCCCGAGGGGGCTGCCGAGGGCGATCGCCCAGTCTCCCAGCTCAACGGCGTCAGAGTCTCCCAGCGGAACCACGTGGAGCGTCTCGGTGTCGCCGTCCAGGCGCAACACGGCGATGTCCAATACGTCGTCCCGGCCGATCACCTGAGCGCTCCATTCGTCGCCCTCGATGTTCGTCACGTGAATGCTATCGGCGTTGGCGATTACGTGTTCGTTGGTGATCACCAGTTTCTCGTTGTCGAATTGGATCACGAATCCGGAACCCACCGACTGGGTCTCCCGCTGATAGTCTTCATCGTCCGGGGCGCCGAAGAAGCGTCGAAAGAACGGATCGTCGTACAGCTCGGAGAACGGGTGGGTCACCTCGACGGTTCCGGTGACATCGATCCGCACGACGGCGGGGCTGACGGAGGCAATGGCGTTCTTCACGGCGGCTTGTCCAGAATCGGTGATGGCACGCTCCGGAGACGGCGCGATGGGAGGATCGGTCGTGGCATCCTGTGCGATCGCGGCGGGAACGAGTGCAAGACCTTCGTCATGTGTGCCGACCCATGAGATGGTGATCCCGGCACCGACCAGCAAAGACAATAGCAACCCAATGATGGCAACTCTTCGCATGAATCTTCCTCCTTCATTTTTCTGTCGATCTGTCTTCTTGAGCTATTATCGATCGGATTGTGAAGGAGCCGTGGTGAAGCATGGGCGAAGACGTGAGGCGAGAGGAGACCGGGGCACGACGCGTGGTCTGTGCGTTCTCGGGTGGGCTGGACAGCATCCTCGCCGCAGTGCACATGGAGCGATTGGGGTTCGATGTCCTGCTTCTGCATGTTCAACACCTGTTCAGTGCCGACGAGCAGGGACGTGAGCGGATCCGTCGGACAGCAGATCGCCTGGGGCTTCCGCTGCGCGTGGAGGATGTGTCTGCCGAGCAGCTGGAGACGATTCGCCGACCGGTGCACGGGTACGGAAAGGGGATGAACCCTTGTGTGGACTGCCGCATCTTCATGCTCAAGGTCGCCCAACGGGTGATGGAGGCGGAGGGTGCGGAGTTTGTGGTCACCGGCGAGGTGCTCGGTCAGCGGCCGAAGTCCCAACACCTCAAGGCGTTGATGCAGGCGGCCGAGGAGTCGGGGCTGAAGGACCGCTTGGTGCGCCCTCTCTCTGCCCGGCACCTTCCAGAGACGTGGCCGGTCAAGCAGGGATGGATCCGCCAGGGAGATCTCCTGGCATTTCATGGACGTCAACGGCAGGATCAGATGGCGCTGGCGGCGCAGTATGGGATCCTGGAGTATCCGCAGCCAGCCGGCGGCTGCATTCTCATCGAGCCAACCTACGCGGCGCGCGTGCGTGATGCGTTCCACCATCTAGGACGAGACGAGATCGGCGTCTCGCAGTTTCGTCTGTTCCGGTACGGTCGACAGTTTCGGGTCTCGGAGACGGTGAAGGTGATCATCGGTCGCCATCAGGCGGAGAACGAAATGCTGACTGCGCTGGCAGGCGACCGGATGTGTGTGGATCCGTTGGATGTGATGGGGCCGAGCTCACTGATCGAGGGTGTCCCGATCGAGGACGAGTTGTTGCTGTGCTTTCGATTGTGCGCCCGGTACTGTGATCACGCGCCCGGCGACCGGGTGCGCATGCAAGGGATCCGCGGGGACACCCAGCGAGTGATCTCGGTGGATCCGTTGCCGGCGGATGATCCGCGGATCGAAACGTGGCGGATCGGCTGAGCGGGGGCTCCCGCTAACCGATGAGCGAAAGCGCCTCGGCGCGCGAGGCGGGATCGCGGTAGAATCCGCCACGGATGGCGGAGGTCACCATCTGCGCGCCCGGCTTCTTCACCCCGCGCAAGGTCATGCACAGATGGGTGGCCTGGATCCGCACCAGGACCCCTACGGGGTCGAGCTTGCTCACCAAGGCGTCGGCGATCTGCTGTGTCAAACGCTCCTGAAGCTGCGGGCGGGCGGCGGCGATGTCCACGGCACGCGCCAGTTTACTGGCGCCGACGATCCGGCCTCCCTTGGGGACATAGACAATATCCGCGCGGCCGACGAACGGGAGGAAGTGGTGCTCGCAGATGGAGAAGAACGCGATGTCGCGCATCACGATCATCTCCTCGTATGGCTCCTGGTAGAGCACCTGGAGCGCGTCGGCTGGATCGTCGTCGATGAACCGGAAGAACTCGGCGTACATCGCCGCCATCCGACGGGGCGTGTTCGCGCGCACTTCGTCGTTGAGGTGTGCCTCACCGAACGTGGCCAGAAACGACTGCATGGCACGCTCCATCTTCTCCTTGTCCATGCGTCCTCCTTCGTAGAGAGGATAGGGCAGGCGGGCGGCGGGGGCAACCGGATCCTGTCTTGAGGATCGTCTCGGGGTTCCCTACACTCTGCCTGCCGGCCCGATCGGCGGGAATCCATCCGGATCACGACATGGGAGGTCGCATGCCAGTGTCTGAAGAGCTTCGCATCATCCGCGAGTACGCGTATCCGTTGACTTCGATCGAGCGTGGATACAACGGACGGACGCTCTACGTAAACGTGGGAACCGGGGCGATCGAAGAGCGCCCGGTGACCGAACAGATGAAGGAGATCTTCGTCGGCGGTCGAGGGTTCGGTGTCTGGCGGTTGTGGAATGCGGTCACCCAGGAGACGCGGTGGGATGACCCCGAGAACGAGCTTGTGATCTCCTCCGGACCGGTGGGCGGAACGACCAACTACCCCGGCTCGGGCAAGTCGATCACTGTCTCTCTATCTCCACTGACCGGCAACGTGATCGACTCCAACGCCGGCGGCTACTTCGGCCCGTATCTCAAATTCGCCGGTTGGGACGCGATTGAGCTTCAGGGAAAGGCGAACGAAAACGTGATCGTGTTCATCGACGGCGTGGAGGGAAAGGTGCAACTGCTTCACTGCCCGGAGACGGACATCAACACGCACGTCTTCGCCGAGGAGATGATCCGCCGGTTCGCCTCGTCCGATGCATCGCGAGATCTGGCCTCCATCTCCACGGTCACCACCGGGGCCGCGGCCGAGCACGTACGCTGGGGCTGTCTCAACTTCAGCTTCTACGATCTGAAACGCAAGGCATTGCGCATCAAGCAGGCGGGGCGCGGCGGCACGGGCACGGTGTTCCGTGACAAGAGAATCGCCGCCGTCGTGGTGAGAAGCCCGGCGGTCAACCCGGACAGCAACCACCCGGCGGATCTGAAGCGGATCCAAGCCGTCGGTGCACGCATCAATAAGGAGATCCTCGAGTTGGACGCCAGCCAGTGCGACATGCGGCGTGTGGGCACGGCGCACTTGGTGGAGATCATGGACGAGTACGACCTGCTGCCGACCCACAACTACAAGTTCGGTCGCCATCCCGAGTCGGGCAACATCTCCTCGCCGGTCTGGCGGGAGCGGTTCGGGCAGAACATGCCGGACGGATGCTGGTTGGGCTGCACGATGTCCTGCTCGCATGCGGTCGACGACTTCCTGTTGAAGACGGGCCCGTACAAGGGATCGCGCGTGCTGGTGGACGGCCCGGAGTACGAGACGGCGGCCGGCTGCGCCAACCTTGGTGTGTTCGATCCGGAGTTCGTCCTGGAACTGAACTTCTACTGCGACACGTACGGCGTGGACACGATCTCGTTCACCACCGGCCTGGCGTTCGTCATGGAGTGCTTCGAGGCGGGGATCATTGACGAGCAGGTGACCGGTGGCCTCGATCTACGATTCGGCCGGAGCGAGGAAGCGCTGGAGGTCCTGCATCAGATGGCACGGGGCGAGGGGTTCGGCCCGCTGGTGGGACAGGGCATCCGACGGATGAAGGAGACGTTCGCCCGTGAGTACGGAGCGGACCGGGCGTTGATGAACGACATCGGCATGGAGGCCAAGGGCCTGGAGTACTCGGAGTACGTCACCAAGGAGTCGCTGGCGATGCAGGGCGGGTACGGACTTGCCCTCAAGGGGCCTCAGCACGATGAAGCCTGGCTGATCTTCATGGATATGGTCAACGACCAGATCCCCACGTTCGAGGACAAAGCGGAGGCGCTCCACTACTTCCCGATGTGGCGAACCTGGTTTGGGCTGGTCGGGCACTGCAAACTGCCGTGGAATGATGTTGAGCCGGCCGACAACGCCGAGACGGCGGAGCCGGCGAAGGTGCCGGAGCACGTCGACAACTACTGCAACGTGTTCAGTGGTGTGACCGGTGTGGAGGTGACGCCGGAGGACCTCATTCGCCAGTCGGAGCGTGTGTACAACTTCCAGCGCGTGTTCGGGCTACGCATGGGGTTTGGCACCCGCGAGCACGACGCGATCCCCTACCGATCGATGGGGCCGGTGACCGAGGAGGAGTACCTCTCTCGCGCCGAGCGGTACGATGAGCAGCTCCAGGAGAAGGTGGGCGTCGATCCGGCCGGGAAGAGCACGGCCGAGAAGGTGAGGCTGTTGCGTACGTTCCGGGAAGATCAGTACGAGCAGCTGATCGACGCGGTGTACAGACGCCGCGGATGGACGAAGAACGGCGTGCCCACCGTCGCCAAGCTGCAGGAGCTGGGGATCGCCTTCCCCGATGTGGTGGCGGTGGTGAGGCCGCACCAGGAAGCGTAACGCATCTCTAACGGAGGCCGGGTCAGACGAGAGCACGACGCCGGGTGACCCGGCCCATGGAGCGCGCTACGCGTCTGTGGAGGGGTCGGAGAGCGTCCAGTCGCGCTCGCGTAGGGGAACCCACACGGTGTACCCGGCAGCCACCGCGAGCATGAGCAGGGAGAGACCGATCAACACCGGCCTCACGCCGACGTCGTCGATTCTCGCCATGGCCACCGCCAACGAGAGCGGCTGCAGCACCCCGCCCAAGAACGACCGAATCCCGTTCACGCGACCGCGGAGGCCGGAGGGGAGGACCTGCTGCACGAGGGTGTGCCCGTAGACGCGTCCGCCGGAGACGCCGAGACCGAACAGGAAGAACACCCCCAGCGCAACCGTTGGGACCATCCACACCCCGAGCGCAAGAAACGCCACCGAGAACAGCACCATGCCGCCGATCCACATCGGGACCTTGGGCCAGTTTGCCCCGATGGACGAGGCGATCAGGCTCCCGGCCAGGACTCCGCCCAGGGTCAGACTCTGGAAGTAGCCGTACCCTTCTGAGCCCCATCCCAAAGCGGCAGCGATCAGCGGGGCGATGAAGAACAGGGGCGCAAACAGCACGTCGCTGAAGAAGTCCAGCGGGATGATCCTGCGCAGCAGCCTCTCCCGGGCGATGAACCGCAGTGCGTACGCCAGGTCGGCCAGCGGGCGCCATCGAGAGGCCGCGGCGCGGCGCGGAGGGGTGCCGACGCGGTATGGGACGAAGGCGGCGGCGGCGCCTCCCACGAGGTACATGATGCCGTTGAACAAGAACACGGGCGCGGGTCCCCAGAGGGCGAGCACCAGGCCACTCAACGCGGCTTCGACCAGGTTATCGGCCATCCCCCAGGAACTGAGGAGGCCGTTGACGCGGACGAGGCGGCCTGCGGGCACGATGTCCGGAAGCAGAGCGGTGAACGCTGCGGTCACCGGGGTTCCGAAGATGGCTTCGGCGGCGAGGAAGGCCACAAGATGCCACAACAGCAGCCGCTCGGTCTGCGCCAGCGCCACCAAAGCGAAGCAAAGCAGCGCCAACAGGCTGTGGAACGTGATGAGGAGAGTTCTTCGATTGAACCGATCGATGATCGGGCCGGAGACCAGTCCGGCCACCGCCGCACACAGTGTCCAGACGCCGCCCAATCCGGCTACGGACAGGGCAGTTCCCGTGATCGAAAGGCCGGTCCAGAAGACAGCCACCTGCGTGAACAGGTCGCCGGCATTGCCCAGGGCAGTCCCGATCAGAAACGGGACCAATCTTCGTCCAGGCAGCGGATGGTGTGTGTTTCCGTTCGTCATCGGTCGAACCCACGGTCTTGAGCACGGACGGTGCGCGACATTTCGTGATCCGTAGTGTAGGTTGATCTCGTCGTACAGGCAAACACACCCTGGAAGCGCCACGATTGAAATCCAGACAGGGTTTTGCTACAATTCCTTCGGGTGGTGAGATGGCCAAGAAGCTTCCAGAGTCGCCGGCGTATGAAGCCGATCAGATCAAAGTCCTAGAGGATCTCGAACCCGTACGACTCCGCCCCGGGATGTACATCGGCAGTACCGGGCAGAGCGGGCTGATGCACCTCATCGAAGAGGTGGTGGACAACAGCATCGACGAAGCGTTGATCGGCGCTTGCTCAGAGATCTCAGTCATCGTCCACAGCGACAACGGCGTGAGTGTGGAGGACAACGGCCGTGGGATGCCGGTGGCCGTCCACGAATCCGGCATTCCCGCCCTCGAACTGGTCATGACCACGCTGCACGCTGGCGGGAAGTTCGACAACAAGAGCTACCATGTGTCCGGAGGGCTGCACGGCGTCGGCGTTTCGGTGGTGAATGCACTCTCTGAACGGCTGGTCGTTGAGGTGTACAAGAACGGAAAGACCTACCGCCAGGAGTTCTCGCGTGGGGAGAAACGCTGCGAACTGGAGGTCGTTGAGGGCACGAAGAAGAAGGGCACCAAGACGACGTTCTGGCCCGATCCGGAGATCTTCGGCGAGATCAAGTACAACTTCCCCAAGCTGTCGCATCGCCTGCGCGAACTCTCCTACCTGAACGGTGGGCTGAAGATCACGTTGGAGAACGAGGCCGCGGACGTCAAGCGCACCTTCCAGAATAAGGGCGGCATCGCCTCGTTCGTTGCG
This sequence comes from uncultured Thermotogae bacterium, assembly GCA_964593295.1. Taxonomy (GTDB): domain Bacteria; phylum Bipolaricaulota; class Bipolaricaulia; order UBA7950; family UBA9294; genus SPBW01. The sequence continues at coordinate 3,068 of CAZQHD010000070.1, read as the reverse complement.
GAGCTCGCCGAGAAGAAGGAGCCGATTCACCCCAAACCGTTGTACGTCACCGGAACCGAGGCGGGCATTGAGATTGAGATCGCGATGCAGTGGACGAAGTCGTACGATGAGTCGATCCACGCATTCGCCAACAACATCAACACCGTCGACGGAGGCACCCATCTCACCGGGTTCAAGTCCACGCTGACCAAGTTCCTCAATGAGTACGGACGCGACAAGAAGATCCTCAAGAAGAGCGATCCCAACCTCCGAGGAGAGGACATCCGCGAGGGGCTGGTGTGCATTATCAGCGTCAAGATCCCGAGTCCCGAGTTCGAGGGCCAGACCAAGACCAAACTCGGCAACCCGGAGGTGGCCGCCATCACCGGCAGCATTCTGCAAGAGCAGCTGAGCCTGCACTTCCAGAAGCATCCGCAGGTGGCGCGACTGGTGATCGAGAAGTCCGTGAGCGCCGGCAGAGCACGGCAGGCGGCCGCCAAGGCACGCAACATGGCGCGACGGAAAGGGCCGCTTTCGGCCACCTCTCTGCCCGGCAAGCTGGCTGACTGCTCTAACCGGAAGCCCGAGGCCTGTGAGCTGTTCATCGTCGAGGGTGACTCCGCGGGAGGCAGCGCCAAGCAGGGTCGAGATCGCAACTTCCAGGCGATCCTCCCGCTGCGGGGGAAGGTGCTCAACGTGGAGAAGGCCCGACTGTCGAAGCTGCTGGACAACGCTGAGATCAAGGCGTTGATCACGGCGATCGGCACAGGGATCCGCGAGGAGTTCACCACGGATCGGTTGCGGTATCACAAACTGATCATCATGGCGGACGCGGACGTGGACGGCGCTCACATCTGCACGCTGATCCTCACGTTCTTCTACCGTTACCTGCCGCAGTTGATCCACGCGGGCCATGTGTACATCGCCAAGCCGCCGCTGTACCAGATCAAGAACGGAAAGGCGATTCATTACATGCATTCCGATGAAGAACTGAACGAGTACCGCGCCGGCGGGGCGGGCAACTACTCGATGAAGCGGTTCAAGGGGCTGGGGGAGATGAATCCGCGCGAGCTGTGGGAGACGACCATGGATCCGGAGAAGCGCATCCTCAAGCTGGTCGAGGTACGCGACGATCTGGAGGCGGACGAGATCTTCTCGACGCTGATGGGGACGGACGTTGCTCTTCGGCGCGACTTCATCTCCGAGAACTCCGATAAGACCACCGCGCTCGATATCTAGGGCCGCCGGCCTCCATGGGCGCGAAGGAGGCACGATGAAACTGGCGATCGTCTACGGACTCCTTGCGGCCCTCATCCTGACGGCTTCGGTGCCGGCGATGGGGTCGGGGGTCGGGTTCACCGCGGGGTTCGAGCCGACCGGGCTGTGGATTCTCGGTGCGCTGACCGAACTATCGATCACGGAGATCTTCGATCTTCGTGCTCAGATTGGGTTTGCATCTCAGAGCATTGAAGGGCTCATGCTGGCGGGCATCAGCATCGTTCCCCACTGGCCGATGCCCCCGGTGGACCCGTTCGTGGGGCTCGGTGTCGGGGTTGCGCTGACGCCGCCTCCGTACAGCACCGGGGTCGTGGTGGAAGGCGCATTGGGGATCCGGCTGATCCCCGCGGATGTGATCTCGATCCTCCTGCAAGCCCGCTACTTGCTGCGCTGGACGGGGACGTCCTGGACCGCCGGGCCGGTGTTCGAGGGCGGCATCTTGATGCGTTTCTAGATGGCCTGGGTGGTCGGTGTGGTCTTGGGAGGGGTGACCCTTCTATGGATCGGCTGGAACCTCACGCTGGATGCGTTGTGGCAACCGACGGACCGGATCACGGTGCGTCGGTTGCTCGTGCTTTCGGGCCTTCGGCCCGGCGAGTCTTTGATCGATCTTGGCTGTGGGGACGGGCGGTTCGTGGTGACCGCGGCGCGGGAGTTCGGTGCGCATGCGACCGGGGTGGAGATCGACCCATTCCGGGTGGCGTTGGCCAAGGCCTGGATCTGGGGGGCACGCCTCACCGATCGCGCGAGGGTCATCCGCGGGAACATGTACACAGCTGATGTGTCCGAGGTCGACGTCGTCGTCCTCTTCCTCTCGGCTACATCCAACTTTCGCCTACAGAAACGCCTGGTGTTGGAGATGAAGGACGGCGCGCGGGTGGTCTCCTACTATCATCCCATGTGGGGATGGCAGCCCGATCTGGTGGGAGAGTCCCGAGATGGGTATCCCATCTACGTCTACCGGGTGGGTGATCTCCTTGCCAAATCGGCTCGTTGACCTCGCGCGTGCGCTCGGCGTTGCGTCAGAGCACCTGCCGGGGGCAGTTCGGATCACAGAGATCTGTGATGACTCCCGCAGCGTTTCGCGCGGGGCGCTGTTCGTTGCCGTTCGCGGGCACACCCATGACGGAACCCGCTTTCTCGAAGACGCCGTCGCGCGTGGGGCTGTGGCCGTGGTGGCCGAGCGTGAGATCGAAGCATCCGTTCCGGTGCTGACGGTCGAGGACGCGCGGGAGGCGTTGGCCTCCCTCTCGGCTGCGTTCTACGACCATCCCACCCGGGATCTGTTCACCGTGGGGGTGACGGGGACCAACGGGAAGACGACCACGTGTCACTGGATCGCTGAGGTCTTGGGTGCGGGATGCTCCGTGGTGTCCTCCACGGTGCAGAATGTGACGCACGGCGTGAGTCCGCTGACCACGCCCCCGAGCCCGGTGCTGCAACGCCTGGCGCGGGCGGCCGTCGACCGCGGGGCCGAGCATCTGATCGTGGAGGCCTCGTCGGCCGGGATCGAACAACACCGGGTGAGCGCGATCGCGTTCGACGCGTGTGTCTTCACCAACTTCTCCCCCGAGCACCGGCGCCATCACGGAGGCTTGGCGGCGTATCGGGACGCGAAGCTGAAGCTGTTTCGCGGCCTGCACGCCCAGGCGTGGGCGGTGCTCAATGCCGACGACCCTTTCCACGAGGAGATCCTTGGTCAGACGACGGCACGTGTGGTGACCTACGGGCACGCCGAGACCGCCGATCTGTGCGTCCACGTCGTGCGGCAGGAGCTGTCGCGGGCACGGCTTCGGGTGAGCCTTCCGGAT
>CAZQHD010000069.1:2112-10947 GCA_964593295.1 uncultured Thermotogae bacterium | reverse complement strand
CGTATCCGTAGTCATATCCGAGGTTCAGCCTGGCCTTGTCGTTCTTCATGATCGTCAAGGTCTCTTCCGACACCAGCTGATGCCCCACCAACGCGCGCATGAACTGCAGCAAGTCCTCCATCGGTGCCACCACCCCGCCGCCCGCATAGTCGATGCCGGCGAATCCCTGGATGTCGTTCAGTCGAGTCTCGCTAACGTAGAAACCGGCCTCCGGATGTGAGGAGGCTTCTTCAGGCTGGGAGGCGTGGAGCATGTAGGCGTGCTTCATCCCGACAGGATCGAAGATCATCTTCTTGAGCACCGCATGGAACGGCTCTTCGCACACCGTCTCCACGATCAAGCCCAGGAGGTGGTAGTTGGTGTCCGTGTAACATGCCTTCTGGCCGCCCGGTGCGGCCTGGGGCTTCAGATTCTCCTTCGCCCACTCGACCGCTTCTCGCGGACCGATGTCGAAGCTGGGGTCGGCCAGCAGCTTGTCGAACAACGGGAAAAAGTTGTCCGGCAGACCGGAGGTCTGGTTCAGGAGATGCCGGATCTGAATCTCCGAGGAGTAATCCGTCCCCTGGAAGACATGCAGCCCGCGCATCAGCTCGGAGTCGAGGTAGTCGCGGATGGAATCCTCGAACGACAGTGCGCCCTGCTCGTGCAGCAGGCCGATGATGGTGGAGGTGAACAGCTTACCCACACTGGCCATGTAGTTGGGCTGCTGCGGTGTCGGGGGGGCATCCTCCCCCGGCCCCTCCGCCACGTTGATGTGCAGTCCGGCCTTGCCCGAGTGCACGAGCAAGTACGCATTCTTGACCTTCGGGTCGTTCTCCACCTGTCTGCGAAACAGGGTCTCAATCGGCGTAGCGTCTCTGTTGTGATTCATAGACCGTCTTCAGCCCTCCTTGCGATACCACGCCCACGTCCTGGTTCGTTACAGCAGCTGCTCCCGGCGGCCGTTTGATCTCCTGCCGTGCAACGTCCATTGGCGTTCGCTCGCACCGCCAGCGTACAGGCTGTAGGCCGGCGGAGCCCATCAAGTGTACGCCATTGCGAGCCCCGTCCAGCCTAAAGCGCCGCCACGGTCACCTGTCGGAACAGCAAAGAACAAGACTCGTCGCTATCGATCGCTTCTTCCCCCATACTGCGCCGGTTTCTCTCGCAGGAGACGGACACAATGCTCGTTCAAGCTCTCGCCATGACGCAGGGCACCGATCGCGAGCGCTCTGTGCAGATCGCTTCCGACCCGGAGCACGAACTTGCCCGAGTACTCCTTGCCGGCCGTTGCCGCGGGAAGCTGCTCTCCGTCTTGTTCGTAGATGTCAACCCATTCTTCGACCGCCTGGCAGAGCTCCGTGTACACTTCGGCCTCGTCTTCGCCGTGGATGCCGCCGAGCATCAGGAGGGGACACGTGCCAACATAGCACTGGTCTTCCTCCGACCATTCAACAATCTTGAGATACTGATCACTCTTCTTCATTCCGTCACCTCTCGAATCGCTTCCTCAACAGCGCGTTCTTGATACCGCTTCGCACTCTGCGAAGGACTGCCGCTGAGCGTGATCTTGGTTCCCCTGGAGTGGGTGAAGTTCCGGTGACTGCCCTTGCCGCCGCGGTCGACAAACCCAGCCTTCTGGAGGTCACGAATCAGCTCTCGTACCTTCTCTGGCATGGACGTATAGTACTATCATGATACTGGACGCGTCAACAGACTGATCCGGACATCATTCGGGCCAGAACCGCGCTGCACATTGGCCAAGAGGGACTCAGGCCAGCCGCCATGTCGGGCAGGAAATGCTGATTGCCCGCCATCGTGCGTGTGTTCGGTGAAGCTGATCGTCGCACGTGCGGCCTCATGTGCACGACACCCACCTGGGTTGATGCCCTCCTACACGGTGTACCGCTTCGTCCAGCTCTCCGGGAAGGTGAGCTTGTTGCCGTACACAAACCTCATCAACTGACCGTGGTGCTGGATCTCGTGCTCCAGAAGATCGAACGCGAGGTCAAACTGTGCATCGCCTAAGCTCGCGAAGTCGATGCTGCCCAAGCGTGCCTGTGTGGCTTCCAGCGCGCTGAGCAGGGCTGGCTTGGAGATCGGGGCCGTGACGCTACACGAGAACCCCTTCCAACCACCCGACTCGATGGCGTGCAGGATGCTTTCCCGTGCACCGAGGACGCACCACAGCTGGCCCGAGATCCGGTTCGACGGCAGGTTCGGCAGATCCAGGTCGAGCACCGCTTCGTCCAGATGCGCGACCAGGTCATGCGTGAGCCGGAACGCCCGATCCAGTCTTGCCTTGAGCCTCTCTCTCATCGTCGCCCCCCATTCCGGGACACAAACCCCATTTCGAGCGCCTCATCGGCAATCAAGCTCAGTTCCTACCATCATCATAAGCCCAAACCGAAATCGCCGTCGCCGGTCAGTCGAAATGGGGTTTGTGTCCCCAATGATCATCCAAGAACAGGACCCCGGCATCTCAGTGCGCCATAGTGGACTCGACCCGTTGCACACTCTCGGAGGCCGCCGATGAAGATCGAGATCCGCAGACTGTCCCCCGATCTGGTGGACGATTACGTGACGTTCTTTGATACGACGCCCCATGCCGACAACAAGGAAGAGCACAGGTGCTACTGCGTCTGGTGGTGCAACGACGACTGTGAAGGAAAGGACTTCACGTCCTCTGTGGACGCCCGAAGGAACTGGGCTATCCGGTACGTCAACGGGAGCAACATCCAAGGCTACCTCGCCTACTCAGACGGCAAGGTCGTCGGATGGTGCAACGCCAACACCAAGGCGGACTGCCTCACATGCTACTGCTGGCGCCAGTTCATGGGGCTCGTCTCGACCGAGGAATCCCCGCCGCACACCCAGGTGAAGTCCGTGTTCTGTTTCGCGATTGCTCCCGAAATGAGACGAAAGGGTCTCGCCAAGCTTCTCCTGGACCGTGTCTGTCAAGACGCGGCGGAGGACGGTTTCGACGTGGTGGAAGCGTACCCGAAGAAGGTGTTCGTCAGTGAAGCCGAGGACTTCATGGGGCCCGTTGAGTTGTACAGGAGATGCGGCTTCTCCGTGTTCTACGAAACGGACGGACAGCTTGTCATGAGGAAGCTGCTGAGGTAGTCCATCTGCCCCTTGGATGGGCGGGGAGAACGCCTGCCGCGACCGCGCCTCTTCTTCCCCTCTCCGGGAGCCGAGGGTACGGGGGAGATACGCGTGCCACGATCCGCGCGATCGCCAACCGCATGTAGCGGCCGTTAGAATGCCAAAGGCAGGACCCGGCACCATGCTCTTAGATCAGTAGATGCAGGCGTCCAGAATCGCCAGCACCTCGTCGAGGACAGGCTGCGGAGCGGCCCCGATGCGCTGGGCGCTCCGTGAGCGGTAGTCGATGGACTTCACCTGCTCGACCATCACCACACCCGTCACAGCCTCTCCATCCGGAATCGCTACGTGAAACGGGAAACCGCTCCTGGTGTTCGTCACAGGACATGCGATGCAGAGCCCGGTCGCTTCGTTGGACAAGTCGTTGCTCACCACAATTGCAGGGCGCCGTCCGCGTTGCTCATGCCCGGACTGGGGATCAAACGAAAGCGCCACGAACTCTCCCTTGCGAGGGATGTAGCCCGACATCTACCAGACCTCGCGGCCGGCCGGCCGGCCCCAGTCGACTTCCTCAGGTACATACCGCGATGGAATCCTCGCCACGAGCTCTTGCAGATTCGCTTTCCCTCTGACGCATCGCGCCGGCGTGATGACCAGTGTGCCGTCACGGACGGTGACGTCAACCTCGTCTCCTACATTGATACGAACGTCCGAGAGCAGATCCTTGCTCAAGCGAAGGCCCTGGCTGTTACCCCACTTCTGGACCTTGGTGATCACGTTCCACCTCCAATGGCTATCCGAAGTATCTCCTTCGGGCAGCAGGCAAGTCAATGGACGGTTCTCCCGCCCCTCACCTGGCTGGAGTCTACTGCGCGCCAAGAGAGCGGTCGTAGTCCATGGGTAGGCGGAAGCAGGTCATAGCGTTCGATGGAACGCGGAGCGTTCCCGGGTTCATAGGGAAGGAGCGGTTCGTAGTTCGCGGTTCGTAGTTCGTAGTTCGTAGTTCGTGGTTGGAGGAACGGCAGGCCGTTCATAGGGTTCGTAGGGTCCGTGGGGTTCATAGGGGTCATAGGGGTCATAGGGGTCATTGAGTTCGCGGAGAGAACGCAGTTCGCAGGGCAGGGGTGTTTGCGCAGGCTGTATGTAGCCCGTGGGCGAGTGTCCCGCCACAGACTCCGGACGGACGAGGCAGGACGTCGCAGGACATGAACGGTGTCCGCCCCCTTGCGATCTTGGCGGCATTGCGAGAGGTGGCTTCTCGCTCATCACTGTCTTCAGCTCGCCAAGGGAGGGAGGTGGTGATAGGCAACGGGTGACGGGCAAGGTCAGTATCTTGTGGCTACGGCCATGGACAGCAGTGGTCCAGAGATCGGCGTGCGGACCGTGTCCGTGATCATCTCCCCCTCTCCACACCTCCCCCCGCAAGGAGTGGAGGCGGTTCGTGTGATGCTGCGCCTGTCGTGGCGAGACGAAGGGGAAGAAGACGTTCGTGACGGACGATAGACGTACAATGCCCTGTCCCCGGTCCCTCCACACAGCAGATGCTCTGCACGCTGACAAACCAACAGCTGAACTGCTCGCTGAGGCTGCAGCGCCATCCAGCAATCAAGTGGCCTTGCGGCCCACCCAGCGATCACGTGAAGAGTTTCATCTCTATCACTCGCAACAACGAGCGAGCAAAAGATGAATCCCTCGCTGCGTTCTTCATGGCGTCAATGGCGCGCTCATCTAGCCAACGACCCCCGATCATCACGCCGACTGGAGACTCTACAGCCCCGATGTCTGTCAGCGGATCATCCGGTATCAGGACAAGATTGGCGCGATATCCTGGCACGATCATGCCCGTTCGCGCGAAACCCAGGACTTCCGCGCTTACACGAGTGGCTGAGCTGAGCGCCTCATGCGGAGACAGCCCGGCAGCGACCAAGAGCTCAAGTTCGCGCGCCACCGAAGCCCCAGGAATAATCCCGAACAGTCCACTGTCGGTTCCGGTCAGCAGAGGAACACCCGCTTCATGTAACAGCCCCGTTGCGGTGAGGAAGAATTCGGCATGCGGGGCTTCATAGATTGATGGATCGACTTGGCTCCAGTGCTGCTGGGCGCTTCTTGAGAAGAACGTACTGAGCGGGTTGATCATGTCGGAACCCGGGCGGTCGAGATACGCACCGTTCGACTCCGCGATCAGTACCAGTCGCTTGTGTGCATGGACCGTTGGTGTAACTGCCTCTCCCGAATCGGCGAGCGCCGCCGCCACCGAGCGCATCTTGTCTAGATCTAGATCATCTCGAAGGCCATGCCAGACTATCGTCTCAATATGCTCTAGTGTGGCAAACCCTCGCCCAAGCGAGGCCTCCCAGGGGATATCGAACGGTTTCTCGTAGGGTACCCCCTCGGTTCTCTCGCCTTCCGGAGAGTGTCCCGTGACGGTCATACCCAAGCTGGCCGCTTCATCAAGAACAGCATCGAAGGCTTCCCGAGTCAGATTTGAATACACTTTCACAGCTCGATACCCGGCACTGTGTTGAGCACGAACTGCACGGCGAGCCTCTTCGGCAGTCGTGACCGTCGTCTGCAAAGCGTTCTCGTTGGGCCCGCGGCTGTTAAGGATTGGGCCAGTGGTGATGAGATCTGGTCCCATGAGCTGCCCGCCAGCAATCCTTCTAGCCAGGCGAAGATGAAACGGGTATCCCGACATATTCCGAAGTCCTGTCACCCCGTGAGCAAGATACCCCGCCAACTCCGCCTCATCGTGAAGATGAATGTGCGCATCGATCAACCCCGGCATCAGCGTGCAACCATGCCCATCAACGACAAGTACACCTGCAGGTACACGAATCTCTCCCGCAGCGCCAATCTGCGTTATCCGATCTCCCATGACCAGCACTGCGCCAGCATCCTGCACGAACGGCGCCTCTGGAACCATTGACAGTATGCGAACATTGTTGAAGAGCACGCCGATCGGCTGGGATGCCTTTGGCTTGAGGGCTTCGGGAAGCTTCTTGACGACGAACCACAACCATGCAGCGATAGCAGCTAGCACAACGCCCATCGCGATCCCGATGCGTAGTAACCACGTAACGGCCATTCTTACGTCATCCCCCGATGCCACCAGTGACAACAAGCCTTGCGGCATGTCATGCCGAGACTGCATTTGGCTGGTCGTGTCTGGCAAGGCCCATTGGCAGCTTAGGCTGAGTGTAGCACAACGATAGGTGGCCCGATGATGCAGCGAACGGGCTCGGATCAGCGGCAGGCGGACTCGCGAGCTTGCCCATGTGGACGACTGACCGAGGCGTTCCCCGGTTCGAGGGCGCGCAGCATCCCGCGGACCCATGATCCGCCTGCAACCGTGCAAGATCGTGGGTACCTCTCTTCGACGTGAGACCTCATTTCCCGAATGGCCCACGCTCACTCCGTCTCCATTCTGGATGCGTCTTCATGCCCCGCGCCATCCTACGATCAGCGGGGTGCACCGAACGTCAAAGAACAAGACTTGACGCCGAATCATACTGAGATAGCGCCGGTTCTCCGCACCGCCCACATCGTCTGCAGAAGCGTATCCCCTCAGCGAGATCCATCGACTCGATGGGCCGCTGGATTGGCGTGATCATAAGGCGAGGCCTGTGGCCACACCAGTCCGACCGCGAATCTGCCGAGTGGGACAAGCGAAAGGCGCTGGGCTTGATGCTCGGTGAACCACCGGCATTGATCGGTTGTTCCGTGGTGCTCATCTCTGAGTTCGACGTGACCCAACGTCAGGTCGTAGATGATGCCGATGTGGTGGACGGAGTCGTGCGGTCCATCGTCATCCGGTAGGTATGTGTGCGAGAAGATGGCCCTTACACGGACAGTTCGGATGTCCGTAATCCCCGTCTCCTCCTGCAGTTCGCGACGAACCGTCGCCTCCGGATGCTCTCCCCAGTCGATGCCTCCTCCAGGCAAGGTCCACCGGCCTTCATCGATTCCCTGGGCGAGACGAGCTAGGAGAAGATGCCCTGACGGGCTACGGCACAATCCATAGGCGCCGTGGTAGACACGAGAACTCTCTGCTGCGAACGACACGCTCTTCACCTCCGGGCGTCACAAGGCTCCGACTGCGGGTACAGGGTGGCCCAACGTCGCAGCCGCGTTCGCTCGCGCGTCATGTTGGCCGGGCGATGAATGGGATGACGTCTACACCCCAGAGTCCAGGGCGAGGGTGTGTCTTGGAAGACACACTTCAGGATGTCCGGCATCAGCTTCGCCACAGACCTCGGAACATACATTTCCTTGCTGGTCTTCAATTCGTCAAGAGGCCACCCCTTGCAGTCGGAGATGTACGCATCCTGCTCTTCAGAGGCCACGACGGCCTCGTCCGTTTGGGCGACGAAGAACCGCTCATACTGGTCTGCCGACCGGCTGTTCTTCCCCATGACTCATCACTGATCACCGTCTTCCACCCATCCCCGTTCCTCCCCTCTTGACATCCCGGGAATCACGGATTCCGTCCCCAGAACCGGAACGCGGCTCCCCCGCACCCGGCTACTGGATCTGAGCGTAGGTACGGACCTCCCTCTCGAGCCGTTCACCCATCTGATCTTCCTCAACATCTAGATCGTACTGGGCCTGCAGCCCCAGCCAGAACTCGGCCGACGTATCGAAGTAACGGGCTAGGCGAAGCGCCGTGTTGGCCGTCACGCTTCGCTTCCGCAACACGATCTCGTTGATTCGGCGTGGGTCAACGCCGATGTCCAGGGCCAGGCGGTGCTGGCTTAGCTTGAGCGGCTTGAGGAACTCCTCTTCCAACACCTCTCCCGGATGCACCGGTGCCAGCTTGTCTTTCGTCATCACTCGCTCCTCCTAGTGATAGTCCGTGATCTCCACTTCGTGGGCATCGTCGTTTCGCCATCGGAAGCAAACCCGCCACTGGTCACTGATTCGGATGGAGTGCTGTCCAGTCCGTTCGCCCTTGAGCTTCTCCAGTCGGTTGCCGGGTGGCGATCGCAGGTCTTGGAGCGACTTGGCGCTGTTGAGCATACGAAGCTTCCGTAGGCCACCCTGCTGAACCTCTCTCGGGAGCCCCCTGACGAAGTCTCGGCGGTAGACGCGCTCGGTATCCGAATCCGCGAAGGACTTGATCACAGGACAAGCATATAGCGCAGCTCGCTAAGCGTCAAGCGCCCAGGATTGGATCCCGGACTATGCAGCCACCAGCTTCTTGACGTGCAGGTCGCTGCTGTGCTGTTCGGCTTTCCACAGATCGTACTGAACCTGCTGATTCAGCCAGCTCTCCGGAGACGTGTCGAACGCCTTTCCCAACCGGATCGCCATCTCAGGGCTGACGCCGGATCGGCCATTCAAGAACGCCGGGACGGTCTTCCTGGAAACGCCCAGCGCTGCGGCAGCCTCAGTGACAGAAAGCTCCAAAGGGTCCAAACACAACAGCCGGATGACTTCTCCAAAATGAGGGGGATTGTGCATTCTCATGCTCGAGGCTTCCTAATGCTCGTCATCGTAGCCAACGTCGATCGCGTCCGTGCCATCGAACGCGAAGGTGAACGTGATCCGCCAATTCCCCATGACACAGACAGCCCAGGTTCCGTTCTTCCCTGCGAGAGAGCTCAAGTCCACATGGTAAGAGACTAACCGTTCTGAGGGGTTCTACCCGAATGCGGGGGTGTACGGCGAGACGAGGTCGAGCCCCTTAGGGGCGGGACGAGCGGCTTCTGGGTCGGCAGCCGGTCGAGAATTACAGGCCGGATGTACGGA
>CAZQHD010000069.1:0-2102 GCA_964593295.1 uncultured Thermotogae bacterium | reverse complement strand
GGCCCCTCTCGATCGCTGCTTCCAGGTCCTTGGAAGCATTCTTGAGCTATCAGGACGCGGCAGCGATCACCTCATCGGCGATCCGCGCGATGTGGTCAGCGTTCTTCAGGTAGATGAAGTGGCTGCCTTCGAGCACCTCATACCGCGCATGCTCACCGATCCTTGCCAGGTGCTGGTGCTGATGCTCCTGTGGACTCATCGGAAGCTGCTTGTTCGGCTTCTCATAGGTCTGCTTCGAGATGATCTTGAAGTACGGCACCGAGGCGGGGAAGGGCAGGTCCATGGTCTCCTTGATGAACTCTGCGGAATGGAGTATCTGCTCCAGAACGGTGTCGTTCAGCGCGAAGCCTGCGAACGCTATGACGTGGTCGATCTCTTCGCTGGTGTAGCCCGAGGCGAGAAGCGACTTCCGGTTGGTGATGAGTGCGGCCAGTATGGAAGTCGTGCCCGCCGCCTGCTGGAGTTTCCCCAGGGAGAGGGCCAGCTTCATGATCGCCGGAGGGGATGCGTAGTGCACGGTCGGCGATCCGTCGAGCGAGATGATCGCCTTGACTTCCGCCGGGTAGATCGACGCATAGTGCTCGGCGTATACGCCGGAGATCGAATGAGGCATGAGCACATAGGGTGCGGCGTGTCCCGCTTTCGCGAGCGCGGCCCGGATCTCCTCGACGTAGTTGCGGCTTGTCCTGGGCCTGTCGGTGGTCTGGCTGAAGCCGGTGCCGAAGTACTCCACCGTCACGACGGTATGTTTCCTGGCGAGCGTGCGCATGAGCGGCGCGAAGTCAGCTGACGGCAGAGCCACTCCCATGCCGGGGAGGAGGACGATGGTGTTCGGGCCGTTGCCCATCGAGCGGACATGCATCAACCCTCCTTCAACGTCGACGAGTTGGCCGTACGGCTGCATGCGTTCCTTACGTGGCCGGACAACAGCAGTGCGGTAGACGGCGCTGGCAGCGGTGCCTATCGCAATGACAGCCAGGATGATAAGCGCGATGGTCATGGTCTTCCTTCCCCTGCGTTTCAGTGATGCGGGCTGGTCATTCCGGATTCTCCTGGTCATTGTCTCCCCCTGTGGTCAGTGCACACTTCTTCGAGTGGAGACGAACCGATAGTACGGCTTATCGGGAATGATAGGTAGAGCAAGGCAGATCATGGTGAGACCAGGGCAGGCGCGGAGGCAGGCAACGCTCATGCCTCTTGCTGAGACGACGCCTGCAGGACTGCCGGCTTCAGCCTGCTGGGTCGATGGTGGTCTGCATCGATCGGTCCACGATTTGCCGCAGAAGGGCCTCTTCTTCATCGGAGAGGCCGAAGTGGTCGATCTCCTCTTCCAGCTGTTGTCGCGTGCCCCGACCGGCCACGTATCCGTTGATCCTTGCCGCCACGGTGCTTCCGAGCAGCTCATCGAGGCTGCGGTATCGTCCAAGGAGCTCCGCGAACAGCTGCTCCTCGCTCTGGAGAAAGTACTTCTGGTGGTACGCCTCGGCCGGGGTGAAAGCGCCGAGCGGTTGCACGAGTTGATCGAACCAGTTGTCGCCGTGCGCACCGACCTGCTCCAGGAAGACCGTCCGGGCCGCCGTCTGCTGCGCTTCATCGTGGAACAGGATCAGGAAGCGGTATTGACCTTCCCCGACGAGTTGGCGCAACGCGATCGGGCTGCGAACGGAGAAGAACTGCTGCAGCAGCTCGTCATACGAGATGACGCGGGGATCGAAGTCGATCTGCACCGCTTCGGCATGGTCGCCGATCTGACGATACGTCGGGGCCTCGGTGGTCCCTCCGGCATACCCGACACGAGTCCGGATCACCCCAGGTAGGAGGCCGAATCGCGCCTCCACCCCCCAGAAACAGCCCATGGCGAATGTGGCGGTCTCCACACCTTCTGCACTGTCCGGATCGAGCGAGAGGCCATCGAGGGTCTGGTCCTCTGCCCCGCCAACCGATCCAGCATCCGCCACCGCCATTGTTGCCCAAGAGATGGTAATCGCAATCCCAATCCAAACGGCCATACGGTGCGCTTTCGCTCTTCTTCTCATGCTAGCAGTCTAGGAAGTGTCCCACGGATTGTTGGAAATGGAAGCGATGACCTCCCCCTGCAGCTG
>CAZQHD010000068.1:0-11250 GCA_964593295.1 uncultured Thermotogae bacterium | reverse complement strand
CGTAGTTTGGGGATCTCTAAGTCAATCGTGCCCACGCGGGTGTCCCACCGGCGTTCGCGGTAGCCATTGCGCTGATTCACGCGATCCGTACTCGGCTTCCCATACGGTGCACCACACGCAGCGCTGGCCTCTGCTGACATGAACACCTCGCCCACGGCCTTCACCATCTCACGGAGAAGGTCGGTATCCGCATCCTCGATGCGCTTGCGCAACCACGACAGAGCCTCTACTCTCTCCTTGATCATCGCTTCCTCCTCGGTGCCGACCTTGGTCGGCTCTTCGTTGATGAACCGAAGATGGCAGCGATGGTCGCTTTCTTCAAGACGCTGCTCGCTCAGCAGCTCGTTACACCACATGTTCCGACTCTACTCGCACCTGCGAGCAGCGCAGCACTTGATCTGGGTTTCTCCGCGGCTATAGTTGGCTCATGAACCAGATTAGGTCACGTCTCTTCGCAACCTGCGCGTCGAAATGGGACTATCGTTGCGGTAACTCAGTGCAGCCTACGGGGTATCCGGCGGGGAAGCTTCCATCCAGTAGAAGATCATGAATCTGTGTCAGCGACTGTCCGAGGAAAGAAGCCATGAGTCTTGTATTTATGACTCACGGTCCATGTCTTGGTCGCAACGTAGCGCGGGAGGTGTCGATCCTGTACCCCGGTCGGGATCGGCGACATCGAGGCATCCTATGGTGGTGTTCGTGAACCCCGCACATCCGTACATCAAGGGTCTTGCCTTCATCGACTCCTGTTGTTGGGAACGATGGGAGGTCAGTGGGCGCTACGTAGAGGCAGGTCAAGTCGGGGAGTCTGCGGATGCCAGTTTTGGGACGGAGAGCCGTGCCGCGCGGATTCCTTCGTAGAGAGAATGGTGAGGTAAAGATGTCAATTCCAGATGGAGTTCTCACGGTGCTCGTGACACCGATGACCCAACAGGGCGATGTCGACTGTGAGGGATTGAAGACAAACGCCCGTTGGCTGGTCGGGCAGGGAGTGCGCGGGCTGATCCCGCTTGGAAGCACAGGTGAGTTTGCCAGCCTGACGGAGGCACAGAAGCGAACCGTGCTTGACACGGTGGTTGAAGCCGTGGGTGACACTGTTCCCGTCGTTGCGGGCGCCAGCGCCGAAACCACCGATGGCGCAATCCACAACGTGCGCCAGGCCAGGCGATCCGGCGCATCGGGTGCACTGGTGCTGCCTCCTTGGTACTACACTCCAGATCGCAAAGAGCTGATCCACCACTACACCCGAATCTCTGAGGCGGGCGGACTGCCGATCATGATCTACAATAATCCATATACCTCGAAGGTAGACATCCCCCCCGACGTCATTGTGCAGCTCGCCCAACAAGAACACATCGTCGCAGTCAAGGAAAGCTCGGGAAACGTCCGGCGAATCGCAGAGATCCGGCTTCTCACCGAAGACCGCATCCGCATCTTCTGTGGCTGGGAGGATATGGCCTACGAGTCACTCGTCATGGGGGCACGAGGCTGGGTGTGCGTGGCCGGCAACGTCGTACCCTCGGAATGTGGACGTCTCTACGCCCTCATCGTGGAAGAGAACGACCACACCGCCGCTTGGACAGTGTATGCAGCGATGCTACCGTTGCTGCGTTACCTTGAGTACGAAGGCAAGACGCAGAAAGCACTGAAGTACATGCTCGACAAGATGGGGCTGTGCGGCGGATTTTCGAGCAGCCCGAAGCTTCCACTCGCACCAGAAGACGAACTGAAGATCGACCGGCTCATGCACGATCTGGGGATCCAGGTGACAGGATAGCTCCAGCGAGCTGCACGAGGCAAAGAGAAGGATGGTACTCGTCAAGCAGCGTCGAATGGCGCCGAGCGGGGAAACGAAGAAGGAGGATTTTGCTGACGTCTCATGGAAAGATAGGAAACAGCTTCCCCTGACCGTATCCTTATTGCCGTAGTGTAACTGCAGAGGCTCTATGAGTGGGGTCTGCGCGGTCGCCAAGGTTGATCAGACCAAAGCAGCTCTGTGCAGTTCCACACCAAGCGTCAGGAGGGTTTCGTGTCTGTCGATCTTCGCCGCGAGGAGAAAGCCATGCTGGATGGGCGCTGTGGCGAGGCGGTGCAAGAGGCCATGTCTGTCATCGTTCAGATGGCGGAGGCAACCGGTGCACACGAGCTCAAAGCTGTGCAGCAGGCGCACATTGATGCATGCGCGCTTATGGCGCCATCGAATCTTGATTTCGTATCCAGGATTGTCTCCCAGGCAGGACGGGTCGCCGTTCCGACCACCCTGAATATGGTTTCACTGGATCTTGGGCATTGGCAGGATCTGAAGGTCTCACCATCGTTTGCCAAGCAGGCTGAACAGATTGCCGATGCGTATCTAAGACTTGGGTGCATCCCAACCTGGACATGTGCCCCCTACCAGGGCTATCTCACGCCAAGATACGGGCAGCAAATCGCCTGGGGGGAGTCAAATGCCGTAGTGTATGCCAACTCTGTACTGGGTGCTAGAACGAATCGATATGCGGACTACATGGATGTATGCGCCGCGATCACAGGCCGCGTACCCTACACCGGACTTCATTGCACCGAGAATCGTCGAGGAGAGATCCTGGTCCGACCGCCTGCCGCACGGGCAAGCGAGTGGGATGACACGGCATCCTGGGCCGTGCTGGGCCATCTGGTCGGCCAGAAACTGGGCACCCAAATCCCTGTGTTCGAAGGATTGCCGGCCTCGGCATCAACGGATCAGCTCAAGGCTTTGGGGGCCGCAGCTGCCTCATCCGGGGCTGTCGCCATGTTCCATGCAGTCGGCATAACCCCGGAGGCGCCTGACCTCTCGTCAGCGTTTCAGGGAGGACTTGTCCCTGAAGCACTCGGCATTTCTAGAGATGCCATGCGCGCAGCCTGGGAGGACATGTCGCAAGCAGCGGCCGAGGAGGCAGTGGACGCGGTTGTGCTTGGTTGCCCCCATTTCTCCTACGACGAGTTCCGCCAGCTGGCAGAGGCGATATGCACAGGAAAGAGCAAGGCGCATGAAAACGTACAGGTGCTTGTGCTGACAAGCTCCACTTCATTTTCGCTTGCACAGCGTGGCGGGCTGATCGAGCCGATTCAGAAGTTCGGCGCAACCATCGCTCTTGATACATGCCCGTTCCACTCGCCTGTTGTTGTCAAGGGTGCCCGCGTAATGTTGACCAATTCTGGCAAAGCAGCCTACTACGCACCCGGCGAGCTCGGGGTTCGGGTGGCATTCGCATCGTTGGATGGATGTGTCCGCTCGGCTGCAAGCGGACGCGTTATCACGGAGGAGACGCCGTGGAGCAAGTAGTGCAAGGAGTCCCGCTGGTCTGCGGCTCTGCTTCCGGGCAGGCCTTGGTATCGGACCATCCGATCAGTTTCTGGGGAGGTGTGGACCCACTGACGGGCGAGATCATTGACCGAAGGCATGATCGGTGTGGAGAGTCCATTGTCCATCGGATCTGCTTCTTCCCCGCGGAGAAGGGATCAAGTACAGCGAGCGCGGTTCTGCTTGAGCTCGCACGAATGGGGAAGGCGCCTGCGGCCATCGTGACTGTCGAGACTCCCCCTGTCCTTATGCTGGGCGCGATCCTTGCTCTTCGACTGTACGGTGTCTCGATTCCTGTCCTTCGTATCGGACAAGACGACTTCCTAAGGATTGAAAACGGTTTGCCTGTTTGTCTTTCCGTTGACGGCAAGATCCGGCTTCGGCACGCGGGCTGACCGCCAAGGTGGGCATTGATCCGATCTACGTCGAAACGTGGGAAGGCCCCGCCTCTCGAAAGCGCGGCAGTATGTGAGGAGGAGGCAACAGTCGATGCAGTTGTCTTTGAACCAGATCGAGCCTTCCCTGCTCAAAGGGGTCCGATGGGGGGCATCCAAGGTAAGTCGTCCACCGACTCCGAAGACCATATCAGTTGAGAGGCCGTTTCCTGGAGAGGCTCGACCAAGGAACTGGCGGCTCGAACCCCAGACGACTGATCCACTGGCGTTCTCAGTCTCTCCGACGACGCAGCATCGACCCATCGCGGGAACGCTCTGTGATGGAGGCTTCCTCTTCCACGATCTGGGTCTCCGAGCGCACGACCGGCCACAGAGAATGGGGCCGTGAGCATATGGCCTCGGCGCAGATCGACGCCTCGGCCCGTAAGAACGACTAGCGGCTCTCCAGCACGGAGATCAGCACGTCATCCAGATCTCGGAGTGCTTCGGCGTTGACACGAGCAACATTCGTGATCGTCTGATCGACCGAGAGGTCGGCGAGTCCCTGCGGTCCTTGAATCCGAGCCCCCGACATGGCCATATGAGCGGCAAGAAACGCTTCATGCGCAGCCGTACCGACCTTGAGCGCACAGCTCTCTTTTGCCCCATCGCAGAACATGCCCGCGGAGTTAGAGAGCAACATGCGGATGGACTCCCCGGCCACCTCCGCGCTCGCCTGGTATAGCTTGCACAGTCCCGCCGCTGCGCCCGCCCCCGCCGCAACAACACATCCGCAGATTGGAGCAAGTCGTCCGATTCGCTCCTTGATGTAGCCATTGGTGAGGTGACTGACGCCGAGCGCACGAACAACGATAGACTCTCCTACGTCTGGATCACTTGCTGCGAGAGCAATGGGCAGAATGGCAACGATTCCTGCATTTCCGCTTCCACCGCTTGACATGATCGGCAGGATCCCACCGGACATCCGGTACTCGGAGGCCGCTACACACCCAATGCGTATCTGATAGCCCAGGTCCTGCGAGATCTGTTCACGTTGCTGAAGTGAGATCAGTCCATGTGTCAGAGGAAGCCCGCCGCCAGGCGCTTCCCTGATGGCGGCTTCGTAGGCTGCGAGGTTCATCGTAACGCCATCGAGCAGGTGCGCGTAGCACTCAGGCAATATCATGTCACACGATTGGTAGACCTCTTCGAACGAGCGGAGAGGCACTTGCACAGGCTCCTCCAACCCCCCACTGTCCTGTTGGCTGACGAGCCGCCCATCCATCCGCAACTGAAAGACGTTCCTGTGTTCTCCTCTGACCAGTGCGACAGCCTCGTGTCCCGAAGCCGATACGGTCGCTTCGACGTACACTCCGACCTCGTGCGGGGCACGCTCAATGCGAACCCGCCCCTGCTTGACTAGCGAGACCGCTTGGGCTGCAGCCTCCGAAGGGACAGTGTGCAGCAGCTGGAGCCCATCACAAGAGCGTCCCCAAAACGCAGCCATGGCAGCGGCGGCTTCATTGCCGCAAAGCTCGCGAACTCCAGGAACGCCAACATCTCTTCCATTCTTGAAGATCGAGTCGCTGACGCGGACGCAAACCCGATCCACCGGCCAACGGTCTTCCAGAAGCTCCCGCGCGCTCGCCACCGCCAACGCGACCGAGCCGGGCTCAGTGCAGCCAGAGGTTGGGACGACCTCGCGGCGTAGCCACCTTCGCACGCTCTCGGGCCAGCTTGTCTCCGCGGATCTCGCTGAATCTGCGCTGTCAGACCTCGCCATCTCTGTCAACGGGGATCGATCCCTCCCTCGTGTGTCACCGGACCGCTCTGGGCTTCCTCCATGCTCTCTCAAGGGTCAGACGCCGTTCTCCTATCAATCCAGATGAACGCAATACCATGGTGAGAGATCCCCAGCCACCACCCTCTCCATCAGTTGCCCGATCAGTATGGATACTGCATCTGCGTGCCAAACCCTTCCTTGGTGGCACAGTTGTCCCAGACCTCCCGGATCGTGAACACATACGCAGGGTACTTGAGCCATCGACTCACATCGGGGCGGTGGTACACATCGTGTTGCGCGTTGATGAACTGCTGGTACAGCTCTCGCTGTCCCGACTCCGCCTCATCGTAGATCTCGATCGTGCCCCGCAGTTCGTACGAGATCATCGGTGGCTGGTAGTAGATGAGGGTCGCCTCGGGATCGGCTCGGTAGTTGTTCCAGCTGTGTTTCTTGGCCATCTCGAGGCTGCCCAGTCGCGTCAGATCGATCCGGCCGTGCGCCTCAGGACGGTAGAGATGCTCGACGAGCACGGCGAGTCCACGCTGACTGTATGCCCGGTCATCGCCATCGTAGCTCTTGATGTGATCAAGGTACGCCTCCAGCGTCTCCTCCAGGTACTCCGGCTTGGGCAGAAACCCGACCCCCTTGATGCTGCCGTTGAGTCCGTCGGGGCCGTGAGAGACGAATGCCGGGTTGTGAGAGCAGAAGCTGAGGAAGACCTTCTCCTTGGCCATCTCCTCTCCCTCATGCAGCTTGGTGACGGTCTGCGCCCGTGACCGAAATGCCCAGTGGAAAAACGCTTCGGCTGACTTCATGGTGAACTCCCTCCATGCGGCATCTTTGCGCGATACTAGCTTGCTGGTGGGGAAGCGTCAACAGCGCAGAGGAACCCTCGACCCGGGCGGGCTTCTTCGCCCATCTTGCTCCTCATCGTGTCGATCCCCACGCTCGAGACGTACAGGAGCCCCGGGGACTGGGTGTTGACAACACAGAACCTCGAATGTATGTTGGGCCTACTGAGATGGGAACCGACACGGATGGCGTGTTGGGTCCAGCGAAGGTCAAACCAGTGTTCGCACATCGGAGGAGGAAGGGTATGGAAGGAAGACTCAAACATGGAATCAGTTTCTTGTTGGTGATGCTCCTGAGCCTTAGCATGGCCGCGATAGGTTCGGCCCGTTTTGCGTCGATCGCAGGAGACTATCAGATTGACATCAGCCGAATGGGGATGCCGTTGGTGTTCTACCTTCGGGTGGACACAGATGGCAACTTCCAGCTTTCCCCCAACATCCGTTTCGATCCTGCGGAGAGCCGCGGCGAGGGAGTGATCCGCGAGAGCAGCGGGGTCTACATGATGATCTACGAAGAACACACCCCCGACACTCCCAAGACAGCAACGTTTGTTCTTGATGGCCCTAACTTCGTGTTCCAGTCCCGTCTGCCCTACGGGCAGAGCAACATCCTGAATGAGGCCGAAGATCCAGATGATCCGGAGATCATCTACACCTTGACGGCGGATACGTTGGCTCTGTCCGAACACTACGGAACGTACGTCGGGTCCCACACCACCCAAGCGATGGGCAGCAGCGTCGATTATCGATACTCCCTGCAGCTTAAGCCGGGGCTTCGCTACGTGTTCACCAGCGAGTTCTCCATGGGTGGAAACGACTACACGTATGATGAGACCGGAACCTGGAGCATCGAGGGGGATCAGTTTGTCCTGAACCCGGCGGATGAGGCACCAGTGCAAGGAGCGATCGCCGCGGACGGACAGATCACGATCGGAGTCCGTCCTTCCGCCATGGCCCCGGTCAGGACGGACCGAGTGCTTCGTATTGCGACCCACGCCGAGTACGCCGGCACGTACGTCGGTGAGAAGTCCACGCCGATGTACAATGCTCAATCTACCATGGTGCTGGACATGTTCGGCACCTATCACTACACCGCGGATGTCGGGCAACCTCAGAACTACGAAGAGATCGGTTCGTATGATGTAGACGGTACGGAGATCCTCTTCGAGCCCGAGGACGGAGCGGCCTACAGCGCGACCCTGGAGAATCTTGTGCTGTCGGGGCAGTTCCGGTTGATCGGTGGGATGCCGGCCACGGACATGCTGCTCTACAGTGCGGCGGTCCAGGGAAGCTTTGTCGGCGCGGCCACGTACGAGGAGTCCGAGTACAACACGTCGCTGACCCTCCATCCGAACGGTACGTATGCTGTGCTGGTATCGGACAGTGCTGGAGACGCCGTCATCGATGCCACCGGAAGCTTCGAGATGCGACGGGGTATGACCCTGACGGTGGTGTTGGAGGGCATAGATCCCGCTCCGTTGTGCAGCGTGAGCGAAGACGGGCTGAACTTCAGCATCATCCTCCCAGGGATGACCGCCACGTCTGCCATGGACGGTCTTGGCTTCAGCCTGAAGAGACCGTAGCCCAACCACTGAATCGTTCCTACGGCCCCGCCAGGTCCGAGCACGGCCTGAGCTTGGCGGGGCCATGGTACCGTTGTCTCGCCGCCGGATGCTTCTCACAACAGGGAGGGAGGAATGCCCACAACGCAGCGCCTTCTGGTCGCCTCTCTCGTACTGTTGGTGGGTACGACGATGCTGCTTGCAGGGTGTCAGCGGAATGAGTATCCCCGCCGCACCGATACGACGAACACCTTGTACGTAGGTGTGGTCGAATCGTCGTTTCCGTCCGCCTTCATGCCGTGGCTTTCACGGGAGGGCATCGCGCCCACGATTGCCAGCATGCTCTACAGTACCCTGTTCTCGTATGACGACGACACCGGTGGATTCTTGCCGAGTCTGGCGCAACAGTGGTACTACGTCGATGCCCAGGGCAGGCCCATCCTGACGGACTCCGGACACATCGACTACGGGCGTCTTGAAACCCACGGTGTAAGGACCCTCCGCAATCCACAGAGCGGTCAGACCGAGGAATACCTGGCCGTCAGGATCGAGCTCGATGATCGCGCTCGATGGAGCGATGGCCGGCCGGTGACCGCCGAGGATGTGTACTACACGCTCGACATTGCCAGGAACAACTATCTCTCCAATCACGCGGGTGCGCTGGCGTGGACGGCCGATCTGCTTCATCTGTACTCAAGATCAGGGCAGCTTCAACTGCAGGGGATCTTCACCTACGATCGCGGGGCCGCTGAACACGGGTATCCGATCGACGAGTCGGAACGTGACACGGTGATCTACCTCCACGTCCGCAGTGTCTTGGGTGCAGTGACCAGTCTGTTCACAACGATTCTGATCCTCCCCCAGCATCTTTGGGAACCTGTTGTCAGCCGAGAGAGCCAACTGAACAGCCGAAGCCCCGATGAGAATATGCAGTCTCTGTATCAGAACCCTGTGGGCAGCGGACCCTATGTCCTCGATGCGGCAGCATCAGGGCCGTCACAGATCATCCTGAGACGGAACGAGCTCTATCATCTGACCAACGATGATGCCAGCCCCCTGTACGCAGTAGAGACGATCCGGCTGATTCTCTACCAGGAGATCAACGTCGCCATCTATGCTGTGATGCAGGGCCATATCGACATGCTTAGCGCCAGCTTGAGTCCAAACTACGTGCGTCTCTTTGAAGACCGGGAGGATCTCTTCCTTTCGGTCGCTGAGGGCGTATACACTCAGACCTTGGTGTTCAACGTGAACCCGGTGGACGCTGAGAGGACACCCCTGCGCGACCTGCTGGCCGACCGAACCGTGAGGCAGGCGATTGCGCTGGCCATCGACACCGACACGCTCATTCGGCTGGTGGCCAATGGAGCGGCCACCGCCATGAGCGCCGGACTGATCCGAGAGAGCCTAAGTGACTTTTACAATCCCAGCGCCGACATCCTGAGAGGGAATCGCAAGATTCGGCTGGAACGAGCCAATCAGCTGTTGGATCAGATCCTCCCGGAGAAGGATGCACAGGGGTATCGCCTCCACCACGGGCAACGAGTCTCATACAATGTCTTGGGCCATCCGGGGGAGATGGAGCTGATCTCGTTCCTGGAGATCCAGTTCCAGAAGATTGGAATCGAGATCCGCTATCAAGCGAAGGGAAACTCTCCCGAGACAACGCATCTCTGGACAAGCCGCTTCGACATGACCATTCACGGGGTGATCTTCTCGCTGGCCAATGTGGACATCATGCTCAACGCCCACTTCGTCGCGTTGGGTCGGACGTCCAACTACGGTCGACTGGTTCAGCCGGAACTGACAAGCGGGATTGACGAGATGCGGTCCACCCTGAACCTAGGCCGTAAGTACCAGCTGCTGTTCGACCTGCAGCCGCTCATCGCGGAACTGTTCTACAAAATTCCGCTCTACACCCCGCAGATCATCTCGATCGCCCGTACAGATCGCTACACAGGCTATCAGGTCGTACCCGGCGCCGGGGTGTTTAACTCAACCAATCTGCAACAGATCCAGCGGATTGACTCGAACGGAGACATGGTGTCTGTTCGAACAGGCGCCGAGAGCTCTGCCGCAGAGAATCAGGAGCGGGAGTAGAGACGATGAAAAGAAGCTACGTCATCAAGAGGATCCTGTATGCGGTGTTCATCTTCTTCGTCGTGCTGACCCTGAACTTCTTCATCCCTCGCCTCGGCGTGCACGATCCTGCCGAGCGCTACTATCCGCCCCAGGGCGGAATGTCCAACATCGAGTACGAGATCATCAAGCAGTTTACGCGTGAACAGTACGGCTTCGAAGTCTCACCCTTCCAGCAGTACATCCGCTACGTGCAAGGCCTGTTGCGATTGGACATGGGTAGCTCACTGCGGTCCGGATCCCCCAGAGTCACCGAGCTGATTGGGCAGCGCTTGCCGTGGACACTGGTGTTGTCGGTGAGCACGCTCCTCATCAGCCTGGTCATTGGCCTGTTGTTCGGGACCACGGCTGCGTGGAAACGCGGTCGGTGGCAGGATACGTTGCTGCTGAACGCCTCCACGATCAGTGTGGCCCTCCCCGGCTTCTTCATTGCGTTGATGGTGTCGTTCTACCTCGGGTTCAGACTGGAGCTCTTCCCAGCCTACACCAACCCCAACATGGTGGCGGAGTTCGACTGGAGCCGGGAGGCGATCATGGTGGTGCTCAACAACGCCGCCCTTCCCATCATGAGCATGGCCCTCGGTGGCATCGTCGGCTACTCCCAGGTCACGCGCAACAGCGTGATCGCCGTGACCAATGAGGATTACGTCATCACCGCCCGCGCCAAGGGGCTCCGTCAGTCCACGGTCCTGTACAAGCACGTTCTGAGGAACGCTCTTCTTCCTCTGAGCACCTCGATCGGCATGAGCATCAGCGGCCTCATCGGCGGAGCCATCATCATCGAGCAGGTCTTCAACTGGCAGGGGATGGGGACCCTCTTCCTGGAAGCGAACAGCACCAATGACTACCCGTTGATGATGGGCATCATGCTGTTTCTCTCCACCTTTGCGATCCTGGCGAATCTTGTGACCGAGCTGTTCTACGTGGTTCTCGATCCGCGCGTCACGGTCGGAGACAAGCGATGAGTAGGCAGAACGCGCTTCTCCAGCTTGCCCAGCGCGGCGGGTCGTTCCTAGGCTTCGCTAAGAAGCTTTGGCAGCATCCGAAAGGCCGCCTGGGGCTGATCCTTGCCGGACTTCTCGTGTTGGCGGCCGTTCTCGCCCCATATCTCGCCCCGTACGACCCCTATGATGTGACCCAGCGCGCCGTTAAGGGACTGCGCCCGAGCCTCCAACACCCTCTGGGCACCACCACCACGACAGGGCAAGACATCCTGAGC
>CAZQHD010000067.1:0-11286 GCA_964593295.1 uncultured Thermotogae bacterium | reverse complement strand
GATCGGCGCCAGTTCTAGGGGAAGATACCACCGCAGGAGAAGACTCACCGCACCTCCTGTGGTTGCAGCCCCGCGCACCAGCGCCCATGGTCCCGTCGCTCGGTCCACCGAGATCCCCCAGACCGCCTCCTCCTGCGAGAGCGAAAGTCGTGACATCCCAGGTGGCAGCGTCGGCACAGCCGCGAGCATACGAAACGGCTCGTCCATCTGTCCCAAGACACGGCTTCCCAACAACAGGAGAATCCACAGACTCAACGACAACACACTCCATCTAGATCGTCGCATGGCATCTGAGCATACTGGGCGCGCGCGCTGTCTCCAAGAGCGTTGCATTCACGGGGCCAACCCGACACAATGCAGGGACGATGCTGCTGGACCACGCTAGAGAAGCACTTCAGAGACACGCCATGTGTCCCCACGGACACCGGATCATGGTGGCCGTCTCCGGCGGCATCGACTCCGTCGTGTTGCTGGATGCCCTGCACCGACTCTGCCGCGATGCACAGATCTCTCTCATCGTGGGGCACGTCGACCATGCGCTGCGAGGTGACGCCTCCGCTGGAGATGCATCGTTCGTGGGCGAGTTGGCCCAGTCGTACGGTCTTCCTCTGGTGACGCATCGGCTGGAACCTGAAGACCTCCGAGCCGTGCGCGGCCAAGGACGAGAGGGCGCCGCCCGACACGCACGTCTCTCCGCGCTCGAGGCGATGGCCGCGGAGGAGAGGGCCGGCCGAATCGCCCTCGGCCACACAGCCGACGACCAGGCCGAGACGATTCTCCATCGCCTGACGCGCGGGACCGGTCCGGCCGGCCTTTCGGGAATCCCCCCCGTCCGCCTGCCGTTTATCCGCCCGCTGCTCGGTGTCCTGCGATCGGAGGTGACTGCCTATGCTGTGGATCGGGGGCTCGCTTGGCATGAGGACGAGTCCAACAACGATCTCTCGCTGGCGCGGAATCGAATTCGGCATCGGGTTCT
The DNA here is from genome assembly GCA_964593295.1 of uncultured Thermotogae bacterium. Classification (GTDB taxonomy): domain Bacteria; phylum Bipolaricaulota; class Bipolaricaulia; order UBA7950; family UBA9294; genus SPBW01. The sequence goes on along the minus strand of CAZQHD010000067.1, from coordinate 10,310 downwards.
TCCGGAACTCCGACGCATCAATCCGCAAGCGGTCGAGGCCATCTGCCGAGCCGCGGGGTTGGTGAATGAGTTCACCCAGGTCACGGGAGACTGGATCGAACAGACTCTAGCCGAGGTCGTCCGCCGTGCCGCCTCGGGTTCCGTGTCCCTTTCCCGAGACGCCCTGCAAGCGCTCCGCCCGGAGACGCTTCCACTTGTGATGCGAGAGGGGCTCCGGCAGGTTCGCGGATCGCTCTCCGGGATCTCTCACGCACACATCCAGAGCATCTGCTCTCTGGCGATCGGGCCACGCTCGCACGGAGAGCTCTCGATCCCCGGCGTCTCGGTGACGGTTCAGCGCGATCTCCTAATCTTCTCCACGAGTTCGTCGCCACAACCTATCCAGTGGAACCATGTGCTCGCCTGGGGTGACAACCCGCTCCCCGGCGCGGTCCTCTCCCTCCAGCGGCGAACGCTTGCAGAGCTAGACTGGGAAACCGTTCGCGCCGACCGATGGACGGAGGTTGCCGATGCGGATCGTGTGATCCCACCGATGTATCTCCGCTCGCACCGCTCCGGAGATCGGTTCACCCCGTTGGGGACAGGGCGTCCGCGCGCATTGCACGACTTCCTGACCAAACAGCATACCTCCGCGGTCGATCGGGAGCGGATTCCGCTGCTCTGTGACCAAAACGGGATCGTGTGGGTGGTTGGGGTTCGATTGTCCGATGATGTACGAGTCACCGACCGTACGGAGCAGGTGGTACTTCTCAGGATGAAGGGAATGGGATGATTACATTTCTCGTCTTTGCCGGGTCGATCCTCGTGTTGGTCGGCGTCCATGAGGCCGGGCACTTCTTCGCAGCGCGAGCGTTCGGCGTCTACATCAAGGAGTTCGCCGTGGGGTTCGGTCCTCGACTGGCCCGCGTTCGCGGCAAAGAGACCGAGTACTCGCTTCGCATCATCCCGTTTGGAGGGTACGTCAAGATGGCGGGGGAGGATCGTCTTGAATCCGGATCCGAGATCCCCGCGGACCGGCTTCTGTACAACAAGCCTCCGTACGCACGGACGCTGATCAGCCTGGCCGGCCCCATCACCAACTTGGTGCTTGCATTTGCGCTGACCCTTCTCGTGGTCTGGACGATCGCCTTTCCCATCCTCCAAGTCTCTGAGATCGTTCCGGACAGCCCCGCCGCCGCCGCGCTGCAGTTCGGCGACCGCATCCTGGAGATCGACGGTCAGCGTATCCTGATGCGCGAGCAGATCACCGCCGCCGTGAACGCTTCCGAGGGCGCCCCGGTGGAGGTTGATCTGCAACGAGAAGGTCGGACAATGCGCATCTCGATCCAGCCGCAGTACGTCGAAGACGAAGAACGGTATGTTCTCGGCGCCTACTTCTCCATGGCTGCCATCACCAACGAGCTCGTGTCGCTGGCACCGTCCTCGCCGCTTGCGGACGCTGGTGCGAAACCGGGGGATCGGATCGTGGCCGTGGCCGGAACACCGACCGACACACTGGTCTCGATTCAGCTTGTCGCAACGGACGCACTGCCTGCCTCAGAACTGATCCTCTCTGTGCAACGGGATGGATCCGTGCTTGATCTCTCCTTGCCGGCCGCGGACCGAACGACCGACGCCCTGTTCACCGGGGCCGTCTTCGCAGACCTCGGTGTGTCCTACCAGCGCGCACGCCTCCTAGAAGGGTTCACTCTGGCTGTCCGCCAGTTCGTAGGATACATACGAGCGCTCATCGAGGTCATTCAGAGCGTCATCACGGGGCGCGTCGGCGCCGGAGATGTCTTCCAAGGGCCGGTGGGGGTCGCTCAACTCCTCGGCGAAGGTGTCCGTATCGGGGCCTCGTTCTTCTTCCAGCTCCTGGCCTTCCTCAGCCTCAACTTCGGGCTGATCAACCTGGTCCCGTTTCCCGCTCTCGACGGAAGCCGGGCCGCCTTCTCGTTGGTAGAATGGATCCGAGGCAAGCCGATCCCCCCGGAGCGTGAAGGCATCATTCACGCGATCGGCTTCTTCGTACTGATCGGGTTCATGGTTCTGATCACGTATCGGGACATTCTTCGACTCTTTCGATAAGGCAGACCGCCATCGCGGCAATCCCCTCGTCGTGTCCCCACGAGCGAAGCCTCTCGTTTGTCGTGGCTTTGAGTCCAATGCAGTCAGCACCCACCCCGAGAATCGGAGACAGCACATCTCGCATGGCGGGGAAGAAAGGGGAGAGCTTCGGCGCCTGGGCGATCACCGTCACATCGACATTGATCGGCCGGTATCCGCCCCCGCACAACAGATCGATCACCCGTTCGAGCAGCCGTGTGCTGCGGATTCCCTTGTACTGTGGATCGGTATCGGGAAACTGATGCCCGATGTCGTCCAACCCGCACGCCCCCAACAGCGCATCACAGATCGCATGCGTCACCGCATCAGCATCGGAGTGTCCTTGGAGCCCTCCCGTCTCACGAACCGTGACGCCGGCCAGAACCAGCGGCCGCTTGGCACAGAACGGATGAACGTCAAACCCCAGTCCGACTCGCTGTATCGCCCTCTTCACGTTGGAGTGCCTCCTCGGCGGCTCGCACAGCACGCACCGCCAGACCCCGGGAGAACCCCCGCCGAGAGAGATGCGCCAGGACGCGGGCGATTCGGCGGTCGGGGTCCACGCTCCTGAGTCGTTGAAACCGATCCTCGGCAAGCCGTTGAGCCAGTTCCACCTCAACGGCCTCCGGATACTCCTTCTCCAGAGTTGCGGTGATCAGCGCCTCATCCACCCCCTTGGCGCGCAACTCCTGCACGACGGCAGCCCGTGAGAGCGGATGACGTCCAACACGATCTCGTATCCACAGCTTCGCAAACGCTGCATCATCCAGCAACCCCGCATGCACAGCTCGCTCGATGGCCTCCGTCACCCGCTCCGAGGCGTGCCCCCGTTCCCGGAGACGGTCGCGAACCTCGGCAAGCGACCGCGGCCTGACCCGCAGCAACCGCGTCAGATCCGTCCACGGATCACTCTTCTTCTGGGGCGTCCTCGCTGGGGACGTGGTCGCTCCTTTCCACATGCTTCAAAGCCGCCTTCTCACGGATGGCGGCTTCCAGTTTGTCCGCAAGCTTTGGATCCTCTTCCAGCGCCTGGGCGCTGTTTCCGATGCCTTGCCCGAGCCGCTGATCTCCGAAAGAATACCAGGAGCCGCTTCGGCTCACGAGGCCCAGCGCTTCGCCTGTGTTGATCAGGTCTCGCGAACGGACAATGCCGCGCCCGTAGATTACATCGAACGTCGCTTCCTTGAACGGGGGCGCCACCTTATTCTTCACGACACGGACATTCACGTGGGTTCCCACTCGCTCCGTACCTTCTTCGATTCGGCCGGACGCCCACATCTGGAGCCGCAACGACGCGTAGAACTTGAGCGCCCAGCCGCCAGCCGTGGTGGTGGACGGCCCGAAACGCGAGGTACTGATCATGGAACGCATCTGATTGGTGAACACCACGATGCTCTTGGACTGCGAGATGGCTCCGGAGAGCTTACGCATGGCCTGGCTCATCAGCCGCGCTTGGAGCCCTACCTGCGAATCGCCCATCTGTCCCTCGATCTCTGCCGTCGGCACCAGAGCAGCCACCGAGTCGATCACGATGATGTCAATGGCACCGCTTCTCGTCAGCTGTTCCGTGATCTCCAGCGCCTGCTCGCCCGAGTTCGGCTGCGAAATGAGCATATGGTCCAGATCGACGCCCAGCGCACGGCTGTACGTTGGATCGAGCGCATGTTCAGCATCGATGAACGCAGCTGTACCCCCTCGCTTCTGCACCTCGGCGATCATGTGCAGCGCAAGCGACGTCTTCCCGGACGATTCCATCCCGAAGACCTCGATGATCCGACCCCTCGGAATCCCTCCGACACCCAGCGCGATGTCAAGCGCCAGTGAACCGGTGGAAACCGTTTCCACCTGCAGGGTTTGGGCACCATCTCCCAGCCACATGATCGAGCCCTCACCATACGCTTTCTTGATCTGCTTGAGTGTACTTTCGAGAACCTCTCGCTTCCCCATGATGTGTGTTCCCCTCCATCGATCTTTGTGCAATTCTAGGACACGCAGACGAACCGATCAACACGACATCTCCAGAAGAACGCCAGAACCCTGAAGCCGGCGCTCCGTGGTTCAGCCCTGCGCCACATCGGAGCTGGGATCCAACGCGCCGCATTTGCTCACGCGTTCGATGAACCGTTCGGCCGCGCTGACATCGACTCCCGTGAGATCAACCCTCTGCCCTGCGAACCGAACCCGTAGTGTGTTCCGCCGCCGGACGAGTGTTGCATCGCACACTCGGATCTCCCGTGGCATGCCCACTGCCTGCGTAGGTTCCCCGATGAGATGCTGGGCCAGGCGGGCGACACCCCGTTGAAGCCACGCACGGATCACTCCCTCCTCTTCCGCCCGCGCCCCCGCCATCTGCCCCAGCGCCTCTCTCAACTCCTGCTTCGCATCCTTGGCCAACGCGAACACGAGGGTTCCCGTCTCCGTCAACAGCAGCGTGACTCGGTCCTGCCCGTCGGAGATTCGAGCCACCTCTCCCAGCCAGACCACCTCGCTCAGCGAGTACGATCCCAGCCCTCGAAGGACACGATCCCCCACGGACGTGTACGTCAGCCCGCGGGGCAGCGATGTGTGGGCAGCCAATGCTGACGGCACAAGAATCTGCCCGCTCTTGGCCAGTCCGGACAACCGCTGGGAAAGGTTCACCGAGTGTCCGATGAAGTCGATGTCCGTCATGACGGGCGTCCCCGCCGCAATCCCGATCCCAAGGTCCATCGGAGCCGCAGGGTGAGCTGTGTTCCGTTCGCGGAACGCATCCTGAACCGCAACCGCCGCCTGAACCGCGAGCTTCGCTGTCTCGAATGCCGCCATCACGCCGTCTCCCAGCGACTTCACTACGATCCCGTATTCAGAGATCCGGTCCTTGAGGATCCCCTCGTGAAGCTGCGCAAGCTGAAACGCCGCCCGGTCCCCCCGCTCCGCCGCGTAGGTGGAGAACCCTCGAATATCGGAGAAGAGAAGCGCGATCGGCTCCCCTGCTTCCAGTTGAGCGCGCAAGAGCTGTCGGAGCTTGAGCGTACGACTCCAGGACACATGAACCCCCTTCGGCTGGAAAACCCGCCGAGCGTATTATATCATCCAACCCTGTCCCGCTTTTTTCGGTGAAAGGAGCCACCGCATGGAGAACAAACAGATCATCGCCCTGCTGAAGAATACGCCGATCTTCGCCAACACCAGTGAGAAGAGCCTGGAGTCTCTGATCAAGTCCGCCATCATCAAGACCGTGGCCCCAGGAGACAAGCTCGTCACGGAAGGACAAGGCGGCGCTGGGTTCTATCTCATTCTGGACGGAAAGGCAACCGTCGTGAAAGATGGAGACAAGCTTGCGGAGCTCGGCAAGGGGAATTTCTTCGGAGAGCTCAGTGTCATCGATGGTCAGCCCCGAACAGCGGACGTGGTGGCCGTGGACGAGACGCGTTGTCTGATCGTTTCACAGTGGGCCATGAAGTCCGTCATCGCCAACCATCCGGAGGTCTCCCTCAGCATGCTTCACGAACTGGTTCGGCGTCTGCGGGCAACCGATGCCACCCGGGGCAACACGGACAAGGCTTGAGCGAGCGCATTCCGCTGATCTGCCTGGGGTCCGGTGCAGCGCTCACGGACGGACGAGACTGGAACTCGATTCTCATCGACCACCGGATCCTCCTCGATCTGCCTCCAACGGCTATCCCGCAGATCCACCGCCTGGGCATCGATCTCTCCTCCATCCAGTACATCTTCATCAGTCATCTGCACGCTGATCACGCGTTCGGGCTACCGTTTCTCTTGCTTGAGTACTGCATCCGCCGTGTTCGCTCGACCCCTCTTCATATCATCGGCCCCCCCGGGATTGAGGAGTACACGTTCCATCTCTGCGATGTGGCCTGGCCACAGCTGAGAAGGCAAGGCTTCGAGCCAAAGCTTCCCCTCTCTTTTCTGGAGGTCTGTCGAGAGGAGGAGTCATCGGTCGATGGGCTTTCATTCCATGCGTTTCCCATGCAGCACTTTGACCTGGACGCGTTTGGGTTCCGCGTCGAGTACAAAGGTCGGGTGATCGCCTACAGCGGTGACACCGGTGACTGCGCACAGCTGGAACGTCTGCTCTCCGGCGCCGATGTCGCCATTCTTGAACTGACCCACCCGACCGCGTCACGAGATCCAGGGCACATGGACGCCCCCTCGTTCGCTCGACATGCACGACGGCTGGTCAGCCTCAACGCACGCGTATTCGCCACCCACATGGGGGCGACACCTGACCCCATCCCCGGCGTGGAGATGTGTGAGGATGGCAAGGCCTACTGGATCTAGGCTCACCTGACTTTGCGGGTACGGGCCCGGGCCGGAGCCTAAGCTACTTCACATAGCACATTCTGCAGCGCGCCTCATACCCCCCGATCCCGCCTACCTGGATCACCGGGCCGTCCGACGGTGCAGGAGCACCGTCGATCAGTCGTTGCGATCTCGTCGCCACACCGCCGCATTGAACACAGACAGCGTGAAGCTTGTCCACCCGATCGGCGAGACTCATGAGTGGTCCCATGGGGCCGAACGGCTCCTCAGCGAATGTGAGGTCGAGCCCAGCCACGATCACCCGCTTGCCCCCATCCACAAGCTGTTGACAGAGACTCGTCAGTCGCTCGGAGAAGAAGTTTCCCTCATCAAACGCAACCACGGACGCATCCGCCAGTCGCGAGGCTCCCGCCACGTCCGTGATCCTCTCCACCGTCTCCTCTCCAGGCGGAAGTGGCCAGGCCGCGAACTCTCTCCCATAATGCGTGATGACCGCATTCTCTGCGTACCGATCGTCGATCGTCGGCTTGAACAGGATGACGCTTCGACCGGCGATCCGAACACGCTCCAGCCGCCGGATCAGTTCCTCCGTCTTCCCAGAGAACATGCACCCCGTGATGATCTCCAGCTGTCGGTTGGCCATATGCAGCACGTCGATCTCCTCCTATGGACGCGGAAGCGCCTCGTTGGTGACCAGCAAAGACACAGGAACTGCCTGCACGATGAGTCCGCGCTCCACCAAGTACTCTTGAAGCGTCTCCCAGACCGTCGGGTCGGCATGGAACGCCCCGCGCGCATACAGGGGCAGGGTGTGATCGAACGACCGAAGGTTCAGATCGTCCCGGAGATCGGGAAACCGCCCGAAGAACAGGGAGGAGGCGCGCTCAGGATCGCGGAGCGTCGCCTCGATCCCTCGCGCCAACGCGTTCACGAATGCGGCCGCCGTCTGCGTCTGCTGATCCGCGAACTCCGGATGAGAAACTAGAACGAGCTCATAGGTCGTCGGAACACAGTACTCCTCTTGGCGGAAGAACACCGGATCGTACCCCATCTCCTCCAACTGGAGAACCTCGTAGTTCCTGAACGCGCCGATGGCTTGGACCTGGCCTGTGATCAACGCAGTGATCGTGTTGTACCCTACGTTGACCCACTTAAGGTTTGCCGGATCCACCTCCGCGCACGCAAACACGGTCCTCCAGAGCGCCGGCTCCAAGGGCGCAAGCGAGTATCCGATCTTCTGGCCGGCTAGATCCTCCAACGCATGGATCCCCATCGATCTCAACGCCACCAGACCGCCCAGCGGGTGGTCGATCAGCGCACCGATCGAGATGAGCGGCAGGCCTTCCGATCGCGCGATCAGGTAGTTGATCTGTGGTGTGAGTGAGATCTCCACCGCGCCGGACGCGGCCAGCTTGACCGGATCGGAGGGGTTGGCGGGCACGAAGATCTCCACAAGGAGGCCTTCCTCCAAGAAGTATCCTTCGTCCAACGCAACGTACAGTGGAATGTGATTCGGGTTGGGAAAGAAGTCTAGGCTGACACGGACCGTTTCCAGCTCGGACTCCCGCAGGAAGGCGCGTTGGAGAAGATGCGGGAGGGACAGACCCATCGCAAGCAATACGAGAGCACTCCCCACGACAAGCCATGGGATCACAGGTCGTCGCTTCATCTTCCCCCTCCCTCCGGATCTCTCCGGAGTGGGCGCCAGTGCACCACACGCCGCTCGATGATGCGGATTCCCCCGAATAGAAGCAACCCAAGGAGCGCCAGCATGAGAATGGCCGCGAAGACAAGCCCCATCCTCAATCGAGCGTTGGCCTGGAGCATCAGATAGCCGAGACCTTGAGAAGCTCCCACCCACTCACCAATCGTGGCGCCGATCACGGCCAGGGTCGCCGACACCTTCAGCCCCGAGAAGAGCATCGGCAGCGAGGCTGGCCCACGAAGCTTCCAGAAGATCTGCCATGGCGTCGCTCCCAGCGATCGAAACAGATCCACCGCTTCCTGGGACGGCTCGCGCAGACCATCCGAGACGTTGACCACCAGAGGGAAGAAGCTAATCAGGGCAGCCACCGTCACCTTCGGCCAGAGCCCGTATCCCATCCATACGATGAGAATCGGCGCCACTGCGAAGACTGGGATCATCTGCGATCCGATGATCAGCGGATACAGCGCCTGATCGAGCAGAGGGGAGTAGAAGACCATCGTCGCAAGGATTCCGCCCCCCACGACACCCAGGATGAGACCGGCCACGATCTCTAACAACGTCACCAGGCCGTGCTGAATCAGCCTCGGAAACTCCCGCACAAATACGGTCGCAACGTGGCTGGGGGACGGGAGCACATACGGAGCGACCTCTAGACACCGAACACCGATCTCCCAGACCAACAAGAGGAGAAGCAGCAGCCCCATCGGGGCCAACACGCGGCGCCAGCGATCTCTCATGCCCCTTCCCCCTCCGTGAGGAGCAGTCGGAGAAGCTCCGTTCTCCGCGCACCCACCTCTTGCGAGCTGCGATCCCGGGGACGCTCAAGTTCGACCCGTTCGTCCCGCAGGATGCCCGCCGGACGGTCACTGAGAACCAGAATGCGGTCTGACAGGAGAAGCGCCTCTTCCGGATCATGCGTGACCAACAGCACCGTCTTCCGAAGCTGGCTCCACACCGACAGCAGCCACTGCTGTAGGGTGGCGCGCGTCAGGGGGTCCAGCGCACCCAGCGGCTCGTCCAGCAGTAGAATGCTCCGATGCGCGAGAAACGTGCGGATCAGAGCCAGTCGCTGCCGCATCCCCCCCGACAGCTGGTTCGGATACAGAGACTCAAACCCTGACAGCCCGAACTGACCGAACAGCTCGATGGCTTCCCGTCGGGCCATCTCGGCAGGTCTACGATCCACCTCCGAGCTCAGCACGGCGTTCTCAAGCGCAGTCCGCCAAGGCAGCAGCGTGTCTTGCTGCGGAAGGTACGCCATGACACCGAGATGAGATCCGTGCGTTCCGTGGACGGTCACGCGTCCGGCATCCGGGGACTCCAGTCCCGAGAGAATCCTAAGCAGTGTCGTCTTCCCACACCCAGACGGACCGAGCGTGGTCACCCACGTGCCCACATCCACCGCAAACGACAGATCGCGCAGCACCCTCACACGGCCCGCCCGACCAGCGTACGTCTTGCTGATCCGATCAACCTGAAACGCTACCGAACTGTTCACCGTGCTCCTTCCGTGGGCGGCATCGTACCGTCGTAAGCTCCCCACCCATCCGTAAGAAAACACCGCAGCACGGGGCGCGTGCTGCGGCGGGGCGTGGTGGTCCCAGGGGGATTCGAACCCCCGTCGACGGGATGAGAGCCCGCTATCCTGGGCCACTAGACGATGGGACCAATGCCGGCTCGATTATGACGTAACCATCCCCCGCCATCAAGCGTTCACATGGGTCTCGACATCCCGTTGGGGAAAGGACATGCGCCCCTCTCCCCGCGATCGCGTATACTGCTCGTATGCTTCAATCGAGAACAGCCCGACCGAGAGCCTCTCAGTATGCGCGGCTTCTTACCCAGCTGGACGAGCTCATCACCGGACACTCCCCCAGTCTGATCGCAGCCATGGCCACGACCTGTGCCCTCCTGCACGCCAAGCTGCCCCATCACTTCTGGACCGGGTTCTACTTCGCCGTCCGCGATGATGAGCTGCACGTCGGTCCGTACCAGGGACCCGTGGCGTGTCAGATCCTCAAAGGGCGAGGCGTATGCCTGCGCGCGGTCCGAACCCAGACCCCGGTCGTGGTGCCCGATGTGGCGTCGTTCCCAGACCACATCGCGTGCGACCCACGGTCCCGCAGCGAGATCGTCATCCCCTACATGAGAGAGGGACGTGTCTTCGCCGTGCTCGACATCGACGCCTCTTCGCCGGACCAGTTCAGCGACGCGGATGTTCAGCCGCTGACGAAGATCCTTCAACTGTTGGACT
>CAZQHD010000066.1:0-11436 GCA_964593295.1 uncultured Thermotogae bacterium | reverse complement strand
CCCGCATGATGAACTCTCTCTGGCGATCGGCAAGGGAGGACAGAACGTACGTCTGTCCGCGAAGCTGATTGGATACGATGTCGAAGTCTCCAGCCCGGAGGAAGAGGACGCGTGACAAGGCATCGTTCTTGACGATGAAATCCCCGAGCGAACGTTTCCTTGAGCGTGTCTTTCACCTTGGACGGTATCGAGCCTGGTGGGTGCTGCTGGTGTGGATGGCAATCACCGGGTTCGCTGTCTACTACGCTCTAGAGATCCCATTTCGTGGTTCGTTCCTTGACCTTCTGCCTCGGGATGATCCGTTGATCAACGAGTACCGTGAGAACGAGCAGTACTTCGGGGACGCGGTGGGACTTCTCATTGAGCTGGTGGGGGAGATTCCCGATGATGTGCATGCACGCGACGCTCGGCTGCTGGCAGCGGCTCGCGCGTTGGCGGATGTGCTTCGGGAGGAAGAGGAGATCACGGAGGTCGTCTATCTCCAGGAGATCTCCACCAGTATCCCCGATCAGTACATTCAGCTGTTCAACCTCGATGCAGACCAACTGACACGGATCGAGGAGAGCTTGGAACTGGCGAGAACAGCCATTGGCAGCGGCGAGTTCGGTCTTCTGGGCGGGGATCTCTCGAACTCGGAGTTCGCGGCGGTGAGACGTCTCGACCAGCTGTACGTAGTGATCTCCGACCAGTTCAACCGGGCACTCATGTCTGGGCAAGGCTCGCTTGGTGCATACCAGCTGGGGGGAGTCCCCATCGGTACGCAGCTCGATCAGATTGTCTCTCTGAACGAAGGGGTGCTGCAGACGCTAGGGAGCCTGGACACGCTGCCGGCGGTGACGGCAGCGGTGGACGATCTGAGCGGGATCTTCATGCCCGAGGTGAGTGAGGTGCTGCGGGAGCCCCAGCCCTATATCTCAGCAGATCACAAGATGCTTCTTATGGTTGCGCAGCCGCGGTTTCCCTCCCAGAGGGGGCTGGAGTACTCGACGTTGATCACCGACCTGGTCGATGCGGCCATCCGTGACTCCGAGGTGGAGGCGCTCGGAGTTCGGGTCCGACAGACGGGTACGTACCCTTTCAACAAGGCGACCACGGCGGCGGTCAACCGAGACATGTTGCGAACCACCGTGATCTCCTCGGTCGGGGTGTTCGTCATCTTCCTCGTCGCATTCGGGTCGTTCTTCTACAGTGTTATCGCGGTGATCCCGCTCTTGGTGAGCGTGGTGATCACCATGGCATGGGCCCGGTTTGCGGTGGACGGTTTCAACCTGGTCACCACCTTCCTGCCGGCGCTTGTGCTGGGGTTGGGGATCGACTATGCGATTCATCTCATCTCGCGGTACGCCGAGGAGAGGAGCCAAGGGCGGTCGCTTAATCGCGCACTGCTTGTCTCCATCCTCAGCAAAGGCAGGGCTTCTCTCTACGCGGCCGCCACAACGGCCCTGGTCTTCGTCGGGCTCCTAACTTCGAAGTCGAGGGTGCTGTACGAGATGGGGATGATCACCAGCGTTGGAGTGTTGAGTGCGTTCCTGGCCACGCTCTTCCTGATTCCGACACTCATCACGCTCTCGCACTATCTGTTTAGGATTCGAAGGAAAGAGGGTGTCGTAAGCATGGCCCCTCGCATGTCCGGGGTTTTCCGGTTGATCACCGGACGGGCGCGGGTCATCTTCGTGTTGGTTCTGGTGTTGACCCTCTTCGTGGCATTCCAGGCAGCGCAGACCACGTTCGAGTTTTCCAGTACGGACCTGATGCCGCGCGTTGAGTCCCAGGAGATCGCGGAGATCATCCAGGAGAATTTCGCCAGCAGTCCGTCCGGGGTGGGCAGCGTGTTCACGTTCTATGCCTCGACCGGTGAAGAACTGCGCAGGATCGTGGACAAGCTCGCTGATGTGGAGTTGCAGCGCACCGAGTTTGGCCTGCCTCCACTGGTGGAGTCCATCGAGTCCCCACTTGACTTCCTTCCCGTAAACCTGGCCGAGCAGCAGGAGATGCTCGCCACGTTGGACATGGATTCCTCGATCGACCAGCTGAGTGTTCTGAGCGGCAGCCTTGCAGCCCAGAGCTCAGTATCGGCTCAACTGCGCACGGCGCTGGCCCAGTTCTCCTTACTACAGTATGCGTCGTCCGCGCAGGGTGAGGTCGGACTGAGCATGCAGGCAAGCCAGATCATCCGGCAACTCAGAGAGATTCAAGGGCTGATCGATCGAACAGATACGGAAGCAGTTCAGGCAGACGTGGAGAGGTTGCGCGCCTCGTTGGGTAAACTGCGTGAGAATCTGGATGAAGTTCGGGATCTCCCCCCGTCTGAAGAGCTCATCCGAGAGGTCCTCCTCGCGTATCCCGAGACTTTGAGGGCAACATCGTTGACGGCGGACGGTCGATTTGTCATTCAGGCGCGTGTGAGCCGCCACATCTTTGACGAAGACTACATGTCCCGGTTTCGGCGGTTCGCCTCCTCGTTCTCCAACGACTACTTCGGGATGCCGATGGTGGTGCAGCAGCTGGAGGGGTACATGAAGCGTGACTTCTATCTATCCACCGGGATTGCCGTCTTCCTGATTCTTGTGATCGTCTGGGGAAGCCTGCGAGGCTGGATGCGTGCTTTGCTCGCGGTGTCTCCGCTTGTCCTTGGATACGTTTGGATGCTTGGCGGAATGCGGCTTCTCTCCATGAACTTCAACTTCCTCAGCATCACCATCTCCCCCCTCCTGATCGGGATCGGGGTGGACAACGGCATCCACATTCTACATCGAACCATCGAAGAAGGTCTCTTGCGCCGTGAAGACTGTGTGGAGCGAGGCGTTGGTACCACGGCCATCGCCGTGATTGTGACATCACTTACCACGATGCTTGTATTCGGAAGCCTTCTCGTGGCGAGAACGCCCGGGTTGCGAATGCTCGGCGCATCGGCACTCCTTGGGATTGGTTTTGCCCTGCTTTTCAGTTTGCTGTTCTTGCCTGCTGCCCTGAAGGTGGAGGGGGGAAAACGGGTATAATACGGCCGTCGGTGAAAAGGAAGGGAAGTGACGAGCTTGAACGGCATGGAATGGACAACATATCTTGGACTGGGGATGATCCTGGTTGCCGCCCTCGGGATTGGATTTCTGTTGGGTGGAATCCCTCGCAGAAGGAGAGAGACACTCCTTCTCGCGACGGCGCAGGAGGAAGCTGAACGTCTCAAGGTGGAGAAGCTTCAGGAAGCTCAGCAGGCAGCCGACGCACTGCGCGTACAGCAGGAGGAACGTGCGAAGCGAAGGGAAGACGAGCTGTTGCGCGCCGAAGAGCGCGTCATGAAGCGTGAGGACCGTCTGAGCCAGAAGGCCGCTCATCTTGAAAGGACGGAGGACGCGCTGCGGCAAGATGAGGAGGCCCTTCAGGCGCTGAGACAGGAGGGTATCCAGCTGATCGAAGAGAGCAAGACGCAGCTGGAGCGTGTCGCGGGTTGGACACGTCAGGAGGCCCAAGAGCAGCTTCTGAAAGTCGTGGAGAGTGAGTCGCAACGGGTCTTCTCCCGCAGAATCGAGGAGGTTGAGCGGCGGGCCAAGGAGGAGGCTGAGCAACGGGCGGCTCGGATTCTGGCTACCGCGGTCCAGCGGTATGCCTCCGAGTATGTGGAGGAGAACACGGTGAGCTCAGTCCCGCTACCGTCCGAGGAGTTCAAGGGACGGATCATCGGTCGAGAGGGCCGCAACATTAAGACCTTTGAGGCGCTCACGGGGGTCGAGCTATTGGTGGATGACACACCGGAGATGGTCGTTCTGTCCTGTTTTCACCCGATTCGACGCGAAGTGGCTCGGATGGCGCTGATCCGGCTGATCGAGGATGGTCGAATCCATCCGGCGCAGATCGAGGAGAAAGTCCAGCGCGCACAGACTCGCCTCGCGGAACGGATCCGCGAGGAGGGGCGTAAGGCCGCGTTTGATCTGGGCCTCGATGTCCACCCTGAGCTGGCTACTTTGCTGGGGAAGCTGCGGTACCGGACAAGTTACGGTCAGAACCAGCTTCAGCATTCCATCGAGGTCAGCGGAATCGCTAGGACGTTGGCCGAGGAGCTGGGGGTCAACGCGACGGTCGCGCGGCGAGCTGGACTCTTGCACGACATCGGCAAGGCGGTCGATCACGAAGTTGAGGGGCCGCATGCGATCATCAGCGCAGATCTGGCGCGTCGTTATGGGGAGAGCAAAGACGTGGTGCAGGCGATCGCCTCTCACCATGAGGATGTCGAGCCTCGGCAGGTGCTGGATGTCATCATCCAGGCAGCCGATACCCTCTCTGCCGCCCGGCCGGGTGCCCGACAGGAAAGCTATGAACGGTACATCCAACGTCTGCACGACCTGGAAGAGCTCTGCCGATCCTTCCCTGCGGTTCAGGAGGCGTTTGCCCTCCAAGCGGGCCGAGAGGTCCGAGTGATGGTCCATCCGGATCGTGCAGGGGACGAGGTGTCGGCGAAGCTGGCCTACGACATCGCTCGTGCCATTGAAGAGGAGCTCAGCTACCCGGGCGAGATCAAGGTGAGTGTGATCCGTCAGACGCAGTACTCGGAGAGCGCGCGATAACGCGGGAGACATACGAGGAGAGGGACTTCCAGGGAACAGGACACGGGAGATCTCCTCGTACCTTGCGTCCCTTTGGGCAGGATTCCGTCGAAGGAGCGGAGTGCCTTTCCAGACACGCATGCCGTGTTCGCCCACAAGAGGCTGAGAGTTCGCGGTGGGGTTGTTGTGGTGTTCTCCGGTTTGTACCATGTCCGGCGAACGCAATCAGGGGATGAAGGAGTGACAAACGCAATGTCTCGTTTCTTTACACGCTATCAGAGACCGATCATCTGGATTGTGGTCGCTGCATTCTTGGTCGGGGGAGGTGGCCTTCTCTCGCTGAACCGGGCGGGAGTGTTCGGGCCGCCGGCAGGAGAGGATTCCGGCGTTCAACCCGTCGCTGTGGTCAACGGAGAGGCGATCTCCGCGGAGATGGCGGAGGAGGCTGCGGCAACGCTCCTCAACTACTATCGAACCTACTATGAGCAGGCCGGCATGAGCATTTCCGATCTTGTCTCCGGCGCCAGCGGTGCGCTGTTCCTGCTAGGCCTTCGCGACCAGGGGCTCAGCATAGCGATTCGGGAGATTCTCTACGAGCAGGCGGCGGCCCAGCGAGGGATTCGCATCTCGAAGTCGGAGATCGACGCGGCGTCCGCTGTTCAGTACGAGGAGATTCTTACCTCCAACGACCTCACGGAGGGCGAGCTGGAGAGCATCCTGGCACAACAGGGACGGACCCTCGAGGGTTTTCAGGCGTCGATTCGAGAAGACGTGCAGACCCAACTGCGCAACGCGCGACTTCGTGAGACCGTGGTGGGTTCGATCCAGCCTACGGATGATGAGCTCATGTCGTATATGGAGGCCAATATCTCCCGATATGACAGTCCGGAGCGTGTTCGGGCGTCTCACATCCTTGTGTCGGAGGAAGCCACGGCGCTGGACCTGAGAGCCCAGCTGGAATCAGGCGCAGAGTTCGCTGCCTTGGCCGAGGAGCATTCGGAGTGCCCGTCAGCCTCTTCAGGAGGGGATCTGGATTGGTTCGAGCGGGGAGCGATGGTGCCGGAGTTCGAAGAGGTCGCGTTCTCGCTGGAGATCGGAGCTATCAGCGAGCCGGTGCTCACCGAGTTTGGGTGGCACATCATCACGGTAACCGATCGCGAGGCAGCTTCTGTTCCAAGATTCAGCGAGATCCGAGAGCAGGTGGAGGCCGATTACGTCGAGGAGAGAGAGGAGGAACGGTTCTCCTCTTGGTACAGCGACGTCTACCAGGCAGCGGAGATCGTGATCCATGATCCGCTGCTTCGCGCCTATCGCCTACAGCAAGAGGATCTGGATCTCGGGATTGCCGAATACGAGCGCCTCCTGGCCGCCGGAGAAGTCGGCGATCCGTACTTTGAGTATTACATCGGCCGTGCGTATGAGCAGCGCTCTACGCAGGTGGCTGCAGAACGGGCAACGCTTGAGGCTTTGGAAGAGCCCACCGAGGAAGACCTGGCTCGAATCGATGAGTTGAGTACTCTGATTCGCTCGTACGAGTCGTTGGCTCTTGAGCACTATCTGAATGTCCTGACTGAATCCAGCGTGGAGGCTGATGAAGACTTCGTGAATCGTGTGCTGCTTCTGGACCCGAGCAGTACCGACGCTCAGCTCATTCTTGGTGAGTTGTACGTCAGGCAAGGGGATGTTGTCAGTGCCGAGAAGCAGTTCGCCCGGATCATCCGCGAGTCACCGGAGTACGTCCGAGCGTATATCTCGTCTGGCGACCTTGCGCTGAGACAGGGTGCAAACATGCAAGCCGTCAGTCGATTTGAAGCCGCCAGAGAACTATGGCCTGAGGATACGACGATCATGATCAGGCTGATCACGGCGTACTTGAGGGTTGGGCTGCTCGACGAAGCGGAGGCCGAACTCGAGAGAATGGGAGCCGTTGATCCAGCCAACGTGAAGATGAGGTTTGCCGAAGGTGAGTTGGCGCATGCGCGCTTGGAAGAGGCGATCAAGGAACGTGATGCGTTGCTCCAGATCGAGGAGAGTCAACGAACCCAGGAGCAGCAGGCGCGATTGGATTCGTTGCCCGAAGAGATGGAGGACTACATCTCCACAGCGATCGACCGCTACAAGAAGGGGCTTCAGGTAAGCGGAACACTCGACGTCATGCTGAAGCTCGGGCAGGTCTATCTTCTGGCTGGACGACTGGACGAGGCCCAAAGTGAGTTCATGCGCGTGATCAGCCGGTCTCCTTATCGTGTTGATGCTTACGTTGGAATGGCCGAGGTGCTGATCCAGCAGGATGACATCGCGGGCGCACTGGAGAAGCTTGAGTCGGCGTATGCGAGGTCAATCGATGATGCGCAGAAGGAGGCCATCAGTCGGCGCATCCTGGATCTTGATCCGGAGAATACGGAGAGTCGACTGTGGTTGGCTCGCGCGCTGGGCAAGCAGTACAAGTGGACAGCTGCAACAGCCGAGTATGGTGCAGTTCTGAACGCTGAGCCGGACTCGATCGAGGCGTATCTCGGGATTGCCGAGGCCTACCGATCGCGAAATGATCATGTCACCGCAGCGGAGTACCTGCGGCGCGGACTTGAATACGCGATCCATGACACTCAGAGAGAGGAGCTATATCAGGCACTGATCCTGACAGCGCAGGGTATGGTGGGTGAATCCCAATCGCTCCCCCCGCAAGGTCTGGACGCACGCATCGATCTGGCCAAGCTCTACCTCTCTCAGGATCGGTTCTCCTCAGCCTTGGCTCAGCTGGAGCTCGTGCAGTCTGTCGATCCCTCCTATCGTCTGGACGAAGTCAATGCACTGATCGTTCAAGCGGGCGGCACGGTGTTGATGCCGGTGGACACAGGCGAGGATGACGCCGCTTCAGATGAGGATTCCGCGAACACTCAATCCGAATGAAGAGTCGCGGGGAGGCGTTTGATGAACTGGTCGAGAGGGTTGCCCGGCTGCGCGATCCCACGGAAGGTTGTCCCTGGGATCGCGCACAGGACCACCGATCGCTTCGGCCATACATGCTGGAGGAGGCATATGAGGCGATTGCCGCAATAGACTCCGGCGACTCGCAGGCGCTTTGCGACGAGTTGGGCGACGTTCTGCTCCAGGTTGTCCTGCATGCACAGATCGCCTCCGAGGCGGGGGAGTTTGACATTTCACACGTTGTCTGCGGACTGCGCGAGAAGCTTGTACGCCGCCATCCGCATGTCTTCGGAGATGCGTCAGATGACCTAGAACAGATTCGCCGGACGTGGAGTGACATTAAGGCACGCGAGAACGCGCCCAAGCATCAGCTTCCCGCACTGATTGAGGCGCGCAAGCTGGTCGAGCAGACGGAGATCGGATTGACAGAGCCTCTAGGCTCTGGAGGCGAAGCCGAGGCCGGGATGAGGATTCTCAGGGCTGTGGCTGCTGGCTGCCGTGAGGGACATGAGCCTGAGCTTGCTCTGCGCAGAGCGATGGAAGCGGTCAAGGATCGGTCAGGTGATGTATGTCTATAATGAACGAGGCTATCATCTATTGGCTTGCAACATCGGAGTCGGAGATCCATTACATCGATGCCATTATCAGTGCCTATGACGGGATAGCTGCGGTTCGGCGAGACTTCGAGATCCGAGACGGTCGGCCGATGTACAAGGTCTTTGTGTCTCCCGGGATGGAAGTGGAGTTCCAAGAGGTGATGGCTCGCCTTCGAGCCACAGCTGAGATATCGGATGTGATTCGAGAGGACGGTCTTGCGTCGTCTGTTTAGGGGGACGGAGACTGTCTCCACGATCCATGAGATTGACTACGAGCGACTATACGCTGAGGGGAAGCGGCTGCTGCTGTTCGATCTTGATAATACCCTTGGCAAGCGCGGGATGAGGAACCTCCCCTCACGCAGCTTGTTCCTGCTGCTATCGTTGCAGCATCGAGGATTTCGCGTGGGGGTTCTCACGAATCGAAGGCGGAATTCACAGGATCCGGCGGTGCGTGTTCTGAGCCAGCACATGCCTGTTGTGCATGCAGCGGGTAAGCCGAGGAGACGTGGCTTCATTGCGCTACTGGAGGCTATGGGGGGAAGACGATCGGAGGCGGTGATGATCGGAGATCGATGGCTCACAGATGTGCTCGGCGGGCACCGGATGGGCCTGAACGTAATCCGCGTACGCGGTGTGTGAAGCGCAGTCGGATCCTAATCAAGGACTGCCTACACGCCCAGCAAGTGAAGAGACGTGCAGGCAGTCGATCCATCTTCTCTAGCTCATTTCAGCTTGGGATCGAGAATGTCACGCAGGCTGTCTCCGAGAATGTTGAACCCGAAGACCGTGATGACGATACAGAGCCCTGGGAAGACCGCCATCCACCACGCGGTACGCATGTATTCCTGTGCCTCTTGAAGCATAGCTCCCCACGACGCTGTCGGAGGTGGAACCCCGTAGCCCAAGAAGCTGAGCCCGGCCACGACGATGATATTGACACCGATGGACATTGTCGTTACGACGATCAGCGATGCAATTGCGTTGGGAAACACGTACTTGAGGATAATCCGCCACGTCGACGCTCCAACGGCACGCGCGGCGGTGACATAGTCATTCTCGCGGACTGAGAGTACTTCAGAGCGGACGATGCGTGCCGGCTGTAGCCCGAAGACCCCCAGGATGACCATTAGGGAGAAGATCCCGCCGTCGATCCACAGTCCTCGGATCAAGAGTGCAAGTACGAGAAATGGAATCGAATTGGTGACTTCCAAGAGCCGCATGATCACCGAATCGGTCGCACCGCGGAAGTATCCTCCGATAAGTCCCAAGAACCCGCCGAAGATCATGTTGATCAACGTGGCCGCGACTCCGATTCCCAAGGCAACACGAGAACCGAAGATGAGGCGATCCAAGATATCGCGTCCCAGATGGTCGGTTCCAAGCGGGTTCTGGGGAGAAGGAGGTGCCTGGAAATTCCGTAGATTCATCTGAATCGAGTGCTGAACCGGTTTCACGTATCCGGTGACACCAGGGAAACTGTGACCCGACGCAAGGAATGGCGCGAAGAGCGCAACATGCAGCACGAACAAGATGATGGCCAAGCCGATGATGCCTTTGGGGTCTCGAGAGAAGCGCCGGACAGTCATCTTCCAATACCCAACGGAGTATGATGCTTCGTGTGACGCTCGAACGGTCTGGTTGAGATCGAGAACCGCAAGAACCCAGACCAACCCAAGCATCACGAACAGTGTGCTGGTGGAGAACCAGTAGTCCGGAGGCCCAGCAATCCATGCCAAGCGGTGCTTGATGACCGCAAGCGCCATGGTCACTCCGAAGACAGCCAGAGCTACGAAGAAGAGGCTCGCCTTCGCGCGGTACTTACGAGCCAGGTGACCAAGCCCCGGAAGAAGCAGGGATAGCAAGACATCCCTTGCCGTCACATAGATGAGTCTATCTCTCTTGTTCTCAGTCATAGGTGATCCTCGGATCGATGAACGAATACACCAGATCAACGGCCAGATTCGATAGTTGAAAGACCACGGCGAGGAACAAGGCGAGCCCGAAGACGACTGCCTGATCACGTCTCGAGATGGCCTCGATCATCAGCCGTCCAATGCCTGGCCATGCTGTTGTCGTCTCTGTCAATACCGCGCCGGCAATGAGTGTGCCGACCTGCATACCAATGTTCGTGACCACGACAGCCAACGCGTTTCGGAAGGCATGTTTGATGAGGACGACACGCTCTTTGAGTCCCTTGGCGCGCGCAGTGTTCACGTATTCCGCACGCAATACCTCCAACATGCTTGCACGTGTGAGACGTGCATTCATCGCCATCTGCACGCTCGCCAAAGCAACGCTTGGGATGATGAGGTGGCGGAATCCATCCCAGGTTACGAATGAGAATCTCAGGCTCTGTACACCGAACAGCGCAATCGATGTTCCGCGACCGGACACGGGAAGAACTTGAAGGATGACGCCGAATACGAGCATGAGCATCAAGGCGAACCAGAAGACGGGAATCGAGATGCCGACCAGGGCGATTGTTGTGACGGCGTAGTCCAGAGGAGAGTTCCGGTAGATGGCCGATAGCAGTCCAGCGGGGATGGAGATGAGGACTGCAAGAAGGAGGGCGAATACGCCCAACTCAATCGTGGCAGGCAGTCGCGAGAAAATGACTGTCCATACGGGTTGGTGATAGGACATGGCACGTAGGTTTCCGTTAAGGAGCCCGCTGACGAGGCGCCAGTATTGGACGGGCCAGGGCTGATTGAGCCCCAGCGTCTCACGGATTCCCTCGATCGTTTCCATGCGTGCGCCGATGCCCGCCATAACGACCGCAGGATCCCCGGGCATGAGTTTGAGGAGAACGAAAAGCAGAACCGTCAAGGCAAAAACCGTGAACACGACTTGGAGGATTCGTCTCAGTGTGTATCCGATCATGAAGTCCCCAGATCCTCTTTGGAGCAACCTGGGCTGTCAGCAGCTACGCCGACAGCCCAAGTCGTACAGTGTCCATCGATCCGCTCTGTGTTCATGCAAGTCAGTCGACCTGCATGCGCGGGAGCGGGCCAAATTGCTACTCAGAGACCCAGACGTTGTGGTACGGCGTGCACATCCACATGGCGCTGAGCGGGCTGATCTGGTAACCCTGCACACGGGCGCGGACACCACGGGTCTCAACATAGTGATACCCAGGGATCGCGCTGTAGTTCTCGAAGATCAAGCGTTGCGCACGGACGTAGAGGTCCTCTCGCTCGCTGACATCGAGTGTGTTCATGGCTTGTTGAAGCAGATCGTCCACCTCAGGAATCTGTGTCCAGGACATGTTGTCCGCCGAACCGATGGTGGCGTTGTCCGAGTGGAACAGGTAGTAGAGGAAGTCGTGCGGATCCGGTCCACCGCTCCAGCCCATCCACATCATCTCGAAGTCG
>CAZQHD010000065.1:0-11572 GCA_964593295.1 uncultured Thermotogae bacterium | reverse complement strand
CTGGCGCCGATCTTCCTGGCCGTGGAGTTCAATGGCCGCGGGCTCACCGGGCTGATGACACTCTTCCTGGGACCGCTGGGGGTGGATCTGGGGCGTTCCTGGCGGTCAGAGTCGCGCTGGGCGCTTCTCCACCTGGCGGTGGACCCTCACCTCGCTTGGGTGCTGGAGTGGCACCAGTGCGGAGAGGTCTCGGCGCCCCGCATCGGCTGGCGGCTGTTCCCCGATGCGTCGGCGCGGTGGGAGGTGGGGCTGATGGTCGGGCGGAGAGTCTCCGCGTGGTCGTCCGTGCTGTTCTGATGCGAGCTCTTCTGGTTCTTCTCCTACTCATGCTGGCGACGACGGTCCTGGGTTCCGCCACCGTGGTCACGGTACTGTATACGAATGACCTCCACGCCCGGCTCGATCGTCTGGAGGCGCTCTCCCGTGGCCTCGACGAAGAACGGATACAGGATGGCTCGATACTTCTATTCGATGCCGGCGATGCGTGGCACGACTACCGGCGGCCGATCTACAGCGTGTGGGGAGACGCACGGATGGTGGACTGGATGAATGAGATGGCCTACACAGCCATGGCCGTGGGAAACCACGACACCTACGGGGGGAGTGCCAGGTACTCTTCTCTTCTGGGTCAGGCGCAGTTTCCCGTTCTCTGCTCCAACTGGCGGCCGACGGAGGCGGATGACAGGTTTCGGGGATCGACCGTGATCGAGGTGAGCGAGGAGAGAGTTCTTGTCATCGGCGTGATCACGGCGGAGTACCTTCCGCTCCCGGTCTACGCAACCCACCGTTACGTCTGCCCCGTAGCCGCCATCCTTGCTGAGATACAGCATCATGAAGGAGCGTTCGACTGGGTCTTCGTCCTGGGGCATGTGGGACTGCTTGAGGCACGCTGGATCGCCGAGCGCATCCCACGGATCGATGTCTTCTTCACCGGGCACTCTCATGAGCAGACCGTCGATGCCATCGTGGAGGGCAGGACCCTCCTCGTACAGAGCGGCGCGTTCGGCCGCGCGCTGGGCCGGCTGCGCCTGCAGTTCGACCACGGACTGCAACGAGTCGAGGTGGTCTCTCACGACCTCATCACGATCGATGCGGGTCCCGTCGATCGGAGAGACGGCGCGCGAAGACTGCTGATCACGGGACTGGCCATGGCGGCAGCCCTGCTGCTGTGGTGGTGCTAGAACTCTACCTGCCATGCGACGCCGTTCTCCACGAAGCCGAGAGTGAAGCCCTGTCGCTTGGCCACGTTGTACGCGTCCAGCCCGCTGTACATCGCCCAGCCCAAGTGGAGCAGCCCGACGAGTGAGTACCGGAGATAGCCATAGCGGAAGAACGATGACACATAGTAGGTTCCCACGTTGAGCGCCACGGCGACCCCGAAGTGGAGGATCGCCTTGTCGACTTCATCGTTGATGAACTGTCCGAGTCCTGGGAGCACGAACGAGGCCAGCCCCGGAATCCAAGCATCGTTGGACTGCGCGACGGCGGATACGGTGGAGACCATGAGTCCGGCCACCAACAACAGGATCGCTGCGATTCTTCCCATCACACCCTCCTCTTGATCCTTCGACTTACCCCTCTGATGCGAGCCGTTCCAGCTCCTCGTCGTCGATATCGAAATTGGCGTGCACTTCCTGGACATCCTCGTTCTCGTCCAGTGCAGTGACCAGACGGAGGACCTTGCGTGCCGAGTCCCCTTCCACATGGACCGTGCTCTTGGGGATCATCGTCACATCCGCACGCGTGGGCTGAACTCCGTGCACCTCCACGGCCTGGACAAGAGACGGCAGATCGGCGGCCTCGCATGTGGCCTCGATGCTCCCGTCCACGGTTTCGATCTCCTCGGCCCCGGCCTCGATCAGTGCGATCTCAAGCGCTTCCTGGTCGGATCCTTCCGCGGGCTCGATGACCACGATGCCCTTGCGATCGAACAGCCAGGAGACGCTTCCAAGGGACGCCATGCTGGCCCCGTTCTTGCTGAAGATGTGGCGAATGTCGGCGGCGGCGCGGTTCTTGTTGTCAGTGACTGAACGGACGAGTATGGCAATCCCGTCGTTGGCGTACCCTTCGTACGTCGCCTCTTCATACGACACGCCGTCCAGCTCTCCGGTGGCGCGTTTGATGGCGCGGTCGATGTTGTCTTTGGGAAGGTTGGCTGCTTTGGCACGCTCAAGGGCTTGTGCAAGCCCGGGATTGTGTTCGGGATTAGGATCCCCGTTACGGGCCTGCAGCGTGATCTCTTTGATCAGCTTTCCGAACATGCTCGAACGCCGTTTGTCCTGACGTTCCTTGCGGTACTTGATATTCGCCCACTTTGAGTGTCCAGCCATGCATCACTCCCGAATCTGTGTCTTGTCGATCGTCAGCAATGATAGCGAGCGTGGTTCGGCACGGCAAACACGACCATGACGACGCGAAGGAAGGCGTGCGTGGGCGAGTCTTCGACTGTTCGGACAGCCTGTGAGACCGGTGGAGCGGAGACTTGACTTCGGCGGCCCGTTGTCTCAGAGTGGGGCTTCTCCACAGTTGAGGGAGGTAACATGGTCCGGCGGTATCGTGCATGGCTGGTCGTGGGGTTGATTCTGCCCCTGCTATTCCTGAGCGGATGTCTGTTCAACATGTTCCAGACAGCACGGATGATTGAGCGTGGTGAGGTCTCACTTCTTGTGGGATCAGGGCTGATGAACCTCAACTTCAACGACGATTCGAACTGGGTCCTGACGCCGCAGACGCGGATCGCCTTCGGGCTCTCGGAGGTAGCCAATCTCGGATTCCAGACAGGCGGGATGGTCCCTCTGACCGGAGGGGATCTCGGGTGGCTTGGGGTACGAGGGGACGTGAAGTTCTCTCTTGTGGACGATCCCCACAGCATCTCGCTGGCCGTCGGGCTCGGAACAGGCTACGGACTCCACTTCGTGGGATGGGGTGTCTACGGCGGGATCTACCTCGATGCCAACGTTGTCCCGGTCTTCCTTGGGTACCAACCCACCGTTGTCCTTTCCGAAGAGAACGGGGGGTATGGCATGACATCGCGGTCGGGCTTTCGATGAGTCTTTCCGAGAAGGTCCGTCTTCTACTGCAGATCGACACAAGGAACCTGGCACTGCATAGCTTCGGGCTGGGTCTGGAGTTCGGGTTCTAGCTCACCCCGGCGCACCCTTGGTCAATGCGGCCAGGATCCGCCGGTCCGCGGTCGGAAACGCGTACCGATCCAACGCTTCGGGACGAACCCATGCCCAATCCGCGACGTCGAGACACCGAGGTTGGCCGTCGACGTGACGACAGTGGAACACATGGAGTGTGATGCGGAAGTGCGTGTAGGCGTGCTGAACCTCCATGAACGGTGAGAGGATCTCCACGCGGATCCCCAGCTCCTCGCGCAGTTCGCGGTGCAGTGCCTCCTCCAGCGTCTCTTTGGGCTCCTTCTTCCCGCCGGGCAGCTCCCATAGCCCCCCGAGCATGTCATCAGCATGCCGCTGTGCGATCAGCAGGCGGCTGTCGGCGGCGAACGGCGCTGTTTCCCAAACGGCTCCGGCAACCACATCGACGTGGGGGATCGATCTCTTCGGCCTGGGTTGTGGGAACTCGCGTACGCGATCGGCTTGGTGGGCTTGACAGTGTGAGCGCACGGGGCAGGCGTCACATCGAGGGTGTCGCGGCAGGCAGATCCTCGATCCAAGATCCATCATCGCTTGGTTGAACGCGCTGGCCTGTTGTGCAGGCCGGATTGCGTCGGCGTGGGCGAGCAGGCGTCGTCGCGTATCTGCTTTGGCGGAGTCGCCCTGGACACAGAACCATCGGCTGATGACGCGGATGATGTTCCCATCGAGGACTGACTCGTCCTGATGGAAAGCGATCGAGGCGATGGCACCGGCCGTATATGGGCCGATCCCGGGAAGCAAGCGCAGCTCAGCGGCCGTGCGGGGCAGCTCTCCTTGATGGATCGAGACCACCACTCCGGCGGCACGGTGAAGGTGATGCGCGCGTCGGTAGTAGCCGAGGCCTTCCCACGCCTTGAGAACATCGTCGATGGAGGCACTGGCCAGCGCGTGGACGGAAGGGAAGCGATCGAGAAACCGCGGGTAGTACCGGAGCACCGTCTCGACCCGCGTCTGTTGGAGCATGATCTCGGAGATCCAGATGGCATAGGGATCGTGGCTCTGTCGCCACGGCAAGTCTCGGGCTTCCACAGCATACCAATCCAGCAGCTGACGGACGATCAGGCGGGTCATCATCCCCAAGGGATCTCCTCTGGAAGTGAAACGGCGGCTGCGGGATGCCCACGCAGCCGCCCCACGGGTTGATTCGCTATCGATCCCGGGTGAGCAGCCGCATGTACTCATCGACGCTGGACAGGGTCTCCAGCGCAAGGGTCGCGCTCACAACCTTCTCCTGTTGCGCTTCGCTCATGACGTGGGAAGCGTTCGCCCGGAACTTGTCGATCAACTCCTCGTCAGACAGCGGGTTCTCAGCACGCCCCTTGGCGTGATCCGCCTGTCGGGTGAAGGAGCGTCCGTCTTCGGTTGTCACCGTGACAATCGCTCGCTTGACGGCGGGGAACAGCGCGTCAATCTCAGGGTCGGACAGCACCTTGATCTTGGAGAGCATCTCCCAGACGAACGGGTCGGTGAGGGCCTCCTCCTCGAAGTCTGAGGGAAGGACGTTTCCTTTGGTGACCGCGACGGCGATGCAGTACGGAAGAGAGTGATCAGCTGTCTCCTTGGTGCTAGGCTCGTACTTCGACGGGTCCGACAGGATGTCGGCGCCGCGTGTCGTCGTCTTCACCAAGACCTCCGACACGTCGTGCGGGTCGATGCCGTGCTCAGCCATAACATCCATGACGGCGGTGATCGGCTGGTGCGTGAGAGCCTCGGTCGGGAAGGCCTTGTACCCACACTCCGTGATCAGGAACTCCTGTCCCAAGCCCTCCAGCATCGTGTCCGGATCCCACTGGACGTTGGAGAGAACCTCGAATACGCCCTCCTTTCCCTCGAACAGCTCCACCGGACCGGAGTACCCGGTGGACGCGAGCAATGCCGCGCGGACGCCAGCTTCCGTGGCCATGGGATCGGCCGTATTCTTCATGTTCGTCAGATGCCCTGCGACCACACCGCCCAGGGTGAAGTGACTGGATCCGGAGATGCCGCAGGCGGCGACCGCCTGATCCTCGGTCAGTTCGAGCATCCGTGCGGCGACGAGAGGGCTGACGAACTGGGTCAAGCTCGCGTGGTGCCAGCCCACTTCTCGAACACCGGGTGTTGCAGCAAGGCAGAGGCGCATCTCCAGCTCGTAGGCAATGACGATGCCGACGAGCAGATCCCGTCCGTTCAGTCCGTTGAACTCCGCCGGAGCGAGGGCTGCGGGGATGATGTCGGAGGGATGGGATGGATCCTGCTTCCAGTAGATATCGTTGTAGTCCATGGCACGGATGAGCAGAGCGTTCATCAGTGCTGCGTTGGCCATATTCGTCTTGACCCCGTGCCCAAGGATGGTGGCCTGCGGGCTACCGCCGAGCGCATCGACATAGCGGAAGGCTTGACGCATGTCTTCATGGTCAAGGGGTGCGAGCGCGCAGCCCACGGAATCCAGCAGAAACCGCTTGGCCTCTTTGCGCGACGACTCAGGGATCTGGTCATACGACAGCGACAAGGCGAACTGTGCCATTCTGCGGCTGATCGAGTCCATCTTAGGCCTCCTTCACGGCCGCCGCGATGGCTGCTGCTATCTCTGTGGTGGTCGACGTACCGCCCATGTCGTACGTTCGGATACGCTCCTCGCGAAGAACCTGAGCGACCGCATCCTCGATCCGATCTGCCTTCTCAGTCTCGCCAAGGTAGTCCAGCATCATCTTGGCCGATCGGATGGTGGCGATGGGGTTTACCTTGTTCTGACCAACGTACTTCGGTGCGGAGCCGTGGGTCGGTTCGAACACGGCATAGCCGTCACCGATGTTGCCGGCACAAGCGAATCCCAGTCCGCCGACCACCTGAGCCGCGAGGTCGGAGAGGATGTCTCCGAACATGTTGGAGGAGACGAGTACGCCGTAGTTCTGCGGATTCTTGACCAGCCACATGCACATGGCGTCGATGTTCGTCTCCCAGAGCTCAATTCCTGGGTACTCCTGTGCGATCTTCCTCGCTTCCCGGACCATGAGGCCCGAGGTCTCGCGGATCACGTTCGGTTTCTCGACGATCGTCACCGAGGGATAGCCAAAGGTTTTGGCGTACTCGAACCCCTGTCGGATGATCGTCCGGCATCCCTTGCGGGTGAAAATCCGTGCCGAGATCGCCATCTCCTCGCCTGGGACCTCGGCGAAGCGTTTCATCTTGGGATGGATGGAGAGTGCAGTTCGTACCTCATCCGGAACTGGATGGAACTCCACACCGACGTACAACCCTTCTGTATTCTCACGGAATACGACGAGGTCGATGTCGTCGCGCAGGTTGAGCGGATTCCCCACGTACGCTTTGCACGGCCTGAGATTGGTGTGCAGGCTGAACAGCTGTCTCAGTGCGACGATCGGGCTGGAGTACACCAGGCTCTTTCCCTGGAGTGAGGGGATCAACTCCTGCAACGCCTCCTCCTTGGGCTTGGACGTGATGGCACCGAACAGGCACGCATCCGTCTCCTTGAGAAGCTCGATCGTTCGATCCGGCAAAGGATTGCCTTCGGTTCTCCAGAACTCCCAGCCGATGTCTCCCTCGTGGTACTCTGCCTCAAAGCCGACGGCCTCGAGAACGCTCAACGCTGCGTCGAGGACATCTCCTCCGACCCCGTCTCCGGGAAGCAACGCAATCCTGTGGTTAGCCATGAACGCTCACCCTCCAGCTGAAGTTGACGGGAGTATATCGACTGGACGGGGTTTTTCATCCAATCCTTCCGGATTGGCTCCGACGTGTACCGTCCGAAAGAAGTCCATGCCCCGATCCACCCCGCATCCGCCCAGTGGAGACTCTGTCCTTGTGTTCTCCGCCCCCATCAAAGACGTTCTCGCGCGCCGGCGGTAGCGTTCGAAGAACCAAGCCGGCATTCTCACGCCCCAGAAACGGACAGTCGTCCGATTGAGGGAAGAACGTTCGACGGAACGTGCTGTACGCCGATCCCGTCGTTCCAGATCCTCCTCGCTCAGACTCTGGAATAGATGAGATCGTTGGTACGTGGCTGGATTGATCTGGCACATGCCGCGCCCGGAATGCAGTTCCCGGCTCTTGTTGGGTTCCGGCGCCTTTTCGCGTGGTCAGGAGGACGGAAACCGGGTCGAGCACCACTCCGGATGTCAGGGCTCTTGGTTGCATCGATTCTTGCGATTCTGTGTTCATCTGGCGTGAATGGGGACATCGTGCGCGCAGGAGCGCTTCGGAGCGTGCGGCCGGGAGATCTAGTGACGCATGTGTTCACGGTGCGCAATCCCTCCACTCAACGGGAGTCCTACAGAGTGAACGTGGCGTTGCCGGAAGGTTGGATGGGGCTCCCCGTGGTCGAGCAACTTGGGGCTAGAGGCGGGGAAGGAGCGGCGTCTGTCT
Source organism: uncultured Thermotogae bacterium (assembly GCA_964593295.1). GTDB lineage: Bacteria > Bipolaricaulota > Bipolaricaulia > UBA7950 > UBA9294 > SPBW01. The sequence goes on along the minus strand of CAZQHD010000065.1, from coordinate 4,049 downwards.
GTGACCGTTCTCGTGTCGCAGCAGGCTGCGGCCGGATCGTATCGCATCGGGCTCACCGCCACGTCGATGGAGAACCCTGCTCGGCAGGGGACAGCACACGGCGAGGTGGAGGTGCGGCCGGTGGATGGGTTCATCCTCCGATCGGCGATCGACAAGAGGGCCTATCCAGGCGGTGAGGCGGTGCACCTTGTGGCGATCCGTAACACGGGAAATGTCCAGGACTCGTACCGTATTGAGGTGCGACCCTCTCCATCGTGGACCGGCCGGGTCTCACAGACGGATCCCGTCGTTCTCCCCGGAGCGGAGCATGAGCTGGAGATCACGCTACAGATCCCCCGTACAGCCTCTCCGGGTAGGGCGTACCGGGTCCGTGTGGACGTTGTTTCTCAGGCGGATGCTCTGACCCGGAAAACGCATTGGATCCGTGAGGTCGTCAGCCCGCCCCCGGCTCACGAGGTCCCTCAGAACCTATACCCTGAGATCCCCTTGACGATGCAGGTCGCGCTCTCCGACCTGGGGGATCCACAGCTTCGTCTCTCTGCGGCAGGCGTGGTCCCCGACGTGGGACGGCTAAACGTGCTTCGATCCCTCGGGTTGTCTGGAACCACTTCGCGAAGCTTCGGATTTCATCTGACAGAGTGGGGGGTTCGACTGGGGAACCGTCTTCTTGACGGGAGGGTTCCTTGGTGTGTCTGGAGACGGAGTTCATGTACGGTGGACACCCCCGACGAGCCGAGTCTCCGAGGTGATTCTTGCCGGAGACCGGAACGCGTACTCGGAAACGTGGGGGGTTCCTGAGGGCAGCCTGCGCCTTGGGATAAGAGCGTTGACGTCAATGGACCTGCCCGTCGTCAGGTAAGCGGAAGGTGCAGAGGCTGTAGATCACCCACAGTGCGGCGAGGATGGAGAGTGCGGACGTCGCGGCATGGAGAACGGGTCGGTGAACTGCAAGCAGGTCGAGCCTGCCCGAGAGTTTGTAGAGCATGATCGGCAGGTACATTGCCATGAGCGCGTATGTGCCCCGTGTGATCCGGACCGTCGCGGGCTGGTCCCTGGGCAGTGCTCTTCTCAAACTCACAAACAGGAGGATCCCTGCGTGCATCGCCAGGAGAAGCGGCAGGAAGAGTCCGGGCGAGGTGACCTGAAGCAGCCCAATGCATGCGAACATCAGGACTTGCGCAATGCCGAGCTGAAGATGGGCCGAGATCCCCCGATGTGGGCGGGTCGTCATCCTCTGAGGTGCTCGGGAACAGGCTGATCCAGACCTGCGGACACGTGTTCGGAAGAGAACCCGCTGATCAGATGGCAGGCCACCTTGTGGTTCGGCTCGACCTCCACAAGCTCCGCGGGAAGCGTGATGCAGCCATTCATCGCGGAAGGACAACGCTGCCAGAACCGACATCCTTTCGGTGGATCAATGGGGCTGGGAGTATCGCCTTTGAGCAGGACTCTCTCTCGGGTCTGCTGTACGTCGATGTCCAGGACAGCCGACAGGAGAGCCTTCGTGTACGGATGCAGCGGATTCGCAAAGAGCGTATCGGATCGGCCTGATTCCATGACGACTCCCAGGTACATGACAAGCATCTCCTGGCATATGTTCTTTACGACTGCCAGGTTGTGCGAGATGAAGACATAGGTGAGGTTCCGGTCCTTTTGGATCTCCATCAGCAGGTTCAGTATCTGTGCGTGCACCGACACGTCTAGTGCGCTCACCGGTTCATCACACACCAGGAATCTCGGATTGAGGATGATGGCGCGGGCGATGCCGATGCGCTGACGTTGCCCACCGGAGAAGTCCGAAGGGCTGCGGTACAGATCGTCTTCGTCCAGTCCGACCAGCTTCAGGATCTCCAGGGCCCTCTTCTTCATGGATGCTTCACTCTCTCCCCCGCGAATGTACAAGGGCTCCCTGACGATCTCGTAGACAGAGAAACGGGGATTGAGTGAAGAGAAAGGATCCTGGAAGATCATCTGCATGTTGCGCCTGGCGTTCTTGAACTCCCGCGGCTTCAGAGAGAAGAGATCCTCCCCCTGAAAGCGCACCGTTCCTGCCGTGGGACGGACCATCCCGATCATGGCGTTGGCCAGGGTGCTCTTTCCACAGCCGGATTCACCTACGATGCCGAACGTCTCACCTTCGGCCACCTGAAGGCTGACATCGGTTACGGCCTGGATCCATCGCTTCTTGCTGAACGGATACGGTCGTTTGGCGGGAAACCTCACCGAAACGTTCTCCGTCTCGAGCAACGGCTCGGATCTCAGCCTTGTGCCAGTCACGCTCACACCACCTCCTGCTGCAAGGGATGCCAACAACGAACCTGCCGGCCTTCGCTTGGTGTCTCCAGTCGGGGCATCCGTTCTCGGCACGTGTCGTCGGCACGAACGCATCGGGGATGAAAGTAGCAGCCATCGGGTTTGTGCATTGGATGTGGAACCGTGTCCGGGATCTGAAGGAATGCCTGCTTCTCATCAGAGAGCCTGGGGACAGACGCCAGAAGCCCTTGCGTGTACGGATGCAACGGCTCCATGAACAGCTCCCGCATCGCAGCTCTCTCCACGATCTTTCCGGAGTACATGACGTAGACTGTGTCCGCCATGTTGGCCACCACGCTGAGATCGTGGGTGATGAGCAGGGCGGACACACCGTGATCTCGCTGCATCGTCTTGAGCACATCAAGCACCTGCGCCTGGATGGTGACGTCCAGGGCCGTGGTCGGTTCGTCGGCGATGATGAGCTTCGGCATACAGGCGAACGCCAAGGCGATGAGCACCCTCTGACGCATCCCTCCGGAGAGTTCATGCGGGTAGCTGTTCACACGAGAACGAGCCTCGGGCACCTCTACCAGCTCAAGGGCTCTGATGGTCTGTTGCCTCGCGCGTCGTCGACCCACCTTCGTATGTCGAAGGTAGACCTCGTCGATCTGCTTGCCGACCGTCATGACGGGATTCAGCGCGGTCATGGCATCCTGGAAGATCATGGACATGTCTTTGCCGCGGATGCTCTCCATCTCCCTCTCCGTCAGATCGGTCAAGTCACGATCATCAAGTTGGAGTCTATCGATACGGCTCACCGAGGGGGGGGTTCTGAGCAGTTTCATGACCGCAAGGGCTGTGACGCTCTTGCCGCAGCCGGACTCTCCGACCAAGGCGACACACTCGCCCTTCCGGATGGCGAGGTCGATGCCCTCCACAGCACGGATCATCCCGGCGGGACAGGGAAAGGCAACCTTGAGGTTGCGCAGGTCAAGCATGACGTTCGTCAGGGTCCCTTTCTTGCGCTCAGACATGGGCTCGCTCCGAATCCACAGCGAGTTCGGGGCCCTTCTCGTCTTCCATGGACTGGAAGACCTCGTCCAAGTAGTCGTTGTTCAAGTGCTTGAAGATCTTGTAAATGCTGCTCGAGGCCTTCATCCGAGGGTTGAACACCTCTTCCATGACGATGCCGATCCGCATGAACGAGAAGACCGCGAGGAAGATACCGAGTCCGGGCGCGAGAATCCACCACCACGCGCCGAACAGAAGGGCTCCGCCGCCTTGGGCTTCGGCCAACATCTTTCCCCAGCTGATCGCGGTGGGATCTCCCAGTCCCAAGAAGCTCAGCCCTGCTTCTGCAACCATGATTCCTGCGCTGGTCAAGGCGGTGTTCATGATGATCAGATGAGAGGTGCCGGGCAGGATGTGCTTGGTCATGATGTACCATCGACTGGCTCCGGCCAGTTCGGCGGCCTTGACGTAGTTGCTGTTCTTGAGCACGAGCACCAGAGAACGGATGACTCTGGCCAGCCCGGTCCATCCGAAGACCACGAACACCAGGACGATCACGAAATAGCTTCTGCCCAGCAGATTCGTCAGAACGATGATGAGTGGAAGCGTGGGGATGACCAGCATGATGTCGACAACGCGCATAATCAGGCTGTCGACGAAGCCCCCCATGTACCCGGCCATGACTCCCATGAGGGCACCCAGGAAGGCGAGAATCAGCCCGGTGCCGATGCCGATCACCAGAGAGACGCGTGCACCGTAGATGAGCATGCTCAGGATGTCTTGCC
>CAZQHD010000064.1:9295-11621 GCA_964593295.1 uncultured Thermotogae bacterium | reverse complement strand
GGAACGATGATCATCGCGATCCTCGTGTCGATCGTACCGTTCTTCCTCCCCGTAATCATGCAGGCGCTGCAGCTACTCATCGGCCAGATCCAGGCGTACATCTTCGCTGTGCTTGCAGCGGTGTACATCGCCTCCGCCACCCGCGCTCGACAGACGAACGAACAGCAACAGGCAGAACAGAAAGGAGAAGCATGAATGCAGGCAGTGTAGACATGGTTGCCATGGTGTCGATCATCATCTCCGGGCTCACCATCGCCATCGGCTCGATCGGACCGGCCCTCGGTGAAGCGCGCGCGCTCGCGCGCGCCCTCAGCTCCATTGCCCAGCAGCCCGATGAGGCAAACACCATCACTCGGACGCTGTTCGTTGGACTGGCGATGATCGAATCGACCGCCATCTACTGCTTCGTGGTCGCCGTCATCCTGATCTTTGCCAATCCGTTCTGGAATTACGTCACCGCGCAAACGGGAGGATAGCGTGCAGATCGACCTGTTCACGCTTGCGGCTCAGATCGTCAACTTCCTGGTGCTGCTCGCACTGCTTCGCTACTTCCTCTACGGCCGGATCATCGAGGCGATGGACGCCCGAGAAGAGCGGATCGCAAGCCGGCTCGAAGAGGCGGAGGAGAAGAGGCAATCGGCGCAGGAGGAGAAGGAGGAGGTCCGAGAGCAACGGCTGCGGTGGGAGGAGCAGCATGTGCGTAGGATCCGGGAAGCTCGGGAAGAGGTGGAGACGAAGCGAAAGGGGTGGCTCGATGAAGCGCGCCAGGAGGTCGAGTCAGCAAGATCTCGCTGGCTGCAGGATCTTCAGGAGCAGCGCGACCAGTTCTTCTCCGAGCTACGGCATCGGATCGGGGAGGAGTCCCTCGCCCTGGCCCGCCATGCGCTCGCCGAGCTGGCGAGCGCCGATCTCGAGGAGGAGGTAATCGACGCGTTCCTCGCCCGCGTCGACGATCTGGATGAAGGACAGCGGGAGAGGCTGGCCTCAGCAGAACGATGGACGCTTCGTAGCGCGTTCGAGCTATCCGAGGAGCAGGAACGACGGCTGGTTGATGGCGTTTCCAAGCAGGTCGGTGGCGATCGGGCAACGCAGCTGGAGACTTCCAAGGACCTGGTAGCGGGGATCGAGATCCGGCTGGACGGGCTGACGATCGGGTGGAGTCTGGCACGCTACCTCGACCAACTGGAGGAGCGCGTGCAGGCGTCGCTACAGGAGCTGTCCGAGTCCGGCGGAGAGGAGTCTGCTCCGTCCAAGCGGGAGCAAGGGCAAGACGAGACGGACGATCACCAACCGGCCGAACGGGATCGACCGTCATCCGCGGAGAGGGAAGAGGGGAAACGCGATGGCGAGTAGATCCGGTCGCAAGGCCGATCAGAGAAGACGGCTGTATGACGGACTGGAGGCGACGCTGCGCGTTCTCAGTCAAGCCGTCGAGGATCACCGTCCAGAGCTGCAGATCGAGGAGACAGGCTCCGTGATCGCGGTCGGCGAAGGAGTGGCCACCATCTCAGGGTTGCCCGGGGTGCAGTCGGAGGAACTGGTCGCGTTCCCGGGACAGCGATTGGGTATGGCGCTCAACCTGCTACCGGACGAGGTGGCGATCGTCCTCTTGGACAGCGATGTCAACCTCCACGCAGGCGATGATGCCAGGCGGACGAAGCGGGTGATGGACGTGCCGGTGGGCGAGGCGCTCCTGGGACGGGTGATCGATCCCCTCGGACGGCCGCTGGACGGCGGCCAGCCGCTCCCCTCCGGGAAGCGAAGACCGATCCAGCGCGAAGCACCGCCCATCATGGATCGAGCGCCGGTGACGGTACCGCTTCAGACGAGGATCCAGGTGGTCGATGCGCTGATCCCCATCGGGCGAGGCCAGCGAGAACTGATCCTGGGCGACCGCCAGACGGGGAAGACGGCCATCGCGCTGGATACGATGATCAACCAGCGCGATCAAGATGTCGTCTGCGTGTACTGCGCCATCGGTCAGCGTGCCTCCAGCGTCGCGGGGGTGATCAGCGAGCTACGAGCCTCGGGCGCGATGGATGGGAGCATCGTCGTGATGGCTCCGGGAGAGGCGCCGCCGGGGCTGCGGTACGTCTGCCCGTACGCGGCAACAACCGTCGCCGAGTTCTTCACGGAGCAGGGTCGCGACGCGCTGATCATCTACGACGATCTGACGCAGCATGCACGCTCGTACCGGGAGCTATCGCTTCTCCTTCGGCGACCGCCGGCGCGGGAGGCGTATCCTGGGGACATCTTCTACATCCATTCGAGACTACTCGAGCGCTCCACCCATCTGCGCGGTGAGCTGGGAGGGGGATCGTTGACC
>CAZQHD010000064.1:0-9285 GCA_964593295.1 uncultured Thermotogae bacterium | reverse complement strand
TCGAAACACAAGCAGAGAACGAATCGGCCTACATCCCGACGAACCTCATCTCGATCACCGACGGTCAGATCTTCCTGTCCGGGGAGTTGTTCAGCGAGTCAGTGCTTCCTGCGGTGGACGTTGGCCGCTCGGTATCGCGCGTTGGGGGGAAGACGCAGCTTCCCGCCTACCGCGAGGTGTCGGGCGATCTGAGGTTGTCCTACTCCCAATACCGTGAACTTGAGGCGTTTGCGCGCTTTGGCACGCGTCTCGATGAGGAGACACAAGCAACGCTCGTGCGCGGCCGACGGGTGCGCGAGGTGCTGAAGCAGAACGAGCGGATGCCCCTATCGGTACTTGAGCAGGTCGGCGTCCTGGTGGCGGTCACGGAAGGCTTGTTCGACGAAGTCGAGCTGTCGGAGATGGAGCAGGCCAAACAGTCCGTACGAAAGGCGATCAACGAGCGAGCCCAGGACGTGGGCAAGAGGATTCGGGCCGGTGAGTCGCTGTCCAGCGACGACCGTGACACCCTGTTGAGGGCCGCCCGGGAGGCCCTTGAGATTGATGAGGATTCGTAGATGCAGACGCTCCAGGCGCTGAAACGTAAGATCGCAAGCGCGGAGGACCTGCAGTCGGTCGTCAAGACGATGAAGGCGATTGCCGCCGTGAACATCCGCCAGTACGAGCAGGCGGTGGATGCGCTACAGGCGTATCGCCAGACGATCGAGCTGGGCTGGCAGATTGCCATGCTGCAGCGGCCGGAGGACGTTCGCGTCGAGGCGGGTTCGCCGGAGGGGGGACGCCGCGGGATGGTTGCCTTCGGCTCGGAACAGGGGCTGTGCGGTCAGTTCAACGACACCATCGAGCGCTACGTGATGCGACAGAGGGAACGTCACTCCGCCGAAGGTCCTCCTGTACTGGCGGTGATCGGGGATCGGCTGATCGCGCGGATGGAAAGAAACCTGGGGCCGATCGCTCAGACGTTCCGTCTGCCGAGTTCGATGTCGGGGCTACGTCACGCCGTGCGAGAGACGCTGATTCTGATCGAACGTTGGCGACAGGAGGAGGGTGTGGGTAGCGTCGACCTGCTGTACAACCGGCCACGTACCGGCGCAGCCTACGATCCGACTACGATACGTGCGTTCCCCATCGACACGCAATGGCTGCATGAGCTGGGCAACCGTCCGTGGGGAGAGCGGAGCGTCCCCAGGATCCACATGATGCCCTGGCGACAGCTGTTCACCACGCTCGTACGAGAGACGGTCGCTGTGTCGCTGCATCGAGCGTTCTCCGAGTCGCTGGCCGCGGAGAACGGTAGTCGGCTGGCTTCGATGCAGGCCGCCGAGCAGAACATCGATGAGCACCTGGGCGAGCTTCAGCATCGGTTCAATCAGCAGCGCCAGCGATCGACCACCGAGGAGTTGCTCGACATCATCAGCGGATTCGAGGCACTGCGGAGAGAGGCGAAGACAGCCGCCGACTAGCCTGGCGAGGACCCGTCGGTCGGCGCCGCCGATAGAGGAGGTAGGAGATGCAGTTGGAGGGAAAGCGGATGGGGGTCCTCGTGGAGGACCTCTATGAGGATCTGGAGATGTGGGTCCCGGTGATGCGACTGCGGGAAGCGGGTGCGCACGTCGACCTGATCGGAACGCGTGACGGGGAAACCTACCACGGCAAGCACGGCGTTCCAGCAACGGCCGATCTGGCGGCCGAGAGAGCCCGTGCGGAAGACTACGACGGATTGGTGATCCCCGGGGGCTACGCCCCGGATCGGCTACGCCGAGACACCGCGGTGCTCGATCTCGTGCGATCTGTGGACCGAAACGGAGGCATCGTCGCGATGATCTGTCACGCAGGATGGGTGCCGATCTCTGCCGGCATCGTTTCCGGGAAGCAAGTGACGTCGACGAGGGCGATCAAGGACGATCTTGTCAACGCGGGGGCCCTATGGGCTGATCGGGAGGTGGTACGGGATGGAACGTTGATCAGCTCGCGCAGTCCCGCTGATCTCCCCGCGTTCTGCCGCGAGATCGTGAACATGCTGGCGGAGGCAGAAGGAGTCCGAGCCGTCAACCACCGCCGGGGGGAGCGCAAGACCGAACCAAGAGAGGAGCCAAGCCATGAGAGTTGAGATTCGAAGCGACCGTTGCATCGGAGCCGCCATCTGCGTCGGACTGGCGCCCGAGGTGTTTGAGCTGAACCAAGAGGAGAGCAAGGCGCGGGTGAAGAACCCGTACGCCGGAAAGCCGGAACTATTGCAGTACGCAGCAGAGCAGTGCCCGTCGGGAGCGATCATCGTCTCGTTCGATACGCCGGAAGACGGATGAGATGTTGTGCCGCGGGACCTTGATGGTGCATAGGCGAACTCACGCGAGCCACTGTGACTTGACAGTTCCGAGAGGAATACCCTATGCTGTGGGGAAACTTCTCAAGGGGCCCTTCGGCCTCGCTTCATCCCATCCTCTCTCGTTCCACCGCACGGTTTCGTTGTCCTGAGCAGCGAACGGGAGGGCGTGCGCCCTTCCGCATCGAATTCGCCACCGGCCGTGAGGTCGTGCAAGCGTTGCTTCGTGTTCGCGTGCATCCGTCAAAGGGAACCGGACCATGACACCATCCGCGTCTGAGATTCGCCGTGTCGCGGGGAGGCATGCGGAGGTCATGGGTACCGCGGCGTGATGATGAGGGATGGGTGAAGGGCAGATGCCGAGCCCATTCGCTCAAGACCGGCCACACGTTCCTCTCATGAGAGGGGATAGACCCGCGGCTGCCGAGCCACGGCAGGCACACCATGGACGGCACGCGCCATACTACGCCGAGCGACGGTGCCCGCCATTGTCGGCGTATGCCCGGCAGAAGAAAGGAAAGGAGCACAGATGAGCATCCAAGAAAAGATTCAGCATGCAGACTGGCAAGAGGAGAAGCATGTCCCGGTGATCGATTGCCCGGACGAGATGGCCGGCGACGAGTTCACCCGGGTCACGGTGACCCTTGGCAAGGCAGTCGCCCATCCAAACACCACGGGACACCATATCCGATGGATCGCCGCCTACTTCGATGCGGACGATGATCCGTTCGTCCACGACCTCGGAGCCTTCGAGTTCAACGCCCACGGCGAATCCACCCAGGGAGCCGATCAAGGGCCGGTGTACACCCATCACGAGGCTTCCTTCGCTTTCAAGACGAAGTCGCCCGGCACCTTGACCGCTGTCGCCTACTGCAACATTCACGGGCTGTGGGAGTCAAGCAAGAGGATCGAGCTCAAACAGTAACCGTTCGGCGTTGCACGTGGAGTCGATCATGTTGGCGCCGGCTGGCTCCTGCTCCAGGCGAAGAGGAGGGCATCGTATGCCTGAATTGCCCGATGTCGAAATCCAGCGGCGCTACCTCGCGGCCACCGCGCTGCATCGACGGATCGAGCGGGTGAAGACGTTCGGCGAACGGGTGTTGAGAGGGAACACGCCGGCGTCATTCGGTCGACGAGTCCACGGTTGTACGTTCGAAGCGTCGAAACGCCACGGCAAGTGGCTCCTCGCCCACCTCGACACAGCCGGGGTTGCCGCTTTCCATTTCGGCATGACGGGGAGACTGTGCGCCAGCCGAAAGCGAACGCCGCCCCACGAACACGCACAGCTCCGGTTCCGCTTTGCGGATGGTGGCGCACTCGACTACGTCGCCACCCGCAAGCTGGGAGCCGTGGAGCTGGCCTCAACCGTTGAGGATTTCGTCGAACGTGAGCAGCTAGGACCCGACGCGCGAGCAATGTCGGTTGATGCGTTCCGAGACCGAATCGCCAGCAAGCGAGGAACCATCAAGGGCGCGCTGACGGATCAGACGACGATCGCCGGGCTGGGCAATGTCTACGCCGACGAGATCCTGTTTCAGGCAGGCATTCATCCAAAGGCAACACCATCCCAGCTATCCGATGCACGCCTGCGGCGCCTCCAGGGCGCCATGCGTGACGTCCTGGAGACAGCGGTGGCCTGCCATGCTGACCCTGAATCGATGCCCGACGGCTACCTACTGACGCGCCGCGAAGAGGGCGCCCCCTGCCCGAACTGCACCGGGAAGGTGGCATCTTACCGGGTCGGCGGCCGCCGAGGCTACTACTGCCCTCGCTGCCAGCAACGTTAGCCCCGAATCGGGATGGAGACGGAGGTGATCATGCGAATACAGAACGAGAACCGGATCGGGCCAGGAGACGACCTGGGCACCGTTGTCCGATGGGAGGCCGGCGAGCAGACGGTCGACCTGCTGACCAACCAAGACCTACGGATCACCCTTGAGGCGGACGATCTTGCCGCTCTCCGCCGAGCGATTGAGGAGCTGGATCGGTCCCCAAGATAGGAGACGCAGATCGCGGCGGTCGATCTCAACGATGAGGACCCGCCGTCAGAGATGAAGAGAAAGGAGAGATGATGACAGTTCGCGTAGGAATCAATGGGTTCGGCCGTATCGGCCGACTGGTCTTCCGAATGGCGATGAGCTCCCCGGATGTGGAGGTCCTCGGAATCAACGACATCGCACCCCTCGATAATCTGGCGTACCTGCTGAGGCATGATTCCGTCCAGCGTTCGCCCGAGGAGACCGTTCGTGCGGAGGGCGATCGGCTGATCTGGGGAGATGAGGAGATTCCCTACTCGACGGCCAAGCATCCGTCGGAGCTTCCGTGGAAAGAACTCGGCGTCGAGATCGGCATCGAGTCCACCGGGCTGTTCACGAAGCGGAAGGATGCGCGCGGACATCTCGACGCAGGGGCTGGCCGGGTCCTGCTGACGGCGCCGGGCAAAGGTGAAGACATCACGCTGTGCATGGGCGTCAACGAGGATGCGTTCGATCCGGACCAACACGTGATCGTCTCCAATGCCTCTTGCACCACCAACTGCCTGGCCCCGGTCGCCAAGGTCCTCGACGATACGTTCCGGATCGTCACCGGCTTCCTGACGACGATCCACGCGTACACCAGCACGCAATCGCTTGTGGACGGTCCGAGCAAGAAGTGGCGGAGGGGTCGGGCGGCCGCGCTCTCGATGATCCCGACCAGCACCGGGGCTGCTGTCGCCGCCACCAAGGTGCTCCCACATCTCGATGGGAAGCTTGACGGACTCGCCATTCGGGTCCCGGTGGCCTGTGGCTCGATCGCAGATGTCGTGGCACAATGCGAACGCGAACTGTCGGTCGATGCCGTCAACCAGGCGTTCCGAGACGCTGCATCCACGGAGAAATTGCGGGGCATCCTTGGGGTCACCGAGGAGCAGCTCGTGTCCCAAGACATCATCGGCACGGAGACGTCGGCGCTGGTCGATGCATCGTCCACCATGGTCCTGGGGGCCAACACGGTCAAGATCCTCGCGTGGTACGACAACGAGTGGGCGTACGCTCGTCGCATCGTCGAGCTGGCTGCACGCATCGGCATCAATGGGAAGTAGGGAGTACAGGTAGCGTGCGTGGGCGCTGACCAGCCACGCTCCCGTCTGGAGGAACCATGGGCATTATCCGAGACATGTTGCCAATCCTGCACCGCGCGGACATCACGTATGTGGACCAGACCCAGGAGGATGGAGATGTGGTTTCGTTCCGCTTCCTACGGCCGCAGCAACTCATGTGGAAAGCCGGGCAGCACGGGGTCTTCACGTTCCCGGGCAGGAAGATCGAAGGCCGAGCGTATCGGGTGTTCAGCATCGCGTCGTCATCCGAGGAGCCCATGGTGCGGATCGCCACTCGGATCCGTGACCCGATCAGTGGATTCAAACGGCGGCTGCTTGCGCTCAAAGAAGGCGACACGATCAGAATGCGCGGGCCGCTGGGTCCGTTCTACATCCACGATCCATCGAGGCCCGTCGTTCTCGTCGCTGCCGGAATTGGGATCACACCGTACCTGGCCATCCTCTCCGATCTGCGATCGAAACGGCGCGTGCTGCCGGAGTCGATCGACCTCATCTATGGAATCTGGGAGGACGCCTTTCCGTTTCGAGCAGAGATCGAGCGCCGTGTCGACGAGCTACCCGGCCTTACGCGGTTTCCTCGTGTAGCGCCGGAGGATGTGGATGGCTGCATCGACGAACTGGCCTCACTGCGCAAGAACGACAGCCGGTACTTCCTCTCCGGACAGGTCGTAGCGCTCCGGTCGATGAAGCGAAGGCTCCGCAGCCAAGGTATCCGTCGGTCACGGATCCGTTCCGACTGGTTCTTCGGCTACTGATCGTGACGAGAACGCTCCACCGAGAACCCCGCGGCGTGAGGAAGGATGATGACGGATCCGTCAGGTAGAGGGCATCCGGCGATGTTCGCCGTCATCGAGGGAGACGCCATTCGATGCCGTCTGTGCGCGCACCACTGCCTCGTCGCGGATGGTGAGCGCGGCAGGTGCGGCGTTCGGATCCATCACGACGGCGTGTTGTACACGATGGTATACGGTCGACTGATCGCCGAACAGGTGGATCCGATTGAGAAAAAGCCGTTGTTTCACGTTCACCCGGGGAGCCGATCGCTGTCAATCGCCGCTCCGGGGTGCAACATGCGGTGTCCGTGGTGCCAGAATTGGCAGATCTCTCAGTGGACTCCGCCGGAAACCAGCTCCTGGGGAACGCCGGCTTCCCCCGAACAGATCGTCGCCAGGGCCCAGCGAGCAGGGTGCCGGAGCATCTCCTTCACGTACACGGAGCCGACCGTGTTCTTCGAGTACGCACTGGAGATCGCCCGGCGAGCGATCGAGGCGGATATCGCCACCGTCTTCGTCACCAATGGCTACATGACGCACCAGGCGCTCCAGACCATCGCGCCGGTTCTGACCGCTGCAAGCGTGGATCTGAAAGCCTTCGATGACCGGGTTCACAGACACATGACAGGAGCCCGACTGCAGCCTGTGCTGGATACGCTCCGGCGGATGAAGCAACGGGGGATCTGGGTTGAGGTGACCACCCTGGTTGTACCCGGCGTCAACGATGATCCCCGTCAACTGCGCGGACTGGCCCGCTTCATGGCCGCGGAGCTCGGTCGGGAGACACCGTGGCACGTGAGTCGGTTCTACCCAGCCTATCGGATGGCAGATCAGCAACCGACGCCTGTGGAGACGATCGTCCGTGCGACGGAAATCGGGGGGGAGGTCGGGTTGCAGTACGTCTATGCAGGGAATCTCGGGAGGATCGACTCGACAGGTTGCCCTGCGTGCGGTGCGTTGTTGATCCAGCGTATGGGCGCCGATGAGGTGACCAGCTTCGTCACTCCATCGATGACCTGTCCGGCCTGCGATGCACCGATCGCCGGGATCGGGCTGAACTGCGGGAAGGCAGACGGCAGGGGATAGGCGCCGGTTTGTGCCAGACGGCTTCTCGTCGGCGACGCTCCCCGTGGAACACTCTCCCTCCGACCTCCGTCAGTGCCGATTCTCCCGATCGCCATCGGAGGCCCTGCGTCGAGTCCCGAACTCCTTGAGGGGCTGAGCGATGATGAGGGGGACCAAGGCGGCCGCCGCGACCAAGACCCAGCCTGTGACACCGGGATCAGTGAGCGACAGCGCGCGCGCCAAGCTGGGGATGCGAAGCGTTGCCAGGAGCAGTAGCGTGCACAGTCCCAGCGCTCCCCAGACCAGGGGATTGCGGGTTACGTTGTTGCGGAGGAGGCTCGAGCCGGGGTCGCGCATGTTGAACACGTGGAAGAGCCTCGCGAACGAGAATGCGAAGAACGAGACGCTGATCGCCTCCAGCTCCGATAGGTCGAGCGGTCCGAGAGCGATGGCGAACGCTCCCAAGGCACTGGCCGCGATCAACGCACCATAGGCCCCGATGGCCCGCCAGGCGGCCGCGGAGAGGATCGGTTCGTCCGGATGCCGTGGAGGCCTGTCCATCGTGTCCGGGGAGCCCGGGCCGAGGGCCAGCGCCAACGACTGGAAGACATCGAGAAGGATGTTGATGAACAGAATCTGTAGCGGCCGCAGCGGAAGCGGAAGCTGCGCGACCGAGGCCACGCCGAGCGCCAGAATCTCGCCGAGATTGCCGGAGAGCAGGTAGATGATGAATGTTCGGACGTTGCGAAAGATGACACGCCCCTGCTTGATCGCGTAGACGATGGTCTCGAACCGATCGTCCTGGAGTACCACGTCCGATGCCTGTCGTGCGACCTGCGTCCCGCGCTTGCCCATCGCAACGCCGACATCGGCCTTGGTCAAGGCGGGTGCATCGTTCACGCCGTCTCCGACCATGGCCAGAATGTCGCCCTCTTCCTGGAGCAGCTTGATGAGTGCCAGTTTCTGACGTGGGCTCACCCTCGCGAAGACGTTGGAGGACAGCAGGCGATCACGGGCTCCCTTCTCCCCCCCGACCGTGGCCTCCAGCTCAGACCCCGTGATGACGGACGTCGATTCGTCGGCAACGATGCCCACAGAGCGAGCAATATGAGCCGCCGTGCCTGCCTGATCTCCGGTCACCATCACCACACGAATGCCGGCGCGGGCACACTCAGCAATCGAGGCCGTGACATCGGATCGCGGCGGATCCTCCATGGCGATGAAACCGACGAGCTCCAGATTCTCGTAGGCCGGATCATCACGATCGCCAACCCGCCGTTGGGCCATCGCCAGTACGCGAAGCCCCTCACCGGCAAGGTGTTCCGCCTGGTCCAGCCATCCAGCCCGTCCCCCCTCGTCGAGCGGCTCGCTTCCGTCATGGGTCCTCACCGAACGGACGACGCTCAGAACGGCTGACGGCGCACCCTTCACCGCCACCCACAGCCCTCCCTCGTCCGCATGGTAGGTCGCCATCATCCGCAGATCCGGATCGAACGACACCTCACGTACCTCCTCGTGATCGGCAAGAAGGTCGGCCCGTTCCGCCCCGATCCGCCGGCCGGCCTCGAGCAGAGCCACCTCCAGGGGGTCGCCGACGCGTCGCTCACTGGTCTCCTCCCCGGGGAGTGAAGCGTTGTTGCAGAGAACCCCGATGCGGACCGCCTCGGCGACCAGAGGATCCTCCGCCGACTCGTCCCACGCTTCGTCGCTCTCGGTCGCATGCTCACCCGAATCCACCACGATCCTCCGCACGGCCATCCGGTTCTCGGTAAGGGTTCCCGTCTTGTCACTGAGGAGAACGGTCACCGTGCCCAGCGCCTCGACAGCGGAAAGCCGGATGATCAAGGCACTTCGAGCGGCCATGCGCCACATACCCCTTGCCAGCGCCATGTTCGTCACGATGGGGAGCCCCTCGGGAATCGCTGCGACGGCCAGAGCGATCGCCGTCTGGATCATGAGCAGACGATCCTTCCCCGCCAGCATCCCGGAGACACCCACGGCAACAGCGACCCCCAGCACCACCC
>CAZQHD010000063.1:0-11709 GCA_964593295.1 uncultured Thermotogae bacterium | reverse complement strand
GGGATGCTGCGCTTCCGAGATGTCTACTCGCGCCTTCAGGCCAGTGGTGTCTCCGACAATGCCGGGCTGGCGCTGATCCTGCTCGGACTGATCCTTCATTCAGGCTGGCGTCCTCACGACATCACCCTGCTTCTGCTGTTGGTGCTGATCCTAATCACCAACCCCATCGTGACGCACTCGATCGCCCGCAGCGCGTTTGTGCAAAGACATCGGGAGGAGGACGAGTGATCGCCCGATCGATTCTCCTCGCCCTCCTGCCGGTGGTGGCGGTCGTCGCGTTGATCCAGCCAAGCCGCCTTTCCGCCATCATCGGGATGGGTCTGTTCAGCTTCCTCTTGGCCGCGGTCTACGCTGTCATGCACGCGCCGGATGTGGCGATCACCGAAGCCACCATCGGAGCCGCACTGGTCACTGCGATCTACATCCTCGCGATCCGGCGAACGGGGCGATTGACAGTGGCGGCCGACGAGGCGCCTGGACTGGTCGCCCGCGAGGGGCGGCGGATCGTCGGGCTGGAGTACGAGATCCTAGAGGGATTTGCCAAGCAGCAGGGGCTCGATCTGTCGGTTCAGTTCGTGCCGCTTCGGCGGATCCGCTGGCTTGTGGCCCATCGGGAGGTCGACATCGGCGCGGGGGGGCTGATCGCTCCGCCCACCGGTGAACAGGAGCTGTTGCAGGCCGGGAGTCATCTTGAGACCGGCGTGTACCGTTTCTCTCCGACCGCTGTGGGCCTAAGCGAGGAGGAGGCCCCCGACTACGCCGGGTACTTCTCGGAACTCATCGAGCACGGCAAGCACGGAAACCTGGAAAACAGAATCCGTTCGTTGGATCTGGCACGTGTCCTTGCGCTCACGCGGTGTGGGGTCTCCGTGCAGGGGATGGAACGAGCTGAGGGAGAGCAGGGGTACTCGTTCCTGTTCTCGCCCGACCGAGCGGCGCTATTTCGGAACTACCAGCAGTATCTCGAGGGGTTGCGCGCTTCCGGCGAACTCGATGAGCTGGTTCGGAGGCACTTCCGATGAGATGCCCCCGCGGCAAGACATGGATTGCTGTGAGTGTCGTTGGTGCGTTCATCTCACTCGTCTCCGCGCTTTATCTCGCGTCGCCTCCTGATCCGGCGGCCTCGGGGAACTACCTGAGCCGCGCGCTGGCCGAGACCGGGGCGTCGAACCGTGTGGCCGGAATCTACCTCAACTACCGCCTGTTCGACACGCTGCTGGAGATTCTCGTGTTCTCGGTGGCGGTGCTCGGCGTGTTTCACTATCTCCACCCGTCGGAAGGGCTGGAGCTGCCGTCGCTCTCCGAGTCGGCGGTAGTCTCGACCGCGGCCGGCATTCTCTGTCCCTTGGCGTTTCTTCTGAGCCTGCTGTTTGCGGTCTACGGGCATCTCTCCCCGGGCGGTGGGTTCGCGGCGGGGGTGATTGCCGCCAGCGCGCTGCTCTACGTGGCGATCGCCCAGGGGATGAAGGCGACCCAGGAGCAGCTCAATCCGCAACGACTGGCGTTCGTTGAGAAGCTCGTGCTGCTGACGATCCTGGGATGGGCGCTGGTGCCGATGCTTCTGGGGCAGGTGCCGTTGTCGGATCCCTTGCCCGCCGGCACGCCGGGAAGGCTTCTAAGCGGTGGGTCGATCCTTCTGTACAACCTGCTGATCGCGGCCAAGGTGTTTCTCGGTGCCTGGGTCGCCATTGCAGCCTTCGCCAAGCATCGGGGGGATCTCTGATGGGCGCGGTCGTCTCGTTCGTACTGATCGGCCTCGGGGTGCTCGTTCTCGTCCTGCGGCGCGATCTGGTGATCAAGCTCCTCGCCCTCGGGTTGGTGAACTCGGGCGTGATCCTGTTTCTGGTGTCGATCGGAGATCGGCCCGGTGGGAGAGCACCGATCCAACTGCCCGGTGAGGTCGCGGTGCTTGTGGACCCGCTGCCGCAGGCTCTTGTGCTCTCTGCCATCGTGGTGAATTTCGCCATTCTCGCGCTCGCGCTGGTGTTCGTCATGATCCTCGTCGAGCGGTATCACACGACGGACGCCGATCGCATAGAGCACGAGATCCGCCGGGAATCCGACGAGGAAGAGACGTCATGCCTCTGATTCTGCTCCCGCTGCTGCGATTCGTCTTCGCGATTCTGTCGATCGCCGTTGCTCGCATCCGTCGTCCACTGGTCGTTCTCTCGTTAGCGCTCGACGGGCTTCTCCTGGCCGTCTTGGTGGCTGTGTTGGCCCGAGGCGAATCCGTACAGATCACCGTGGGCGGCGTGGCGGAGGGCATCGGCATCTCGTTGATCGGTGATCGTATCGGGCTCACGTTCGCGTTCCTCGCATGGAGCCTGAACGTGGCAATCGGCATCTACGCGCTCAAGGATCGGCTGCAACCGTACTTCTTCTTTTTGCTCCATCTGGTCATCGGCGCCTGCTACGCACTGGCGTTCACCAAGGACCTGTTCAACGCCTACTTGTTGTTCGACCTCTTGACGCTGGCGAGCTTCCTGCTGGTAGGCTACCAACGCCAGCCGCGACAGATCTGGGCCAGCCTGAACTACCTGGTGGTATCGACCCTGGGCATGAGCATCTTCTTGCTCGGGGTCGGCGTGGTGTATGCGCACTGCGGTGTGCTCGACGTGTCGCTGCTTCGACCGATGGTCCGCGATGCGGCCGGAGCACCCTGGGTCGTGCTAGCGGGCACCCTTCTGGTCTCAGGTATCGCCGTCAAGGCGGGGGTATTCGCGTTCGCCCTGTGGCTGCCGGCGGCGCATGCTCGCGCCATGCCGTTGGTCTCGGCGCTGTTGTCAGGGTTGGTTATCAAGATGGGCGTGCTGGAGCTGTTCCGATTGGCGGATGTCTTTCCGCTGCAGCTGCCGCTCATTGCATTGGGCGCGACGTCCGGAGTGCTGGGCATCCTGTATGCAATCGCCGCCACCGACGTCAAGCGACTGTTAGCGTTCTCTACGTTGGCGCAGATCGGCTATATCCTGATCGGCTTCGGCGCAGGCACCGAGGTGGGCCGTCTCGGCGCGCTGAGCTACGCCGTTGCGCATGGGCTGTTCAAGGCGCTGCTGTTCCTGGTGGTCGGGGAAGCCGCAGGGCTGGCCGGAAGCGCTCAGATCGAGACGATGATCGAGCATAGGGAGCGTATCCCATGGGGTACGCGGGTTGCCCTTGCTGTGGGAATGCTGGGGATCATGGGGCTCCCTCCGCTGGCCGGGTATGACGCAAAGGCGATCCTCGAAGATGGCCTTCAGAGCCACACCCTGCACGCAGTGTTCATCCTGATCTCCATCGGCACCGTGGTCGCGTTCTCCAAGCTGATCCCCGTGCTGCTGGCACGGTCCACCACAAGGACCCATCGAGCGCATGTGGCCTCCTACGGCTGGCTGAGCCTGCTGATCATCTTCTTTTGGCCGGTCTCCCTGCTGGTGAACCCCCTCGATGTCTCGTTGCATGTCTTCACCGGCCCTCACATCGCCGAGGCGCTGGCGGCCTTTCTCGGGGGTGGCCTAATCTACCTCCTGATCCGTCGACGGTCTTTACGCCTTCCGCAGGCGATCTTCCGGATGGACGTCGCCCCGTTGGTCATTCTGGCCGGTGCGATGCTGGTCTACGTCCTTCTATCGCTCGGATGAGACCGTTGAGGAAGCGGCGTTGCACGCGGATACTCTGCCCATGACCCATTGGAATCTGAATCGATACAGCGTGTTCTTGCTCGATGTCGACGGTGTTCTCCTCCACGGAGAGGACGTGGTGGCGGGGGCGTGCTCCGCGTTCCGTGCCCTCCAGTCGTGTGGACGGACGTTCGTGCTCACGAACAACGCCACCCGATCACGGGACGAGCTGGCGGCGAGGCTGTCGGAGCGCGGGTTTCCCGTCTCTGCCGAGCAGGTGATCTGTTCCGCATACGCGGCCGCGATCGAGCTGCGCTCCCGTCACGGGGCACAGCCTGTCTGGGCGCTGGGTGAGCACGGCCTGATCGAGGAGCTCTCCCTGGCAGGGCACACAACGGCTTCCTCTCCTGAGCAGGCGGCTTGGGTCGTGGCCGGGATGGATCGCCAGCTGTCCTATGCGAAGCTTGCGGACGCGTTGAAGGCACTGAATCATGGCGCGCAGCTGCTGGCCACGAACACGGACGCCACCTTCCCCACCGCGCGAGGCTCCATGCCCGGTGCTGGTGCCGTCGTCGGCGCGCTCCGCGGCATGGGCTTCGAGCCCGACCTCACGATCGGAAAACCGGAGCGCGTGCTGTTCGATCTTGCCGTGCAGGCTGCGGGCGTGGGGCGGGAGACGATGCTGATGATCGGAGATCGTCTAGAGACCGATATCGCAGGGGGAAACGACTTCGGCATCGACACGCTGCTTGTACTGACGGGCATCTCCACCAGGAAGTCTATTGTCGCTACGGGGATCAAGCCGAGGTGGGTTGCCGAATCCCTGGCATCCGTCCTCGACGGCCAGGTCTCGTCTGGCATCGACAATGCACGCCGGATACAGTCTGCCATCCGATCGGTGCCACCCGCACGGTCCACGAGCCAAGGGGAGAACGCATGACAGACACGACGGTGCTTCAGGTTACGGATCTCACCAAGCACTATGGGGTCACGCGCGCTGTCGACGGGATCTCGTTTGCCGTTCCCGACGCCTCCGTGTTCACAATCCTCGGACCCAACGGCGCAGGCAAGACCACGACCATGGAGATGCTGGAGGGGATCCGCGATCCGGACGAGGGGAGCTTTGTCCTGTTCGGCGAACCGATGACGCGGGTCCGTCGATCCGCGAAGCAACGCATGGGCGTTCTGCTGCAGGACGGCGGGTTCGAGCCTCATCTGAAGGTGCGAGAGATCATCCAGTTGTTCGCGTCATTCTTCGAGACGAGCCGCCCGGTCGACGAGATCTTGGATCTGGTCTCGCTGCAGGAGAAGGCCCATGCCCAGGTTCGTACGCTCTCCGGCGGACAACGACAGCGGATGGCGGTGGGAGCGGCGTTGGTCAACGACCCGGACGTTGTCTTCCTCGACGAACCGACGACCGGGTTGGATCCGCAAGCAAGACGCAACATGTGGAGCATCCTGTCGCACCTGCAGTCGAGCGGGAAGACGATTCTGCTGACCACGCATTACATGGAGGAAGCCGAGACGCTTTCCAACGTCATCTGCATCATGGATCATGGGAGGATCATCGCCGAGGGATCGCCGCGAGAGCTCACGAGTCGGTTGGGGCAGTCGTCAGTGCTGGAGTTCCGAGTCGATGGCTCGGAGGCACTGGACCTGCAGCCTCTCCGACAGCACACGCTGTCGCTCCGCGTGGATGAAGACCATGTGATTGCCGAGACATCTGATCTTCCGCGCGCGATCGGGGGGCTGCTGGCGTGGTCCTCTGAGCACGGTGTCCCGCTGCAGGATCTTCATGTTCGGCAACCGAACCTGGAGGACGTCTTCCTGTCGTTGACCGGGAGGTCACTGCGCGAATGATCTCCGTACTCGCGATGGCCAAAGCGCATGTCTTGACCTCGCTTCGAGAGCGGGTCACGCTGTTCTGGTTTCTTGTCTTCCCCTTGTTCTTGCTGACCATCCTCTCCCTCATCTTCGGCTCCGACGGCGGGGATCCCAGCCTGAGCTTCTCAATCGCGCTACTGGTTCACGAGCAGACGGACTCGGCAGGCCCATTCTCGGCCGCAGATTGGGTTCGGTCAGCGTTTGTCGATCTCTCGACTCCGCCGGAGGCTGGGGGACAGGCGCTGTTCTCGCTGAGCGTGCCGGCTCCCGGGGAGAAGCCGGAGGTGTTCCTTGAGACAGAGCGGAGGGCGCTCGAGCGCGGGCAGCGCTCAGCGGTGTTGGTACTCCCGGCAGAATTCGATGAGCGCGCCCTGGGAGCGTTTGCGGCGTCTGAGCCGAGCGGGGGGGCGGACGCGACGCTCCTGATGAGCCCCACGAGCGTGGCATCGGAGACCGCGGCGACGATCATCGAGCAGGTCTTCGCGCAGCTGGACCGGGCGTTCTTGGTGCAGATGGGGCGATTCGATCAGGCCGCTGCGGTTCCCCATGTCACGGAGCAGGTTGGGGGACAGGGAGACGGAGTCGCCTACGTCGACCTGCTGTTGCCGGCGATCATCCTCATGGGATTCTTCACCAACGGATTGTTCGGCATCCCGGGGACGATTCTGCTCAACCGGGATCGCAAGGTGCTACGGCGGTACTGGGTGACGCCTCTGTCTGTCCCTCGGTACCTGGGCGGGCTGGGGATAGGGCACTTGGGCTTGTGCGTGCTGCAGTTTGCGCTGGTCGTGTCTCTGGGACGGTTCGCGTTTGGTGCGTCCGTGTCGTTTTGGTCGCTGCCCACGATTCTCCTGCTCGTGCTGGCCGCGGTCACCTTCATGGCGTTCGGATTCCTCGTCACCGCCCTGGCGCGCACCGCCAACGCAGGCATGGCAGCAGCGAATCTGCTCAACATGCCGATGATGTTCTTGTCCGGGATGTTCTTTCCTGTGTCCGGACTTCCTTGGGGAGTGCGGGCATTGGTGTTGGCCAATCCGGTGACGTACCTGCTTGAGGCGGTCCGGCACAGCGTAGGCGTACAGCAATCCACGCTCATGCCTTGGCCTTGGCCGTGGGGGGTGCCCCTCCTGTGGATTGCTCTCTGTACTGTCGTGGCCACGCGAAGACTCAGATGGGATGTGGGACGATGAAGGGGTTCATGGCCTTACTCACGGCGGAGCTGAGGATCTTCTCTCGAGATCGAGTCCTCCTGTTCTTCACCGTTCTCTTCCCGCTGGTGTTCACGCTTCTGTTTGGCGTACTGATGGGCGGTATGGGCGATGTGCGCCAGGCCAGCCTCGGGGTTGTCATGCTCTCTGGCGAGGACGAATCTACACTGATCGATGTCCTCCATCGAAGTGGCGTGGGATCCGTGGTTCGCGTCGAGTCGGAGGAAGCGTTGGTGTCATCGATGGCAGACCGTGGGGCCGACTTCGGGCTTGTCTGGGACGGAAACCGGCTTCGGTTCCTGTACGACGCTGCCCGTTTGCAGGAGAACTATGCGTTTGAGCAACTGGCTGCCGGGATCTCGGATGAGTTCAACCTCAGACGGCAAGGCGCATTCTCTGTGGTCCGAGCGACCCGGGTTCCGGTGGGGCGCGTCCAGACCGCTGGATGGCTGAATATCGTGCTTCCTGGGATCCTGGCATTTTCCATCCTCTCGTCCGGGCTGTTCGCGGTGTCGGGACACCTCACTCAGATGAAGGAGCGAAGCATCCTGGATCGCCTCGTCGTCACTCCAATGCAGCCGGTCGCGCTCCTGGCTGCGATCGCAGCGGTCCGTCTCGTCGTCGGTTTCCTGTCCACATTGATCACGTTGGCGATCGGCATCCTCGTGTTCCAACTTCAGTTCGTGGTGGATTGGCCTCGCTACATCATCTTCGTTCTCGCCGCAACGTTGGGGACGATGGGGCTGGGCACGGTGATCGCGTTGCTTGTGCGGCGGCCGTCAAGTGCCGGCAACGTGGCCAACATCCTTGCCATGGTCATGATGTTCACGGCGGGCATCTACTTCCCGATTGAGTTCATGCCGGCGTTCATGCGCCGGTTGAGCGCGCTCATGCCGCTGACGCACATGGCGCAAGCGATGCGCTACGTCACTGGCGTACTCGATATGTCGGAGGCGCGATTCTGGGGCACGACGTTGGCGTTCATGGCCGGCGCCATGCTTCTGTTCCCTTTGATGGCGCGGTACGTGGTCCGCCCCGCGCGGCGCTAGGAGTGTGACGGGAGGCCCAGCAGCTGGATGGCTCCCATCCATGCCGCCAGCACCAAGCCCCCGGCCAGCAGAACCCCCAAGCTGATCCAGAGCAACGCGCGTCGATGCGGAACTCCGAGGAGTCGGGCCAAGATCGAGCCCGTCCAAGCTCCGGTGCCGGGAAGCGGGATCGCCACGATGAGCAGCAGGCCCAACGATCCTAGCCGCTCTACCCATCGTCCCTTGCTGCGGGTGCGGACAAACACCCACTGCATGAAGCGGCTGGACCAACTCCATCGCATGAAAAGTCGCTCACCCCACGCCAAGCCCCAGAGGAGCGGCGGGACGACCAGGAGATTGCCGGCTACCGAGAGGAGAAAGGCAGTCCACGGGGGGAGTTCGAGAACACCGAGGGCGAATGGCAGGCCCGCCCGCAGCTCGAACACCGGGGTGGCAGAGATCAAAACGGTCGCCATCGCGCTCCAGATGTTCATGCGCGAAGTCTACCCCAAACGCTCACAGTTGCTAGCTTCCCCTCATCACGTCTTCTATAATCGGCGCCAAAGGAGGTGGGGCAGATGCGTCTCTACAATACCCTCACACGGAGGACAGAACCGTTCCAACCGCGCGATCACACAGTAGGGATGTACGTCTGTGGCCCCACCGTCTACGATCATGTCCACATCGGGAATGTCCGTCCGATCCTGGTGTTCGATACACTACGCCGGTACTTCGAGACCTGGAAGGGGTGGCGGGTGCTCCATGTGCAGAACATCACCGATGTGGACGACAAGCTGATCGCACGCTCGATCGAGGCCCGTGTGCCTGTGGAGGAGATCGCGCGCACCTATACGGAGGCGTACTTCGAACTGCTGCGGTCGTTGGACGTGTTGCCCCCGACGCACTCTCCGCGGGCCACGGAGCATATCCCGGAAATGGTCGACTTGATCGCCCGCTTGGTCGAGAGAGGGTTCGCCTACGAGCGAGATGGGGACGTGTATTTCCGCGTCGAATCGTTTGTTGAGTACGGCAAGCTGTCGGGACGACGGCTTGAGGATCAGGAAGCCGGAGCGCGCGTAGAGGCGTCTCACCAGAAGGACAGCCCGTTTGATTTCACCCTGTGGAAGGCATCCAAGCCCGGTGAACCAAACTGGCCGAGCCCGTGGGGAGAAGGACGCCCCGGCTGGCACACCGAGTGCGTGGTGCTTTCACACGAGTATCTCGACGACCATCGTGACATCCACGCGGGCGGCAACGATCTGATCTTCCCTCATCATGAGAATGAGATCGCCCAGGCAGAGGCGGTGGGTGAGGCGCCGTTCTTCCGCTTCTGGATGCACAACGGCATGCTCTCGATCGGTGGCGAAAAGATGTCCAAGTCCAAGGGTAACTTCGACTACGCGAAGGACGTCCTGGCCAGGTACGACGCGGATACGGTGCGCTACTTCTACCTGTCGCGTCACTACCGAAAGCCCCTCGATTACTCCGAGGACGGGCTTCAGGCTGCGCACACCGCGGTATCTCGAATCCGATCGCTGCTGGCCGACATCGACGCGGAGATGCAGGGGCCGCCCGAGGTTCCCGGAGAGGACGCCCTGTCGTTTCTCTCTTTGCTTTCCGTCTATCGCGATCGGTTCGCCGAAGCTATGGATGACGATCTCAACACGGTGGCCGCCATCGGCACGTTACAGGAGCTTGTCTCGGAGACAAACCGCTATCGAGCGTCTGCCCGCGGGCAGGGTCGATGGGCGCTGCAGAGCGCGGCGACGCTGATTCGGGAGCTGGGCTCCACGCTTGGCCTGCCTCTGTCGGCCACGCGCAGTTGCGTCTCAGGGCGGGAGGAGTCGCTGATGGCCCTGCTGGTCGATCTACGTGCCCAGCTTCGCGAGAAACGCGAGTTCACGATGACTGACCAGATCCGCGATGAGTTGGCCGCATTGGGCATCATGCTCAAGGACACACCGCAAGGGACGATCTGGACCGACGTCTCCTAATGGGGTGCCGCTCGATCTCTCCATCCGACCTCAAGTCGTTGCCGAAGCTGGTACAGGTCTTGGGAAATCGTGACCTTGACCTCAAAGGGGGTCCTCGCTTCGGTGTCGGCATGCACGAGATGGATCCGGTGGATCCCGGCACGATGGGCGGCCTGAACGTCGAGCAGAGAGTCGCCGACTGCCAGCGCACGATGCGGGGGTACGCCCAGGCGATCCAGCGCGCTTAGGTGCAACTGGGGGCTCGGTTTCATCGGGCCGTCGTCACGGCTGAGCGTCAGATCGAACGGCAAGGGATGTCGCTGGAGAATGGTACGAACGCTGCGCCGTGAGTTGTTGGTGATCAATGCACACGTCACGCCCCTAGCGTTCAACCAAGCCAGCAGCTCAGCAGCCCCGGGAAGAAGAACCCCGCACCTCGCTCCCCGTTCTTCAGCCTCCAGGAGACGACGGATCCCCAGTGCACGTCGAGTTGAGGGTAGACGCTCTAACTGGGCAAGAATCGGCTCGCCGTCGCTCGAGAGCTCCAACTCCTTCCGAAGCGACCGGAAGCTGAGTCTGGTGTCGTAGAGGGTCCCGTCCATGTCGAACAGCGCACACTCCACGGGAGATCGAGCAGCCCTTCGTTGCGGCAGCATCCTATGTGCCTTCACCCCTCAGCATCCATGCCTGGATCGTGCTCACCACATGCGACTCGGTCTACCAAGCGTTCGAGACGTGGAGCTTGATCTGATCGACATACTGCGCACCGCTTCCATCGGTGATCTTCAGAACGATCCAGACCTCCTCGCCTTCCGGCTGGTGGGTGGCGGGGGTGAAGTAGAGCGGATTGGGCGCGCGCGGATCCAGGAACTCTCCTCGACTGGCCGTCCATGCAAACCGCACATCAGGGCAGATCGGCTGGGGCACCGTGCTGTACAGTTGGATCATCGTGCAAGCCGAGACGCAGATCTCGGTGTTGCGGTTGATGCCCGGTTTGATCCATGGGCACGCGGGAGAGCACGCTGCGGACGACGCCGGCTGAGTCGGTAGCCCGGCACACGGAGCCGGTGCACACGCAGAAGCGGGGCGAGAGCACCCCGCCCTCGTCGCCGGCGGGGTGTACGCGGGAGTGATCGTTGATATCGGGGATCGCACGGGCGCGGGCGAAGTGGGAGAACAGACAGGACAAGCCGCGCTCCCGGGGTGTTGCAGAGCCAGCGTCGTGGTCGGCCTCTTCTCGGCCACCGGTGTCGCAGACGTTACCGGCTCCCAATACCCGACGGGATCTGCGGCCGCCTCTCCAACCAGGGCCTGTACGGGCTCCTCCGGCTCTGTGACAGGACCCGCCAACAGGAGTAGGAGAACACCTCCCAGCACGGCCGCAACCACCATCCACGTCATGAATGTTGTGTTCATCCGATCCCTACCTCCCGGTCTCAGGCTCCCCGCACCATTTCCGTTCCGCCCTCCGGTGGCGCTGTCCGCGCCGATCACCGCGTAGTATACCGCGCTTCTGTGTTGGGAGCGGGTAACCTGCATCACATTCGCGCGATCATCAGGCACTCGAAGGAGGCCTTGCCCTCGTTCCCTGGGTCGACTACCCTCTCCCATCCGTCGAATCGCAATCGAAACCGCCAAGGAGAGTGGGGACTCACCGATGACTGCGCCGGACAGCTCAGCCAATCTCAACGCACGGAGCCAAGATACGATCGGCTATGTTCCCCGCAGCCGAGCGACGCGCGCCGTGTACGCGGCCCTGGGATTTCGTTGCGGACTGGAGGTTCATCAGCAGCTGGAGACTCGGCAGAAGCTGTTCTGTCGCTGCCCCGCTGGGCAGTATCAGTGCCCAGATACCTTCGATGCCCAGCTGGTCCGCCACATGCGGCCGACGCTCAGCGAACTGGGCGAGTACGATGGCACGGCGCTCATGGAGTTTCGAACCCGAAAGAACATCATCTACCGCATCAAGGGGGAGACTGCCTGCACGTACGACATCGACGACACCCCGCCCTTCAAGATG
>CAZQHD010000062.1:0-11710 GCA_964593295.1 uncultured Thermotogae bacterium | reverse complement strand
CAAGTCAATCCCCATGACTGCCAGGGCTGCGGCAACTGCGCCGATATCTGTCCTGGCAAGGGCGGCGAGAAGGCCCTCGTGATGAAGCCAATTGCCAGCCAGCTTGAAGAGCAATCTCGGTACAACTATGCGCTCACCCTTCCCGTCCGCGACTCCTTGATGAACTGGAAGACCGTCAAGGGCTCCCAGTTCCGTCAGCCGCTGTTTGAGTACCACGGAGCCTGTGCCGGCTGCGGCGAGACGCCCTACGTGAAGCTGGCCACGCAGATCTGCGGTGATCGCATGCTGATCGCGAATGCAACCGGCTGCTCGTCCATCTACGGCGGCAGCGCTCCAGCCGTACCGTACACGAAGAACGCCGACGGCCACGGTCCCACCTGGGCCAACAGCCTATTCGAGGACAACGCGGAATACGGATTCGGGATGAACCTGGCTCTCACCGCCCGCCGTGCCCGCCTCATCCGCTTGCTTGAGGAGGCAGCAGCGGAAGCCAGTGGCAAGCTGAAGAGCGCCATCGAAGCCTGGCTTGAAGCCAAGGACGATGGCGAAGGCTCCAAGGAAGCCGGCGACGCACTCGCCAAGCTGCTCGATCCTTCCGAGCACGCCGAGATTCTCGCCATGCGCGACCTCTTCACCAAGAAGAGTGTCTGGATTGTCGGTGGAGACGGCTGGGCCTATGACATCGGCTACGGCGGACTGGACCATGTGGCGGCCATGAACCACGACGTCAACATCCTCGTCATGGACACCGAGGTGTACTCCAACACCGGTGGACAGTCCTCGAAAGCCACGCCGACCGGATCGGTGGCCAAGTTTGCCGCCTCTGGCAAGAAGACGAAGAAGAAGGACCTCGGCCGCATGCTGATGACCTACGGCTACGTCTACGTCGCCAGCGTCTCGATGGGCGCGAACAAGAACCAGTGTCTGAAAGCGTTCCTCGAAGCCGAGAGCTTTCCTGGCCCCTCCGTCATCATTGCCTACAGCCCGTGCATCAACCAGGGACTCAAGAAGGGCATGGGCAAGAGCCAGGAAGAGGAGAAACTCGCCGTGGAAGCCGGCTACTGGCCATTGTACCGGTACGATCCACGTCTGGCCGAACAGGGGAAGAACCCGTTCCAGCTCGACATGAAGGACCCCACCGGCGACTTTCGGGAGTTCCTGATGGGCGAAGTGCGATACGCCTCGCTCCACCAATCGTTCCCCGAGGAAGCAACGAAACTGCATGCAAAGCTGGAAGACGAGTATCGCGAGCGATACGAGACTTACAAGAAAATGGCAGAGACTGGGTAGCAGGCTCTAGCCACTTCTGGAGGCATAGAGAACGGGGTCGCTATGCGGCCCCGTTTCTCATAGGCAACTCGACCCCGAAGCGAGAGGAGCCAGAGTATCTGCAGAATGATACAAGACGCATAAGCCGTATGGCCAAGGCAGAATAGCTCGCCCACACGCATTCATGTTGGATACTGAAGGGGCGCCCAGACGGCGCCCTTTCTTCCTTGCATCATTGAGCCTTACCTATTGCTCTATTATACTATTTCACTATGCTACGTGAAGAGGATTGGAGCCTGGACATGAGTGCCGGCCCGATCTTTGAGCAAATCTGTAGAACTGCCCGCCATATGCTGGCCCGTGGTGCCTTACGCCCGGCGGAAAAGCTGCCGTCAGCGCGCGTGCTGGCCGCGGTTCTGAGCGTGAACCCCAACACGGTCGTTCATGCGTACCGTCAGCTCGAGCGACAGGGTTTGGTGGAGACGCGGCGGGGACTCGGGACCTTTGTACGCGCGGATATCCCGGTGCTCAGGATGAAGCAGGCCCTGCTACGTAACGCAGCGGCCGCGTACGCAGAAGCGACCCAGGAGCTGGGTCTCGATGTTGATGACGCCGTCGGCGCACTGAGGGAGACCTGGGATGCTGGCTAGGTTGGAGCACGTTACCAAGCAATACCACAGGAACGACGCGGTGCGTGACCTCTCGGTCGACTTCCCGGCCGGAGAGGTGGTCGGCCTCCTCGGACTCAACGGCAGCGGGAAGTCAACCCTGCTCAAGCTGATGGCCGGACTCCTGTTTCCCACCCGTGGACAGATCCGCGTCTTCGATGGGCCACCGCGACGAAACCGTGCTCGCATTGTCTTCCTGGGAGAGAACGACGCCCTGTGGCCATGGATGAGCACAGAGGATGCTGATCGCTTCATGCGATCACTCTACATCGACTTCAACTCTGCCCGGTTCCATGCGCTACTGGACTCCCTGAAGGTTCCTCTCCGCAAGTCCAAGACGATGTCACGCGGAGAGCGAGGGCGTCTGCGTTTGGCGATGGCGCTCGCCCGTAACGCAAAGCTGTACTTGCTGGATGAGCCATTGGCCGGAATCGACCTGATCAGCCGAGAGCAGATTCTGGCGTCCATTGTTCATGAGTGGCCGACCGACGGGACCATCCTGCTGTCCACGCATGAGGTAGCCGAGGCAGAAGGGCTGTTCGACCGTACGATCTTCCTGAGGGATGGACAGTTGGCGCTGGACGCATCGGCGGAGTCCCTTCGTGAGAGGGACCGATCGGTCGTCTCCACATTTCGGGAGGTGCTCTCGTGAGACGCTTCTTCACACTCGTGTGGCTTGAGCATCGCCGGAACTGGCGCTGGTCCCTGCCGCTCATGGGCACGCTACTGTTCTGGGCGTGGGGAATCCAGCAGGTGACACTCCATGATCCCGGGGGGCGGTTCGGCCTGCGGGCCGGTTTGCTCATGAGCGCGGCCAGCATCGGTGCGGTTGTCCTCTGCGTCATGATCGGACGCATCCGATCCGAGACACGCCATGGACAGTACCAGATTCTGCTGATGACGCCACCGTCGGGATACACGCACATTCTGGCACGGTTTTCCTACGCCGCCGGTGTCGCCTGCACGTACTACATGGCCATCGGCATGCTGTTCTGGTGGATCATCTACAGGACCGGAATCCACCTGAATCCTCGCAGCCTAGTCGACCTCATTGTCGCCTTGCCGCTCTACAGCATGCTGATCGCAGTCTTCCCGCTGCTTGCGTATACGCTCGTACTGATGGTGTTCATCAGTGCCTATCGTATCTCTGGACCCGGTTGGATTCCCGGCCTGGTGATGCTGGCAGGCACGCCGTTCGTCCTCCAACGACTGTCGGACTGGAACGCTCGGGTCCGCTGGACTCTCCCTGGCTGGCCTGTATTCGAGAGCCTCCCCGAAAATACCTTTCAGCAATTCGCACCGGATGCGGCACTCACCTCCGCAAGCGCCGACGTCGCCTACTCAGGGCTTCCAATCGAGCCGATGCTCACGATGATGGCCGTAACCATCCTGATGCTGGTGCTGGCCGGCCGGATCTGGCAGGAGGTGGAAGCGTGACGCAGGCATTCCTCATCGTCGTACGTGTTCTGGCCGTCGTGTTGTTCGCATACTGGGCATCCCGGTTGTGGACAGGAACGCGAAGTCGGACATCCCGCCTGGTGGGCCTTCTCTTCTCCGCCATCCTGATCTGGCAAGCCATCGGTGGGAGATGGTCTCCGTAGCGCGGATCCACGGATCTCGATGCCGCCGGCAGTCACACGGGCATTTGGATCCTCGCGCGCGGGCTATCGCCCCCCTCCTGCCCGTCGCCCTGCCTCCGGACCACGGCACCGATCCCTGAGGTGCGTTTGCGTACATGCTGAGGAGAACCTCCGTACTCGACCTTGCCCATCCCCAAGACACTCGCCTCCAGTGTGTCGGACACGGACACGTTGGCCTTGCCGACGCCCGGGATCGTGACAATCGATGTACGGCTGTCCACAGCGTACATGAGCATCGAGCCCGCCCCAGAAATCGTCAACTCCTGACGATCGACCTTGCCAGAGGCTTGAACCTCCCCGGCACCGCTAATGGAGCCCTGCAATCGGTCGGCCGTGAGGGCACGGATCCAGATTTTGCCCGCACCATCAAGGCGGATGCTGACTTCTTCGCTACGAACGGTGCCCAGCTTGATCTTGCCCGCACCGCTGAGACGAACGCTGAGATCCGTCGCGTGGATTGCGTCAAACTGAGCCCGGCCTGCACCAGAACACGCTATCCGCAGATCTTGTGTCTCAATGTGCGATGCAAGGATGCGACCGGCGCCACTTGACTCAAGCTCATGGACAGAACGAACCCATACTCGAAACACCAGCCGGAAACCACGTCCGTTCACCCGCTGCACGCCTTCATCGCGAAGACCGATCGAGAGGCTCTCGCCGTCCACCGTGACTCGGATTTGGTCGTGCAGGTTGTCCGGTGCCTGAACCTCCACGCCTTCTCGATCGCCTTGCACCACTTCGACCAATCCCAGTCCATGCAGTCTGATCCGAGAGAACCCTCGAAGATCATGCGTTCGAACTGTCTCTCGGTCCAGTGACGTAATCAACCCGCTCATGTCCTCTCCTTCCGGGCAGAGACCGTTGTTCAATTCCTCACAGTGTGTTGTTATCATACCGCAGCCTCGCTCACTCTTCTACTGCTCATGCGCTCGTCCTAATATCTATCCCTATTGATTTTCTTCTGCCTTTCTCGCTTTACACCCCGCCTTGCGTTACGCAGCACCGAACAGTGTATTGTTCTTTCCTCGGGATCGATGCGCATGGCCTGCTGGCTGACCTGACGTTATCTCGAGCGAAGAAGGAGCAGACATTCTCGGCATCTCTTCTCATCAGATCGAATGCGTGACCATTCGACCGTACATGTCCCCTCTGCGGCCGTCGATGATCATGAGCAGCCCGCCCGGACGCAGACAGTCTGAGGGTTCTGCGACAGTTTGTCGGACTGGGTTGTCGAAACGGACTCGCTGTCGAGACCCGTCGGCTGAAGAACAGGCGACTGCAAGCATTGAGACTAACAAACTGGATAAGCTCACTCTGAGATAGGAATCGTAAGGATGGAAGGCCGTTGCGGAGTTTGGACCAACAACTCACAAGACATCCCAGCGGGGTGCGGCTACACTGTTGTCAGCATGGCCGGAAGCGCTTAGGGAGGGACGGATGGAGCACGATGAAGCAGAGCTGGAGTTTGATCTTCACTTCAGCGAGGATGACGTAGACCTTCTGTTGTCGGATCCCCTGATCGACGGAAACATCGTGGAGCAGCTCCGAACAGCCGTACGTCCGGCACGCGATCGACTCGCAGTGACTGCGACAACAACGAGCCTCGAGGAGTTGCTGGAATGGGTGGCAAGCGCTGCCAACCACTGCGACTCCGTGCGACTTGAGATCCGGCTCGATCGTCTCTACATGCGTCTCGAAGAGCTTCAGAGTTCGCTGCTTAGGCTGTTGCGCTGGTGGCCCGAAGCCACGAACAACCGACTCCGTCTGCCGGATCTACACTCGACATCTGTTAGCGAGTTCAGGATCGAGTTGCTGGGCACCGACCCTCCCGTTTGGCGACGTATCCAGCTTGCCGCCGATGCAACCTTCTGGGAACTCCATACTGCCATTCAAGACGCAATGGGCTGGCAAGATCATCACTTGCATGAGTTCACTCTCCTCGGCACGGAGGATCGCATTGGAATCCCTCTGGAAGACGATCCGCTGGCGATCCTCCCCGGCTGGCAGATCCCGATAGATCATTACCTGTCCTACGATAGGCCTCTTGCGCTCTATCAGTACGACTTCGGAGACTCATGGTGTCATGAGGTCCGTTTTGAGGAGAGGCTGTCAATGGACCGAAGACGCCGCTACCCGCGGTGCATTGACGGCAAGCGCCGATGTCCGCCGGAGGACTGCGGAGGCGTAGGAGGCTATGTAGGGTTTCTCCAAGCCGTCTCCGACCCCACCCACCCCGAGCACCATCAGATGCTCCATTGGGCGGGAGGCCGGTTCGATCCAGATGCGTTTTCGGCCCACAAGGTTCGGTTCACCGACCCGATGGAGCGACTCGCCATCCTCCTTGATGGTTAGTTGGCGATCAAGGACCGCGACGAAACACACAACAGACGGGGTTGGCTGCTCTGTCCTATGCACTCTGACATCTCACGATCCCTTGCCCGACGGAGCATCCTCCCCTGCCGTGCTCTGCGCAACAGACCGCAGATGCTGGTTCACTGCACGGTAGCGGCGAACGCCGAGACCTCCGATCGCCAGGCCGATGGCCGCCAGGATGCAGCCCAACGCGACCAATGCGGGATTGTCCCAGAAGAATCGCAGAACCGTGCCTCCGGCACCCACCAACGCCATAGTTGTCCGGAAGTAGGCAAGCGCGGTTCGCTCGTTGGCCAGGACGGTCCGTTCGATCGCTAACTGATCCCGCAGGATCAGGCGAAGTGACTCCACGCGTAGGCTATTCATGAACCTCATTCCTCATGAGCTGATGCTTCAAGGCTACAACCGCAAGGTCCTGTCTTCAACTCGTCGTGCTGTCAGCAGCAGTAGATCCCCAGCAGATCACGCAACATAGTCGCTGCCGACGGCGTCGGCGTGGGTTCGTCAATGATGCTGGTGATGGTGCCGAACAGGTCCGTGTGGTAGGCGATGCCCATCTGCCTGCTGGCCAATCGGCCCAGCGGATGGCTCGGGGACAGAACTGCAGGCCGTACGTCAAGACGATACCTGCCCGTATCCTCTCGTGCTGCGCTCGCCAGCAATCGGACGATTCCCTGCGCGCGGCTCGCACGCAACCATGCAACATCGATGTCAGCCACCCCACATCGCGGGACCTCCTCGAGGTCAACCTCGATATCCAGCACAGACTGCGCCAGGATGACCAGCTTGGCGGCAGCATCCCATCCGTCCAAATCCCATCTCCCGTCGCCCTCCAGGACACCGGCTCTCCGTGCATTCTCCGTAGCATCCGACCACGCTGACCCAGCAGCGAGCTGATCGAGGACGAATCCGGTGGTGAGGTTGGGAACACTCTCCACATTGAGGATATCGGCGCCGCGCAAATCACGTGCGCCCAAAGCAATTGCCGGCAGTCCACCGGCAACGGTCCCGTCAAACCGCAGCTGCTTTCCACGACGTCGAGCCATGTTCATGAGCTCACGGTAGGCCAGCACGATCGGCCCCTTGTTCGGAGTAGACACATGAAGTCCCCGCTCGAGCGCCCGCCGGATGTGTGACAGGCCCGGTTCGCCTCCAGACGCTAGGTTCACCGGGGACGCCTCGCACAGGATGTCTGCCTCAACGGCATCGAGCAGTTCGAGGCCCGTCACCCCACGCTGTCCAACCGTGGGAAGCTCGGCGACACTTCCGCCTCGTTCCTTGATCGCTTCCACGATTCTTCCGTCCAGGCCTCGTTTATCCCACGCCGCACCCTGAGAGTCTGCCACGCCGACGAGGCGAAGATCGATCGCATAGCGACG
Organism: uncultured Thermotogae bacterium; assembly: GCA_964593295.1. GTDB lineage: Bacteria > Bipolaricaulota > Bipolaricaulia > UBA7950 > UBA9294 > SPBW01. The sequence goes on along the minus strand of CAZQHD010000062.1, from coordinate 4,381 downwards.
CACAAAGTCATCATGCCTACGTGCAACCAGGCCACAGAACCGGCGGCCCAGGGTTCCCGCACCGATCAGCAGGATGCGCACCCGTCTTGGATCTCCCACAGCACGTCTCCCCGTCTACCAGCCGTGCGCACCCTTGATGATGTAGCCTCCGGACTTCTCGTCCTTTTCCAGCGTGAGGATGCCGTCCTTCCCGGCCTCCTCCAGCAAGTCCCCAAACGAGCGAAACCCGTAGTAGGATTCGCTGAACCCCGGATTTCTCCGTTTGAGCGTCTGCTTGATCATCGAGCCCCAGATGCTCTGCCCTTCACCTCGTTCCTCCACCAGTGCCTCGTATGTCTCCACCACCAGATCCCATGCCTCCTGTTTCTTCTTGTCCGGCGCCGCGCGGGCCTTCTCCCCCTTCTTGGCCGCGGGCTTCTTGGCGGTTGGCTTAGCGGCTGGCTTCTTCTTCGGCTGTTTCTGCCGCGTCAAATCGTCGTAGAAGATGAACTCATCACAGTTGGCGATCAGAAGATCTGACGTTGAGCTCTTGACCCCCACGCCGATGACCGTCTTGTTGTTCTCGCGCAGCTTGCTGACGAGCGAGGAGAAGTCGGAGTCTCCGCTGATGATAACGAACGTGTCGACGTGTTCCTTCGTGTAACACAGATCAAGGGCGTCGACCACCATGCGGATGTCGGCGGAGTTCTTCCCCGACAGCCGCACATGCGGGATCTCGATCAGCTCAAATGAGGCTTCATGCATCGGCTTCTTGAAGTCCTTGTAGCGAGCCCAGTCGCAGTAGGCTTTCTTGACCACGATGTTGCCCTTGAGCAAGAGACGTTCAAGCACTTTGCTGATGTCGAACTTGGGCAGCTCCTCCTCTTTCACCCCGAGGGCGATGTTCTCGAAGTCGCAGAACAACGCCATGCTCATTGTTTCCGTCGTGTGTGTCATCCTTCCTTCCCCCTCTGATTGCTGCGGTCGCAGCCTGTAGACGTGCATCGACGTGGCTGAAGACCACCGTATTCGTTTCGTTTGGATCGGACAAGTCCCTGTTCCTTCAGCTGACGAGCCTGCCCATGGAGTTCAAGCGGCGGCTGATTCGCCTTACTTCGGATCCAGTTCATGCTTTCGGAAACACCCTTGCGCCTCGCGACCCATCGCTGAAACCGATGCTTCCCCGGGTAGCTCAGCAGCATCGCGGCGATCAGGATCGTCAACAAGCCCTGTCCTGGTAGAACCAGCATCAGTACACCCAAGAACAGGAGCCCCAAGCCCACGAGATTCCTGACGACGAACAACAGCCATCGGATCCATCGAACGCGGCCATTCGCTCCGCAGCCTGACCGACCGTCCCGAACGAAGTAGTCGCATGGGAGGCGCACTACGACAATCGGAGCGGCGACCAATGCGAATCCGAACATGATTGCCGAGAACAGAGCAACCCACCAAAGAGCATCCGTCGGGATCCCAAGCCTTGCAAGCATCCTCCATAATACACGCCCTCATCGCGGTTGCAGCAAGCATGCATCGGCTCTTCTCAGCAGATCGTTACGCCATGGCATCCACTGCGGCGACGATGGACCCACGCTCCCGCCCGCGGACCAAGGCTGGCGCCGGCCAAGAATCCGGCTCGCTCGGCGCAAGGCGGATCCTGGATTCTCGATCGGAAGCTCCCATCTGCGAACACGAAGCTGACATGTAGTTACACGAAAGACGCGAGAGTCCGCGGTCCTGGAGGAGATCGCCTTCGATTTCAATCACAACTGCCGTCGTCTGTTCGCTCTGCCGGCTCACTTCGCGTCACCGGGGATCATTCGTTGAGGTGAAGACCCATGAGTGAAATGCGACAGGCGATGCAGGATGCTGAGCGAGCGATGGGTGGCCGATCTCCTCGGACAGAGCAGTGGCCCATTGCGCGCCGGATACGGCGGGTGATCAGATCCTGTCACCACAACGAGCAGCTCTCGCGCCGCAACCTCGTCCTTCTTCGCCACAGGACCTCATGACTCTTCAGAAGGATCGCGCAAGCCGTTCGAGAGCCATCGACATCGTTGCCGCACGTTTCGACTTCGCCCAGTGCACGATTGCGTCCGCGCAGGGATCAGCACCTCGGTCCCGACAGATCCGTTTCATCTGTCCGAGAGCGCGACATCCCCCCATCCACGCGTACGGAAACTGCTGGGTGAGGAGGCATGCCACCCGTTGGCCGCCCATGTCTCCCAAGCCCTTCATGTACCGCATCATGACTTGGCAGAGAGAGAATGCTTCGACATACGATGCGAACACGACCACATCATACGGATCCGGATCCGGACGACACTCCAGCTGAAATGACTTCGACTGTGGTGTGCGTTCTCCCACAACCGTCACACGCTCCAGGCTTACCTGATGCCCCTGTTGGGTATAGCGATCCTTGAGCTTCTCGCAGACCTCCAGCGTATGGCCGGTCTGCGAGTAGACGATGATCCCGATCTTCAAGGCTCTCCTCCCCCGTCAGCAACCGCACTCTCCCAGGCATGCCCGCACTCCTCGATCGCTCCGGAACACCGCATATCGCCCCAATTCACTGCGCCGAGCATCATGGGACGATCTCCAGCGCCAGCTCTACCATCCGACCAAACCGCTGCTCACGTTCCTGGGCCGTGGCCCGCGCCCCGGTGACCAGCTGATCGCTCACCGTAAGCACCGAGAGCGCGTCCACCCCTGCCCTTGCCGCCAATGTGTACAGGGCGGTGGTCTCCATCTCCACGGCGAGGACGCCGTAGGCGGCCCATCGCTTCCAGGCGTTCGGATCCTCATCGTAGAATGTGTCCGAGGTGAGGATGCTGCCCACGTGGACGGGCTGCCCTCTCTCAGACGCGGCCTGATAGGCTTTCAGCAGCAGCGCGAACTGAGCCGTCGGCGAAAAATCCATGCCATCAAACCGCAGCCGGTTGATGTGCGAGTCTGTACACGCCGACATGCCAAGCACCAAGTGCCCCAGTTCCAGATCGGACTGGAGTGCGCCGCACGTGCCCACCCGAACGAGTGTCTCCACCCCGTACTCATGGATCAGCTCATGCACATAGATGGCGTGAGACGGGATCCCCATACCGGTCCCCATGACCGAGACCCGCTTCCCCTCGAGGGTCCCGGTGAACCCCAGCATGCCTCGGATTCTGTTGAAGCAGTTGACGTTCTGAAGGTACGTGTCCGCGATGTACTGGGCACGCAGCGGATCTCCGGGAAGCAGGATGCTCGGCGCGATCTCTCCCGGGGCGGCTCCAATGTGAATGCTCATCCGTGTCTCTCCTCTCCTCGACAGATGACCGTAGGCTCAGGCTACCGGGCAGCGGCTTCAGATGCAAGACGGTGCTCTCGATTGTGGCCGCCGCCCAAGGCCCACAACCTGCTTCGCGTTGAGCAAAGCACGGCATCCATCGACGGCACCTCAAAAGAGAACGGGCCCGGACCGATTGCCGGTCGGGCCCTCTCCGCGGAACCAAATGGCCGCACTGGACGTTACAACATCGAGATCTTCTTGCGTAGACCGGCCTCGCTCTTGATGACAATCCGGTACCGGCTCTTGTCCAGAATGCCCTCCTTGGCAAACCGGTTGAGCGCAAGAGTGGTGTTCTCACGTGCGGAGCCGATCATATCCGCCAGCTCCTTGTGCGTCACCGAGAGGCCAATCAGAATACCCTCCTTGGTCTCCACGCCATAGTCATCGGACAGCTTTAGCAGCTGACGTGACAGCCGCGCCTGGATGTCCCGGAACGCCAGATCCTCCAACGTCTCTTCGAACTCCTTCATCCGCGCCGCGAAGTGGTTGACCAGCATGGGAAGACCGATGGCGTTCTCCTCCATGATCTTCAGGAACTGCTTCTTCTGAATCGAACGAACGACTGAGTCTTCGATGGCGCTGGCCAGATGTCGTCGGTGTGTCTCCCCGACCAGACACATCTCGCCGAAGATCTCCCCTTCATCAACGATGCGAAGCGTCAGCTTCTTCCCGGACTCGTCGAGATAGGCCAGCTTCACGCGACCACGTTCCACCAGGTACACGCAGTTGCTGCCCGTTCCGGGATGGTAGACGGTCTCGCCGCGATCCAACTCAAGAAGGTCTCCGTGCTCTACAAGCAGATCGGCAAAACTGATCTTGTTGTTTGTGGTCGTCGGAAACATCGATCCTCCCTCTGTTCTGCCGAGAGCCTACTGTAAGACGGCGCAGAACGGAGGGAAGACCTCCCGCTTTTGGCGACCAATTGCAGCACAAAAAGGGTAACGTGTGTCACTTTGACGCGGGAAGGATGGGAAAGAAAAAGGAAGAAAAGGGATAGCGCGATACTGATTCGTGAGTTTGTTGGTCCATACTCCCTAGAAAGGAGGTGATCCAGCCGCAGGTTCTCCTACGGCT
>CAZQHD010000061.1:4475-11878 GCA_964593295.1 uncultured Thermotogae bacterium | reverse complement strand
GTCGCAGATCATCTTGGTCTCCACTTCTCCACGATCAGCGCGATCGCGAAGCGACAAGCGGCCAATACATAAAATAAAGCTCTGACCCTATACTCCGAGTCTCGTGAGATAGACTGGAAATGCCCGTGGACTGCGCCGTGCGGCATCTAGGATCGGGCGAATACGGGGTGCTTCCGTAGGAACCTTGAATGGCCAACGATTCCGCTAGGAAGGATTGTCACATGAAGGAGGGTGTCGTGGAGCGGTCGGAAGAGAAGCGGACCGAAGAGTTCACCGTAAGCGGAGAAGAGGTCCTGGCCAAGGTCAAGGAGCTCGTTCGTGAGGGCAACGTTCGCCGGATCTCGATCAGAAACTCTGAAGGGAAGACATTTGTGGAAATCCCGCTCACCCTCGGTGTGATCGGCGCCGTTCTCCTCCCGATGTGGGCAGCGATCGGCGCGGTGGCCGCGCTGGTCACCCAGTGCACGATCGTGGTGGAACGAACCGATCCTTAACGTATTGTCGCGTGTGCACGTCTCCTTCCGAGGCGCGCCCACGCTCTTCCCGCGACACTCCTCTATGTGGAGCGTAGACAGCGCTTTTCTCAGAGCCCTTTGCAACAGAGGCTGTACCGTCTACTCTCGGCGATCGAGCGCTCCGCCCTCTTCAGTCATGAGAAACGTGAGTTCATCAGGACAGACCGCCCCCTGAGCGTTTCCGCCTTCCTCATCCGGTCCTGGAATGGTGTTTCCGAAACCGGCGATGTAGCCAGAGAACTGCGTGTCGGTGGCGATGCAGGGACGTTCGTACAGGCCAACGCCGTAAAGCTGCCCTTCCGCGATCACGTTCTTCTCGACGGTCGCATGCACTGAGCCCGACAGGTAGATGCCCTCCCGTCCACTCCCCGCGACGCGGGAACCACTGATCGAAACCATGGCCAGCTCATCTACCCACAGGCCACGCCCCCGGTTTGCGATCACATAAGATCCGTCGATCCTCGCTCGGGAGGCGCCAGTCAAGCGGATGCCTTCCCTGTTGGCCCGGGTTGTCACCTGGTGCATCACGCTCTCTGCCTCGCCCGTGATCCAGATGCCCGAGAAGGCGTTGTCGGCCACCGTACAGTAGGTCAGCGTGCTGTGTGAGTTGTCCGCAAGCCAGATCCCTGTGGCCGTATTCTCGAAGACGTGGGTTCCGATGATCGTAACTCGTGCTGTTCCCATGAGCCGCATGCCGTAGCCATTTTCGAGAACCGCGCAGTCGCTCACGATGACTGAGGAGGTGCCCTCGATGAGAAGGCCGGGGCCGTACATTCCGATACCGCCGGTCAGGCCAACGCCCTCCAGGAAGACCATCCCTTCGTCCTCATCTGCTGTGCGCACACGAATCACGGGGCGATCCTCCCTGTGCCCCCGAATCGTCGTCTACTCGGCCCCCGCGCCCTTGAGGGCGAGACGCTTTCGGATCGTGATGTGCTCTTCCCACTCCCCGGCCGGTAGACAGATCACCGCGCCCTCAGGCGCCGCGTCGATCGCCTCTTGGATGGACTCGCCGGGCTGGACCGTGATCGTGCACGGCTCGGCATGCAGAGCCCACCCGAACGTTACCGTCAGTGCCAGTGCGATCAGACGAGCGCGTGTTGCGTGTCTCATGCCCCACCTCCAAGGCCACCCTACCCAATCCGGGCAAGAGCACCAAACGTCGCCTGGCGTCTAGGACGTGCCTGCCTGCCGTATCTTGCGTAGATGCGATACGCAATGCCCATCACCATCGGAGCAACCGCAAGGCCCACTGTGAGCGATGGCGTCAGCGTCCGCGCCGTCCACTCCGTGAGCGCCGGCAGATAGGTTTGAGCCACCAGGCCGCCCAGAACCAGCCACAGCCCGCGCCGTACAGGGCGCCCTCGACAAGAACCTGGGAGAGTCGCCTTGTGCGGAGGATCGAGCGAAGCGCCCACACAAGGCCCACATTGCCCGTCGCGGAGACCAGATGCTGCGTCGTCGTGGATGGAGAGAGCGCGAGCACGCTGATCCACAGGAAGCCGAGCACGCCGGCCGCGATCCACAGAAGCACTCGGCGGTTCATGCTCGTCTGTACCTCCTGGTCTGCTTCGGCCGGCCTCGGACAGACAGCCTGTCCATCCCAGCCAGCCAGACTCGTGTCTCGTCGTTGACACCTTTGGTACAGACAGTATAGCCATCCCTCCGATGGGCCAAGCCATATCGTGTAACGGGGATCACGGATCGATGTTCAGCTCGAGCAGGTACGTCCCGTACTCCTGCGCATCGTACGTATTGGCCAGCACGTAGTAGGATCCATCATAGGGCAGGACGTACGTGATCACCGCATCCGTCCCGCTGGCGCCGTCGTCATCGGACGCCAACACTTGCCGCGCATCGTCGTAGAGCCAGAGGAAGGCATCGACCTCCCAGGACGTCATGGTGAGCGTGATGACGTCGTCTCTCTCACCCACAAACACGTACAGATCGTACGAGGACCCGTCCTCAAGACGGGACGAATGCTCTGCGAACTGGCCCTTCGTCGGCCGCTTGGTCGAGAACCTGACCGCCTCAGCCCAGGGAATCCTCAGACCGTGGCCGCCGTGACCGCCGACCCAGAAGAAGAGCTGCCCCTCCGCCCCGGTAACCGAAGGCAGCGCATCGAACGCAGATAGCAGGGCATCGCGTGTGCCAGGCCCATCGACATACGTCGGGATGCTGTGCAGCTCGCCTTCGGGATCGTCTAGATCCATCACACCCCCGGGCCCCTCCCCGGCCAGAACGACAATACTCTCTGCAGCGAAGCCATGGGTCAGCAGAACCGTGTAGATGAGGTCGAGATCGTTCCAGTCGGCGATCGAGTCCCCCTCCCCCATGAACAACACCGCGTGGCGGTTCGTCGCCGGGATCGCTTGCCCTCGGGCAGTGAACCCGAGGCGAATCGCTCCCCCTTCGGCCAAGGCCAGCCACTGCGCATGCTCCGGCGGATCCACGCGGCTCTCCATAGGGCAGATCTTCGGATGCGTCGCAGGACCGCCCGGCCTGGCAGCGCCCTGATCGCGTCCCAGCTGCCACACCTCCGCCATGGTGAGCAGATCGTCTCCCGTCTTGGCCAGCGCACGTGCAACCACTGCGGCGAAGTAGGCCTCGGGCACGGTGAGCCCCGCTTGGTGAAGACACGCAGCACGGTCCGTGGTTACCGCGCGCCAGGCGGACTCGTCATGACGGCTGGCGCTCAGGAGTGCCACATCGCCCGCAGTGTGAAGCGCCGCTGCCAGATCGTCAAGCATCCCTCCACTGTGGCACTGGGTGAACACGAACGCGAAGCTCGTGTAGCCATGGGAACCCGCCACTTGGGCGATGAGCGTGGCCAGCTCATCGTCATACACGACGGTCTCATCATAGCACTCGATGGTGCTGTACCAGTCCGAGGGTTGGGGAACGTAGTCGGCACGAACGCTTGACCCGGCAACCAGCACAAGTACAGCAAGAAGCCACATCCACCTTCGATCTCTCATCCGAGAGATGCCATGATCATCCTCGATCATCGATGCCCTCCCCTCGTCCTCACGGACAACCATCATACTGCCGGCACCCCTTCGCCTGGAAGTCCCGCCCCCACACTGTGTTCCACTGCCCATTGCGTGGAACACAAGACACCGTTGCTCAGGGACGAGGCCGCATTGCCCACCCGCGTCGGGGCAATCTATGGCCCGGTACTCCCCATCAAACGAAGGACAGATGCGTGCTCCCGGAGGAGCGATCTTCTCTTGTCCTTCCTCCGTGATTCGTGCTATGGTGAAGGCACTGGGGGAAGGGTTCTTCATCTTCAGTACAACAGGTACGACACACGTACAGGACGTACGAGAAGTACAAGAACATCGCCTGGGAAGGACAGGCTTGGTTGAGCAAGACGCAGTTCAAGCCCTTCCCCCACCTCATTGGCTCTCCTTCTTTTCCCCTACTGCACAACAGCGGCTGCACGCTTTGCAGCCTGTCCTGCAACCCCGCGATGTCCAGTTCACCATATCTTGAGCCCCAGGACCCACCTCCCCACGCCCGTACATCCCACGCTGCACGCAGCGTTCAATGCCCGTATAATCTGGTTCTAGCGCCGTTGAAGGCTGTCCGCGGCCTGTAGTTCCGAGACCGCCAGGAGGTCCCCGTGAGCAACCACGCAACCATGGAGAAGATCGTCGCCCTGTGCAAGCGACGTGGCTTCATCTTTCAGTCGAGCGAGATCTACGGCGGTATCGGCGGGTTCTGGGACTACGGCCCGCTCGGGGTGGAGCTCAAGCGCAACATCAAGGATGCCTGGTGGCGTGACCTGGTGACCGGTCACGACGACACACAGGCCCCCAAAGGGGCACCGGAGCCGTTCGGGATGGTCGGACTGGACTGCAGCATCCTCATGGACCCCCAGGTGTGGAAGGTCAGCGGCCACTACGATCTGTTCTCCGACCAGTTCGTCGATTGCAAAACCTGCAAGGCGCGGTTCCGCGCCGATCACGTGCCTGACAGTGCCTGCCCTCGCAAGCCCAGCAAGCGTCCCGGGGAGCACGATGCGTGCGAACTCACCAAGCCGCGTGAGTTCAACTTGATGTTCAAGACCTATGTCGGTGCGCTGATCAACGAGGACGCGGAGGCGTACCTGCGGCCAGAGACAGCCCAAGGGATCTTCGTCAACTTCAAGAATGTACTATCCACGTCCCGCGTCAAAGTGCCGTTCGGCATCGCTCAGCTCGGCAAGTCATTCCGTAACGAGATCACCCCTCGCAACTTCACCTTCCGCTCTCGCGAGTTCGAGCAGATGGAGATTGAGTTCTTCTGCTCCCCGGAGAGCTCCCAGGATTGGTACAGCTTCTGGCGCGATCAGCGGGAGGCCTGGTATGTCGGTTACGGTTTGCAGTCCGAGCGGCTTCGTCTCCGCGAGCACGGACCCAACGAGCGCGCGCACTACAGCTGCGGAACAGCCGACATTGAGTACGCCTTCCCGTTCCTGGAACCCGGCGAATTCGGTGAGCTCGAGGGGGTTTCTCACCGCGGGGACTTCGACCTGCGCAGCCACATGGAGGGGAAGCTGATCGCGGAAGAGGACGGCTGGACTGTTGAGCGCGATGAGCACGGCCGGCCGAAGTACGCCGGCAGCGGCAAGGATCTATCCTACTTCGACGAGAAGGCGCAGACCAAATTCATCCCGCACGTCGTGGAGCCCTCTGCCGGCGCGGATCGCGCCATGCTGGCCTTCCTCTGTGAAGCGTACGCCGAGGACGCGATTCCCGACGAGAACGGCGTGGAACAGCAGCGGGTGGTGCTTCGTCTTCATCCCCGGTTGGCCCCCATCAAAGTGGCCGTCTTCCCACTGGTGAAGAAGGACGGTCAGCCGGAGATCGCAGCCGACATCTACCGCGCGCTGAAGAAGCGATGGAACGTCTTCTACGATGAGAAGGGCTCGATCGGAAAGCGATACCGCCGTCAGGACGAGTCGGGAACGCCGTTCTGTGTGACGGTGGACCATCAGACCCTCACTGACGGTACGGTTACCCTGCGTGACCGGGACACGACCGCGCAGGAACGCGTCAAGGCGTCGGATCTCGAAGAAATTGCCGCACACAGACTCCGCCTTTGAGGCTTAGATAGATTTATTCTTGATTTAGAACTTATCTAGTCTTATACTCACACCATCATGACATGCCGACCGTGTGAGGAGAAACTGCGCAGTGTGGGGTTGAAGCCGACCATCCAGCGTATGGCGATCCTCGACGTCCTGCAGAACACGCACAGTCACCCCACTGCGGACGAAGTACTGTGCCAGGTCCGCGAGAACTTTCCTACCATCTCTCGCGCCACAGCGTACAACACGTTGGAGGCGCTTACACGAGCCGGGGTGATCCTTCGTATCACGATGGATCCGGGGGCGGTTCGCTACGATGCAGACACCGAACCGCACGTCCACTTCCGATGCCGCCGGTGCGGAACGGTGTTTGACCTTCCGTTGGAGCAGAAGATCGACCTTTCTGCCTGCGCTCAGGAACATCGGATTGAATCGGTGCGCGTATACGCCTACGGCATCTGCCCTCATTGCGAAGATGCAATGACCGTTCAGGAAAGCGCAGACGATTTGCCGTGCGGGCCCGAAGTCGAGGAGGTGAGCGATGCCTGAACTGCCGGAGGTCGAGACATTCGTGCGACAGTTACAACCCTTGGTGGGTCAGGTGATCCAGCGGGTGGATGTATTGGACGACCGGCTCGGGCTGAACGAAACGTCGCTTGTCGGCTCCAGGATCGCGGCCGTGGAACGTCGAGGGAAGTGGATTGTTCTTCGACTCCAGGATCGCGGAGATCTGGTCGTTCACCTGCGCATGTCGGGGCGACTCCGCACCCACTGCTCTGAGCGAGAGACTCGGTACACGCGCATGAGACTGCACATGAACTCCGGGGAGACGGTCTATTTCGTGAATCCAAGACGGCTGGGAACCGCGACACACCATGTCGAAGGGTTTCAGCCCGAGGTGGGAATCGATCCGATCGATCGATTGTTCACGCCGTCCGCATTGGAGACACTGGCCGCTCGATCTCGTTCGCCGGTGAAGCTCTTCCTCATGGATCAGCGCCGGATCGCCGGGGTCGGCAACATCTACGCCTCGGAGGCGCTCTGGCGTTGCGGGATTTCTCCGCATCGGTCGGCCAACTCCCTATCCCCGAGCGAGATCCGGCGTTTGCACCGTAGCTTGGTCTCGGTGTTGAATGATGCGATTGCGCAGCAAGGAACGACCTTGGGCGAAGGGATTTCCCACTATGCCCCCATCGCTGGGGAGGCTGGAGAGTTCGGAAACCGTCTGTCGGTGTACGGACGAACGTCCGAGCCGTGTGAACGTTGTGGAACGACGATCGCCCGCGTCAAACAGGGCGGACGATCAACCTACTACTGCAGTCACTGCCAAGTCTGACGACAAGGCGAATCAACAAGGAGGAAGTCACCAGATGAACCTGAAGGGAACCCAGACCGAGAAGAACCTTTTGACCGCTTTCGCCGGCGAATCGCAAGCCCGCAACCGCTACACCTACTTCGCCTCCAGGGCGAAGAAGGACGGTTATGTGCAGATGCAGGCCATCTTCGAAGAGACCGCGGATCAGGAGAAGGAACACGCCAAGCGGCTGTTCAAGTTTCTTGAGGGCGGAGAGGTCGAGATCTCGGCCGCATTCCCAGCCGGCGTGATCGGAACCACGTTGGACAACCTCAAGGCAGGAGCTCACGGCGAGAACTACGAGTGGACGACCATGTATCCGGGGTTCGCCAAGGTTGCGCGCGATGAGGGGTTTGAGGAGATTGCCTCGGTCTTCGATGCGATCGCGGTCGCAGAGAAGCAGCACGAGAAGAGATACCTGGGCTTGGCCAAGAACATCGAGAATGACACCGTGTTCACC
>CAZQHD010000061.1:740-4465 GCA_964593295.1 uncultured Thermotogae bacterium | reverse complement strand
AACTGCGGATATCTACACGAAGGCACGATGGCGCCCGGCATCTGCCCGGCGTGTGCACACGAACAGGCTCACTTCGAGCTGCTGGGAGAGAACTGGTAAGGCATTCACGCCCCACGCCTCCCAGGGCATCGAAAGGCCCTGGGAGGCTGAGGTCCCTACAGATCGCTGGCTTCGTCTGGACAAGCAAGCGTTTCTGTAGGATCTGCGTGGGCGAGGATCAACAAAGGACGAACGGTTTTCTCCGACGGAGAGGGCAAGGACTGAGAGCCCTTTTCCCAGATGATGGCTCTGCACAAGGAGCCGGGAGGTAAGCAATGATCGGACAACGAACACAAGACGCGATGAACGAACAGATCAAGCACGAGACCTTCTCAGCGTATCTGTACTTCTCCATGGCAGCCTACTTCCACGCCAACAGCCTCGACGGGATGGCACAGTGGATGAAGGCACAGGCGCAGGAGGAGTTCGGCCACGCACTGAGGTTCTTCAACCACATCGACGAGCGCGGCGGCCGCATTGAGCTGCAGGCCCTGGAGAAGCCCCAAACGGCGTGGGATTCCCCGTTGGCTACGTTCGAAGCCGCACTAAAGCACGAGGAGTTCATCACCGACAGGATCAACCAGCTGGCGAGAATCGCCGACGAGGAGAACGACCGCGCCGCCGCCATCATGCTCCAGTGGTTCGTCAGCGAGCAGGTTGAGGAGGAAGCCTCGGTGCAGAAGGTCATCGACACGCTGAAGCTCATCGGTCCCTCAGGACACGGCCTGCTGATGGCGGACCGTGAGTTGGGAACGCGTGTGCCTGGGCCGGTGCTTCCGCCCGAACAGGAGTAGAGAAACGAGGCGCCCATGCCGTTCTCGTACACAACAGACCCGGGGCCGATCAACGTCGCCCTGTTCGAGGTCACGCACGGGCTGTACATCCTCACCACAGCCTGGAACGGCCACGTGAACGGTCAGTGCCTCGACGCGCTGATGCAGGTCACCAACGCGCCGCCGCGCATCGCCGTCGGCGTAGGCGTGAAGACGCTCACGCACGAGATGATCCTCGGCTCGGGTCGGTTCTCCGTGAGTGTGCTCGACCGCGAGAACTCAGCCTGCGGCGAGCTGGTGAGACGGTTCGGGTTCCAGTCCGGGCGGGACGCAGACAAATTCTCCGGCCTGCTGTACGAGCAAAATGAGCTCGGCGTTCCATTCCTCCCGGATGCGGTAGCGGTGTACGACTGCACCGTTCTGGAGAAAGACTGTCTCGATCTGGAAACGCACACGTTGTTCGTCGCCTCGGTGGACCGAGCTGGAACGAGCAGCCATGGGGAACCCTTGACATACAATGAGTATCGTAAGAGGCTACGCAAGGAAAGGAGTTAGTCATGGAGAAATGGATCTGCACCGTGTGCGGATACGTGTACGATCCGGCCGTGGGGGATCCCACGCAGGGCATTGACGCGGAGACGTCGTTTGAGGATCTCCCGGAGGAGTGGACATGCCCGGAGTGCGGGGTGAGCAAGGCGTTCTTCGAGAAAAAGTAGCCTTCTTCACCTCAACGAGATCGTTTAGCGGGCAGGCGCCCACAAGGTCTACGCGAACTGCCGATCACAAGCGAGAGGAGGACCGATGAGAGCACGAGAGATCCGACCCAACGTCTGGTGGATGGGTGCGATCGATGGGGAGCGCCGCCTGTTTGATGAGCTGATTCCTCTTCCGCAGGGAACCAGCTACAACGCATACCTCATCAAGGGAAGCAACAAGACGGCTCTGATCGACACCGCTGATCCATCGACATCCGACGTTCTCCTCCGTCAACTCGATGAGGTGCCTTCGCTGGATTATTTGATCATCCAACACGTGGAGCAGGATCACTCCGGAACGGTTCCCCGGGTGCTCGAGAAGTACCCCGAGGCTCAGCTCATCGCCTCGCCGAAGGCGGCGTCGATGATCGCCGACCACTTAGGCGTTCCGCTGGAGGAGATCCAGGTGGTCGAGGACAGAAACACCCTCTCGCTAGGAGATCACACCCTGGAGTTCATCGAAGCCCCCTGGGTGCACTGGCCCGAGACGATGCTCACCTACCTGCAGGAAGAGAAGCTGCTGTTCACCTGCGATCTCTTCGGGTCACACTTGGCCACCGATGCCTTGTTCTCCGAGGACGGACAGCAGGTCTGTGGGGCCGCCAAGCGCTACTATGCCGAAATCATGATGCCGTTCGCGCGGTTGATCCGAGGCCACCTAGACAAGATTCGTTCGCTGGACGTGGAGATGATCGCGCCCAGCCATGGCCCAGTGCACAACCAACCCGCATGGATCCTCGACGCATACCACCATTGGACGCACGATCCGCCGAAGAACCTCGTGCTCATTCCGTACACGTCGATGCACGGATCCACTACGCTGATGGTGGACCGCCTCGTGGAGGCGCTGACAGCGCGCGGAGTACGCGTCCATGCGTTTCACATGTCCAGGACCGACCTAGGAGAGTACGCCATCCACTTGGTGGATGCGGCAACCGTAGTGTTCGCCACGCCCACGGTGCTGGTGGGACCCCATCCAAGCATCGTGCTTGCCGCCTATCTCACCGCCGCGCTGCGACCCAAACTGCAGAACGCCGCCGTGATCGGATCGTACGGATGGGCAGGCCAGGCCGCGCAACAGACGCAGTCACTCTGTGCGAAGTTAAGCGCCGACTGGCTCAATCCTGTCTTCGCTCAGGGCATGCCCGTCGAGGAGACGTTCCAGTCGCTCGAGAGGTTGGCTGATGACATCGCGGCCCGCCATACGGGCCTTGAGGAGGCGACCGGCCCTTGAGCATCCAACAAGACCTGAGCCTGTTTATCGTCGGCGCGGCCGGGGAGGGGATTCAGACCATCGGGGATGTCGTCGCCCATGCACTGCTTCGCTCCGGCGTTCCCGTCTTCACCTACCAGGACTACGAGTCTCGCATTCGCGGCGGCTATAGTTCGTACCGTATCCGTGCCGCGGGGCCCAACGCACCCCGCCACGATGCGGACATCCTCCTCGCCCTCAATCAAACGGCAGCCGATCAGTATGCTTCAGCCCTCACGGAAGCGGGTGTAACCCTAGGAGAGCTGCCGTCAGGACACTCGGGGACGGCCCTTCCGTTCCAAACCCTTGCCAGGGAACAGTTCGACGCTCCGATTCTTGCCAATGCGATCGCGGCCGGTGCGGTAGGCGCTGCCGTGGGGCTCCCCGACAACGTCTTGGTCGCTTCCATTCGCGAGCGATTGGCCAAGCTGTCAGACGAGATGCTTCAGCAGAACGAAGAGGCCGTGCGGCTCGGCCATCGCATAGCCCTTGAACAACTCGGAAGCCGGCCCCCCCACCCATGGACAAAGACCTCCGAGACGCACGCCTTCGTCTCCCCTCACTCCGCGCTGGCTGTGGCCGCCGCCGCCGCCGGTTGCCGGTTCATGGCGGCCTATCCGATGTCTCCCTCCACCGGCATCATGACCGCGCTGGCCAAGGACCCTAACTTGGGGGTGTTTGTGGAGCAGGCCGAAGACGAAATCGCCGCGGTCAACATGGTGATCGGCGCATCTGCGGCCGGCGCTCGTGCGATGACGGCCACCTCCGGCGGCGGGTTCGCACTCATGACGGAAGGTGTGAGCCTGGCCGGCATGACGGAAACACCCCTGGTGATCGTGGTCGCTCAGCGACCGGGCCCGGCCACTGGCTTGCCGACGCGTACAGCGCAAGAGGATCTGTTCTTTG
>CAZQHD010000061.1:0-730 GCA_964593295.1 uncultured Thermotogae bacterium | reverse complement strand
TGCCATCTTCGGGGGACACGGTGAGTTCCCGCGTGCCGTGCTCGCCCCCTCCGATCCGCAGGATACCGTATACCTTATCCAGCAAGCGTTTGACTGGGCAGAGAGGTATCAGATGCCGGTCCTCTTACTCACCGATCAGATGCTCGCCGACGCGCATTTCTCGCTCCAGGATTTTCGGATCCCTTCCCCGTCCGGGGTAAATGGGTTGGCGGACCCCGAAACGGTCGACAACTATGCACGGTATCGGCTCACCGAGGATGGCATCTCTCCGCGCCTGGCGTTGGGACAGTCTCGCCATCTGGTGTGCATCGACTCCGACGAACACGACGAGGCGGGGCACATCACCGAGAACTTGGAGACCCTCCGTCCAGCAATGGTGGAGAAACGGCTGGAGAAGATGCGTCGTCTGCAGCGGGAGGTTCCGGACCCGGAGCCGTACCGGGCGGAGGACGCAGAGATTGTTCTGCTGGGCTGGGGCTCGACGCGCCATGCCGTGAGGGAGGCAGTGGATCGCTTGCGCGCCCGTGGGAAGTCGGTGGGGGCGTTGCACTTCTCCTATCTCTGGCCTCTGCCGTCGTTTTCGCTTCCCGAGCGCCCGTCCTATTGGACTGTCGAAGGGAACTCCACCGGACAACTGGCTCGTCTGCTTCAGGGAGAAGGGGGAATCCGTATCTCCGGACGGATCCAGCGATACGATGGCCTTCCATGGGATGCCGTCAGCCTGATAGCC
>CAZQHD010000060.1:4671-11891 GCA_964593295.1 uncultured Thermotogae bacterium | reverse complement strand
GACCACAGCTGCATCTGTTTCTCGGCCACGTTCGCGGCCGGAGTCCAGATCACGGCCGTCGGTGGCTGGTTGGCGGGAAGCTCGATCACGTGATCATACGAGAGGTAGCCGGCTTCGTACCGTAGCTCCGCCGCGTCGACCAAGGGGACCGCGCCCCATCGACTCTGCGGAAGCTCAAGGTTCCCCGGCGTGGGGTTCACGGGGATCCAGGCGCTCGCTCCTTCGCCGACCTCGACCCGCACCGCCACCCACGCAGGGGAGGGGTCTGTCGCGGAATCCGACGCACGGGACACGATCGCGGCCACGTACCCCAGCCGTTCCAGGCTGCCGGCCGTGTAGGCAGCAAACTGCTCGGCCGTCCATCCGCCGTCTCCCAGCCGTCGTCGCGATCCCAGGTCATGCGTTCGGAACAGCCGTTGAAGCTCTCCGATCGCTGTCTCGAGCGACGCGCGTTGCGTCGAGGAGAGCCCTGCGTCCTGCGGCTGAACAAGCACCGGCAGTTCCTGCGCCGATGCGCCCGCCACCATCCCCAAAGAGAGCCCCAGCCACACCACCAGCATCCATCGTCGGTCCATCCATGCCACCTCCGCAAAGCAGATCTTACCACAGAATACCCGCCGCCGGAACGCGGGTTTCAGGAGACCGGCGGACGGTAGGAGAGAGTTCAAGGTGCAAGGTACTCGGAGGATGCGGGGAGGGAGACGCGTTCATGGGGCTCGTAGGGACGCGGAGCGTTCTTGGTTGTAGTCATCGCGACAATCCGCCCATCATCGCCGTCACCCCTTAAACGAAGACCGGCAACAAGGACGATGGGTTCGGATGTCAGGTTTGGATGTCAGGTTTGGATGTCAGGTTTGGATGTCAGGTTTGCGAGTCACGAACAGTTCCTGTCTCTACGAACCCTATGAACTCTACGAACCCAACGAACCCAACGAACTCTACGAACCCAACGAACTCTACGAACCCAACGAACTCTACGAACTCAACGAACGGGGTTGCCTTACGGACCGCGCACCTTCCTTGTACCTTGAACCTTGAACTTGGAACCTTGCCCCCCTACCACGTGACGTCGAAGCCGAGAATCCACTCGGAGAAGGCGCTCGCCTCTACGTCCATCTCCACGCCCATACGGAAGACCACCTGGTCAGCGAGTTGAACGGAGACGTGGGCGCGGACCAACGAGACGTCAAACAGCATCATCCCGTTCTCCAAGAAGAAGACAGCCAGATCGAACCCGAACCGTCCGCAACAGGCGTCCTGGATCGACCGGATCGCGTACACCTCCCAGTACGGGGTATCGAGCAGACGTCCCGGCTTGGCTCCGTCACCCCAGTAGGAAAGAGCGGTGAACGCAACGCCGCCCAGCTCGCAGTCCAGCGAGACGCCCTGCACGGTGAGGCTCTCCAGTGTCAGACTGCTTCCCCCCGGGGCGTCCCCTCCGGAGAACGCCCACGCGACGTACAGCTCCACACATGAGTCTTGGAAGAACGCGATCCGGGGCGTCAACGTCAACGCCTGGGTCTGCACTGTGTACGTGAGCTGAACGTCCAGAGAGAGGTACGGCATGCCTGGGAACGCCAACGCTTCGGTGGTAAGGACCAGATCCCGGAACCCTTCTGTGTCGAACGTGAGCACAGCGTTGGCGATGCTGCAGCAGAACGGCACCTCCAGGCAGACAGACAGGTCGACCCAGTCCAGGTCGCAGACACCATTCCCCTCCTCCCCGAACGTGGTCTCGGTGCCCAACATGACCCCCTCCAGGCTCGCCCAGGCGGAGAGCACGACCCGAACGTCCTCCTCAAGCAGGGTGAACGATGCACGCAGGGCGCCGGGCGGGATCTCCACCGCCACGACCGCCGTCCATACATCGAATGCAGGGATCCCCGGATCAAACCGGAGAACCGAGGTGAGGGCCAACGGGCCCAGCAGGCCATCCACGCGGAAGTCCTGCTCGATCCATCCGCTCTCGTCCAACCGGCTCACCGCGGTGAACGTCCACGGGGCGACGGCGTAGATCGTAGTCAGGGTCATGTCCAGGCCCAACGCGTCGCTGAGGCTGGCCTGTTGAGGGTCGAGCACGATCGTGGTGTTCCACGCCCCGGAGAGCGACGCCGCCCCGCCGATCACGCAGAGGATCAGCGCCCCCAGCAAGCCGATCGTCCACCCCTTCCTGGCCACCGTCGATCTCCCTCCTGTTAGGATGCGTTCCTGCGTCGTGCCGACCTCTCTGCCGGAGACAGAGGCCCGTCGGACATGAGGCCGATCGTCCTTCCTGTGCGCAGGATACGCGAGGGGCGGGCAGGTGTAGGGCGCTGGGGTCTGTTCCCCGGCTCGGATCTGGGGGAACTGCGCGGGACGCATGTCCGATCGGCGCGGCGCCGACCGCCGGTCGAGACGACGCGCCTGACCTTGGGGACGCATCGCCAGCGCGCGATGAGGAGACTCTGCCAACGGTGTCCCCGGAGTGATCCCAGGAGAACCAAAAAAGAACGGGTTCCGGACGAACCGGAACCCGCCATGCTTCTCTTACGCCGACCCCCTACAAGCTCGCGGGAGCGGGCGTTGAATGCTGAATCTAGGTTCCCGGCCAGGTGACCAGGAAGCCGATCGTCCACTCGGTGAACTCTCCGGCCTCGACGTCGACGAGCAGGCCCATCTTCAGCTTGAACTGTTCGGAGAGCACGATGCCGAAGTCGACGTCAATGACGGACACTTCGAACAGCGTGTCGATGCCTTCCTCGAAGAAGATGACCAGGCTGAAGTCGAACGGACCGCAGCAGCCAGGATCCAGCGTCTTGATCTGGTAGGCCTCGAAGTACTCGGTACCTCGCAGCAGTCCCAAGCCGACGGGCGCGTCGCCTTCGCCGGTCCAGGTCTCAGCGCGGAAGTCCACGTTACCGAACGTGCACGTGATTCCGATACCGGTGAACGCAGAGCCCGTCCAGCCATAGACCTCAACACAGCCGGCCAGCGCGCTGGTGATCGGGTCGAACCCGAACGTGACGTGCTTGCCATCGAGGTCGAAGCAGATCTCGGCGCTTCCCGTGCCAAACGACATGATCGGGAAGGTGGTCGAGAAGCACGCCGAATCGAAGCCGTCTTCGCAGTTGAACTTCAGCGTTCCGGCAATGGTCAGCTCGCAGCAGAACGGGAACGTCGCGGTCACCTGGAACGCGTTGAAGTCGAAGTCGCAACCCATACCGCTTCCGAGCGTCAACAGCGCATTGATGCCGACGTCACCGATCGAACCCACGACGCCGAGCTTGGTGGTGGCCACCGTGCCGTAGGTCTGATGCGGGGCCAGCGTGAAGTCGTAGGAGAAGGTCACGCCGCCAAGCAGCATCTTGGCGTTGG
Source organism: uncultured Thermotogae bacterium (assembly GCA_964593295.1). Lineage (GTDB taxonomy): Bacteria > Bipolaricaulota > Bipolaricaulia > UBA7950 > UBA9294 > SPBW01. The sequence continues at coordinate 8,537 of CAZQHD010000060.1, read as the reverse complement.
CGTTCCAGCTCAGCCACTCCACGTTGATCGGATCGAACTTCAGGGTCGAGCCGATGGTGGTGAACAGCCCGAGCGCACCGGACGCGGTGAAGTTCTGCTCTGTCCAGATGGCATCCTCGATGATGGTCACCGAGGAGAACGTCCACGCACCGACGATGTAGTTGACCTTGATCGTCGAATCAATGTCAATGGTAACGGCGACCGGGTCGATGGTGATATCCGTGTCCCACGAACCGGTCAGCGACGCGAACGCGAAGCTGGAGAATCCCAGTCCGAGCACACAGATCAGGCTAAGTACGAGAGCCCTTTTCATTATTGTCTAACCTCCTTACGCGTTTGTTGCTTGTGACAAGCTTGTGACAAGAAGCGTTGCTCTCTTCATGAGAGAGAGTGAAACGGTACTCTAAGCGTTCGACAATCACCTCCAGGTCTCAAGATTCGCCTCTTCACTAGATCCAGATCATCATAGTCCGATTGCGCCGGTGTGTCAAGTGATATGCATCACATTCGGTCGCATCCGCCGTCCACGGGCGCGACCGCGAGGAGCCGCTGCCGCTACAGCCCGGCCACCGCGAGCGCAATCCCGGCGATGCTGAGCAGCAGAGCGGTCAGCGAGACGAAGAACACATTCTGCACCCGCCGTGCCAGCGTCCCGGGGTCTTCGTCCGAGGAGGCCAGGCGCGCGATCTCCTGTTCGTTGCGGGAGATGCGGTTCTCCAACTGCGAAAGATCGGTGCCCTGCGACGAGCCGATCCGTGCCTGCATCGCGCTCACATCGTCGGACAGATCGAAGATGAGGTTCTTGAGGACGTTCAGGTCCTCCGCGGTGACGGCTTCCGGGTTGTTCTGCGTGTAGCGAACGGCGCGCGCGATCATGGCAGCCGCATCGTACCGGGTCAGTGGCGCGGTGCCGTTGTAGGTCCCCCCGGGAAGTGCGGTGAGGATGCCTCGGGCCAACAGGTACTCCAGGTCCTGGTACGCCCAGTGATCCCTGGGAACGTCGGTGAACAGTCCGTCCGTGGACGGCGGGTCGGGGACCCCGTTCCCGGCAGGTGCGCTGGGCACTCCGTTTCCGGCAGGTGAGCTGGCGACGGCGCTCAGGCAGACGATGGAGCATAGACAGACAAGGAGTATTCCTCGATAGCGTTTCACTCTTACCCCCCCCATGGCAGGAATGGGTCTAGTATATGCCTCCCCAAAAGGCGAGTCAACAGCGTTGGGAATTGGTGGGAAGGGAGAGGTCCAAGGTTCAAGGTTCAAGGTACAAGGTGCACGGTCCGTAAGGAAACCCGGTTCGTTGAGTTCGTAGGGTTCGTAGGGTTCGTTGAGTTCATAGAGTTCGTAGGGTTCGTAGAGTTCGTAGAGTTCATAGAGTTCGTAGGGTTCGTCGAGAGAAGAGCAGTTCGTGACTTTGAACTGGCCGTCGAAACCTAGGGTCCATCGTGCCGTTCTTCGTGATCTTGGTGATCTTCGTGTCCTTCGTGGTTGAAGCTCCATCTCGCCAGGGTGGCCGTCGGGGAAGGGGGAGCAAGGTTCAAGGTTCAAGGGGCAAGGGCAAGGGGCAAGGGGCAAGGTGCGCGCGGAGAGATGAAGTGGAGCGGAGAATTGGGTTCGTCGTTCGTCGCTCGTGGTGCGGGTCCAAGGTGCAAGGTGATCGGTCTGAGACCTTTCATGCCACACGCTACGTGTTCCAGGCTTCCTCCGGCAGGCAATAGATGTCGGCAGACGCTCAGTTCAACCCTCGGAAGCTCCGGCGGTGTAACCGGCTGGGGCCGAGCTTCGCGATCGCGGCACGGTGCGCAGCGGTGCCGTACCCTTTGTGTCGCTCCAATCCGTACCCGGCGACCCGCGACGCCAGCATCTGCATCCGTTCGTCCCGCCAGACCTTGGCGACGATCGACGCGGCCGCGATATGCATCGAGCGTCCATCTCCGTGGGTGATCTCCAGAAACCGGGGGGGAGGGGTCCCATCCGCGCGCGGCGAGACGGACAGTCCACGATCCAGCAGTAGCAGGTCCGTCTCAGTTCCCAGCCCTTGCCAGGCACGGTCGGCGGCCTGTCGGCAGGCGGGCACGAGGCCGATCCGGTCGATTTCGCCTGCAGACGCGCAGCCCACGCTCCATCGAGCCAGCTCCGTGATCGCGTGGAACAGCTGCTCACGCCGACGCACCGTGACCCGTTTGCCATCGTCGAGCGCGGCCAGCGTCGCCACAGCTCGCGGGAACACACGGCCGTCAGGGGAGAGAATCCTCTCCGGATCGAAGCTCACGCAGCCGACCACGATCGGGCCGGCCCACGCGCCCCGACCGGCTTCGTCGAAGCCGGCTACGCAGAGGCCCTCGGCCACGGAACGGTCGAACGCGATCAATGTGCGGAGTCGTTCAGGAAGGGGACGTTCGGGGGCATCGAATGCCGACCTCATGGGCCGACGCCGAAGTAGTTGTTCATCAGGCCGAACCGCGTGAGCGGCCATACCCGAAGGAACGGTTCCCCGATGAAGTCGTTTTGGTCGACGAACCCCCAGTAGCGGGAGTCCCACGAGTTGAATGTATTGTCCCCGAGGACGAACCAGTGTCCGGACGGAACCTCGGTCGGCGTCACGCCGTGCGACATCCGCGGATCGGAAGCGGCGTAGAAACGGTCGAACGCCGGCCCGGTGAGAGGTTCTCCGTCCACGTACACCCCGCCGTCCTGCAGATGCACGGTCTGTCCGCCCACAGCGATCAGCCGTTTCACGTACCGCATGCGGCGCTCTCGCAGGGTCACGCCGAGATCCACCAGCGACTGAACCTCACGGCTCTTGGTGCCCACAAGAACGCCGGGCGCGCCGCTGACTTGGAGTACGATCTGTGTCCCTGCGGGGAGGGATGAGACCACGGTTTCGGCTCCCTTGGCGCTATAGATTGGCTGATCGTTGATCGCCAACAGGCGATCCCCGGGCGAAAGACCGGTGGACACCTGCGTTGCGTCCACGGACCGAACGAGAACCTGATCGGTGTGCCAGAACACCACGATGTCCCCGGGAACGGGGTCACGGAAGTAGTAGGAGATCCGATCGACGAAGAATGAGTCCTTGGGCTCGATGATCGGCACCATGGACTCCGTGGGAACATGCATGCGCACCGTCACGAAGCTCATGATGAACACCGCGAGCGCGCCCGCCACGGCGAGCACCTCAACCCACTCCAGCACCTCCTTCATCACCCGGCCCGGTTGGTAGCCGAGGTGATGGGCAAGGCGCAGGATGAGTGCCGGCTTCTTGGGTTTCTTCGGCTTCTTCCTTCGCATCGGCAGCATCGTGGGCTCTAGCGGATGCGTCGCAGGCGCCGCATGTAGTACGGCCGAGCCTGACGTACGTTGCCTTCCTTCACCACTTCGATCCGCTCGATCTTCGGGGAGTGCACGGGGAAGGTCTTCTCCACGCCGATCCCCGAGGAGATCTTGCGTACGGTGACCATCTCCTGGGTTCCGCCCCCGGCCCGCTTGAGCACAATCCCTTCGAACATCTGGACCCGTTCCTTGGTGCCCTCTTTGATCCGCTCGTGCACACGCACGATGTCTCCCGGCTGGAACGGCTCCCTTTCCTGCAACTGCTCCTTCTCGATCGCGCGCAGAATGTCGTCCATCGACTCCTCCTCGTGTCCGCTCAGCCTTCGTTCCGATCCCCGGCCACGCGATCCAGGATGATCGCCACCGCCGCACGAACGGACAGATGATTGAACTCACTCTTTCCCATAATCGGCGGAAGGATGGCGTCACACACGTCGATGAGCTCGTCCGCCATGCCCCAGCCCGTTCCAAAGATCACATACACTGGCTGCGGATCGCCCTCGATTCGGCGTCGCAGCTCACCGAACGAGATCCGT
>CAZQHD010000060.1:0-4661 GCA_964593295.1 uncultured Thermotogae bacterium | reverse complement strand
CCACGCCACCGTCTCCTCCAGGTCCGCGGCCACGGATACATACTCCAAGGCCTCTCCCCGCCGACTGGCTTCTCGCGCCCGCTCGCCCTCGGTCCAGAACCCCCGGATCCGCCACGAGATCTCCTGCTGTGTCGGCAGCGGCGTGACGACGAAATACCGCTGGACCCCGTAGGTCCGCGCCGATCGGGCGATATCGTGAACATCCATCGAGGTCGTCGATGTCGCTACGATCTCCCCGCGCCGGTTCTTCATCGGGAAGTGGAGAAGACCAACGTACAAATTACCCATCTTCGGTCGGATCCTCAAGTCGCAGGCCGAGAAGGTCGGGGCGGTTCTTCGCGGTCTTCTTCCACGCCTCGGCCTCACGGAACGCTTCGATCCGGGCGTGATCACCCGAGAGAAGAATCTCAGGAATCCCACGATCCCGAAACACGGGGGGACGCGTATACTGAGGAGCGCCGAGTCGCTCGACTCCATAGAACGAGTCCGATTCGATGGAGTCGAACTTCCCCACCACCCCCGGGGTCATCCTGGCGGTGGCTTCCACCACCACGGCGGCGGCCGCTTCCCCGCCGGCGAGTACGTAGTCCCCAATCGAGACTTCGTCGTCCACGAACTCGACCACCCGCTCATCCACCCCTTCATACCGCCCGCACAGCAAAATCAGCCCGTCCTCCCGTGCCCATGCTGCAGCATCTCCTTGACGAAAGAGCCTTCCTTGTGCCGAGAGGAGGACCGCGCGCAGTCGACGATCCGGCGCCGCGGCCCGAACCGCCTCGATTCCACGCACGAACGGCTCGACCTTCATCACCATGCCCGCCCCCCCTCCGTACGGACGATCATCGACCACCCGATGCGGATCGTCGGTAAAGGTGCGTAGGTCGTGTACGGCGATCTCGATCCACCCCGCGGCCTGCGCTTGACCGAGGATTCCGACAGAGAGCAGCGCCCGTAGCGCGTCCGGAAAGATGGTGAGCATGTCGAACCGCATGGTGCTCTCCTCGATCGATTCGCTCCAACGGCGGCATCACGTCCGAGTGCGCGGTCCGAGAGATCCTGATCACTCCACGATCTCGATGACCACCTCGCGCCCCAACCCCTCGGAGACGGCCTCCAAGAAGCTGCGCAACGCGCTGATGGTCCGCCCGCCCTTGCCCAGCACGCGTCCCCGATCCTCCGCTTCCACGTGCACGAAGAAGATGTCCACGCGTTCGGTCTCGATCCGGTCGATCTTGACCGCATCCGGCCGCTCCACCAGTGAGAGGATCAGGAACTGACAAAGGCGGAAGAGCAAGGTGTCTCCTCGCGTTCGTTGCGTAGAGCCCTCTTAGCTGTCGGAGGGCTCCTTCTCGGCCTCGGGCTCGGGGTCCGTCTCGGCCGACGCCGAATCTGCTTCGCCCGCATCCGCGGCCTCCTCGACCCGATCCGTCTCCGCCGCCACCGGGCTTTCCGCCTTCGCGGGCGTCTTGGGGGCGTCGGGCTGCAGCTGTTTCGCCTCGATCTCTACGGTCTCGCCCCGCTTGGCGGCGTCCCAGGCCGCCATGACGCCTGCGTGGGACAAGATGGTGCGTGCGGCACGCGTCGGCTTGGCCCCGTCGAGCAGCCACTTCATCGCCACGTCGCCGTCAATGTCAAACGTCGGGGGATTGGTCTTGGGATCGTACGGTCCGAGGTCGGCAACAACCTTGGCATCCCTCGGCTTTCGGCCGTCCAGGACCACAACACGATACGAAGGCTGTCCCTTCCGTCCCACTTTCTTCAGTCGAATCTTCGCTGGCATGCTTCACCTCAAGCTTCTCCCGATGATCCGCCGGACTAGGATCCCCAGTCCATGGCGTCCAATGGGCTCTTCCCTTTGACTCGGCGTCCGCCGATCCATTTCAGTGTGCGCTTTGCGTCAGAGAAACGGGCCAACACACGGTTGACATCCCGTACTTGGGTCCCGCTGCCCCGAGCGATGCGCTTCTTCCTGCGCCCGCCAATTATAGACGGGTTGAGACGTTCTTCCAGGGTCATCGATCGCAGAATGGCCAGCGCACGCTTGATCTCGGCTTCATCCTCCGTTCCCGCGGCTGCTTTCAGCTTTGCCGCCCCCGGGAGCCTCTCCAGGATCGAGGAGAGCGGTCCCATCTTGCGCATCTCCTCCAGCTGCTCCAGGAAGTCCTGTAGTGTGAACTGGTTCTTGCGCAGTCGCTGGACGAGATCCTCTGCCTTCTGCTGGTCCATCGTCTGCTCTGCCTGCTCGATCAGGGTGAGCACATCGCCCATGCCGAGAATCCGCTCCGCCATGCGATCCGGGTGGAACGGTTCGAGCCCATCCAGCTTCTCGCCCGTCCCGACGAACTTCACGGGACATCCGGACTGGGCCCGAATCGAGAGCGCGGAGCCCCCGCGGGCATCCCCGTCCATCTTCGTGAGGATCACCCCGGTGAGCCCCAACGACTGGTGAAATGCCTCGGCAACATGCACCGCTTCCTGTCCGCTCATGGCGTCGGCGACCAAAAGGATCTCCGAGGGAGCGGCGGCATCCACCATCCCAGCCACCTCCTCCATCAGCACTTGGTCGATCTGAAGACGTCCGGCCGTGTCGACCAGGATCACATCACGGAGCTGCCGCTGCGCCCATTCGACGGCCTCGGTCACGATCTCCACGGGAGGGCGTTCCGGATCCGAGAACACCGGCAGATCCGCCTGACGGCCCAGCGATTCCAGTTGATCGATCGCCGCGGGTCGATAGACGTCGGCCGCCACCAGCAACGGCTTTCGTCCCTTCTTCTTGAGGTGCATCCCCAGCTTGGCGGCACTGGTGGTCTTGCCCGACCCTTGCAGCCCGACCAATAGCACTATGGAGGGAGAGCGAGAGAGGTCCAGTGGTGCGCCCTCCCCTCCCATGGTCTGCGCCAGCTCATCTCGGACGACCTTCACGATCTGCTGGCCCGGGGAGAGACTGCCCAGAATGTTCTGCCCGACCGCTCTCTCTTCAATCCGCGCCATCAGGTCCTTGACCACCTTGTAGTGCACGTCCGCTTCCAGCAGCGCCCGCCGGATCTCACGGAGCCCGGAGGTGACGTCCTCTTGCGTCAACGTTCCCTGACCGCGAAGTCTAGAGAACAGGTCGGTCAGGCGGGAGGTCAAGCTGTCGAACATCGAATCTCCTTCCGTATCCTTCAAGAAACACGGCCGTCTACCGCAGGATGTAGTCGTCCAAGAACCGGGTGGTCAGATCTCCTCGGCGGAACGCCGGATGATGGATGATCTCCTCTAAGAGGGATGTGGTCGTGTGGAGCCCGGAGATTCGTAATCGCTGCAACGCCGTGGCCATCCGAACGATCGCATCCTCGCGGGTCTCGCCCCAGGAGATCAGCTTGGCGATGAGAGAGTCGTAGTATGGTTGAACCACCATCCCCTGGTGCAGCGCAGTGTCGAGGCGGATGCCGTGCCCCCCGGGAAGTTGCTCAAGGGTGATCGTGCCGCAGCTGGGGATGAACCCTCGAGAAGGATCTTCGGCGTTGATGCGACATTCAATGGCGTGCCCTCGAAACGCAATCTCCTCCTGCCGATACGGCAGGGGATGTCCCTGGGCAATGCGGATCTGCTCCCGGATCAAGTTGATCCCACTGATCATCTCCGACACCGAGTGCTCCACCTGAATGCGTGCGTTCATCTCGATGAAGTAGAACGCGTGCTCTGCGTCTACCACGAACTCTACCGTGCCGGCGTTCCGGTATCCGACCGCCCGCGCCGCGTTCAGCGCCGCCGTGCACATGGCTGACCGAACGGACTCGGGAAGGCGGGGCGCCGGCGCCTCTTCGATCAGCTTCTGATGCCTGCGCTGGATCGAGCAATCTCGATCTCCCAGATGCAGTACCCGTCCCTGACGATCCGCCAGAATCTGAACCTCGATATGTCGTGGTGCCTCGAGTGCCTTCTCCAGGTAGAGCCCGCCGTGTCCACTGGCCCCCCTGGCTTCCTCGGCGGCGGCGGCCCCCTGGCTCTGCAGCGCGTCCGGGCCGTCGATCTTGCGCATGCCACGTCCCCCGCCACCGAAAACCGGCTTGATCAGAAGCGGATACCCGATCGAGTCCGCGGCCTCCGCCCATTCGGAGACGTCTTCGGGAAGGGGCCGTCCGGGAAGAACCGGGACACCAGCGTTCGCGACCGCATGACGTGCGGCCGTCTTGTTTCCCACCAGCTCCATACACGCCCGGGACGGACCGATCAGAGTGAGGTCGTGCTCTTCGCATACCTCGACGAAATGGGGATTCTCAGAGAGAAACCCATACCCGGGATGAATCGCTCCGGCTCCGTTGAGCGTGGCCGCGGAGAGGATGGCGGGGATGTTCAGATAGCTTTTCGAGGGCTCTGCGGGTCCGATGCAGACGGATCGATCCGCCAAGGCGATGTAGGGCATCTTCGCGTCTGCCTCCGAGTACGCAATGATCGTCTGCAAACCGAGCTCTCGACAGGCTTCAATGATACGCAGGGCGATTTCACCGCGGTTGGCGATCAGAACCGTATCGAAGCTCATACGCGCTCGAAGACGATCAACGGCTGGGCGAACTCCACGTTGGCTCCGTCCTCCAATAGGATACGAACCACACGCCCTCGCGCTTCGGCCTTGATCTCGTTCATGACCTTCATCGCCTCAATGATGCACACGG
>CAZQHD010000059.1:0-12262 GCA_964593295.1 uncultured Thermotogae bacterium | reverse complement strand
CTCCGAGCACACATCGTGCCTGGAGTACGAGTCCGCCTGGGCGCTCGGCGCCAACTGCGGGATCGAGGACCTCGACCAGGTCGCCGAGCTGAACCTGTTGTGCAACGAGTACGGGCTGGACACGATCGAAGTCGGCGGCACGTTGGCCGTGGCGATGGAGGGCGGGGTGGCCCCATTCGGGGACGGCGCCCGCGCGATCGAGCTGCTACACGAGATCGGACGGGGCAGCCCGCTGGGCAAGATCCTCGGCGCCGGCGCCGCAGTGGCCGGCAAGACGCTGGGCGTCGCCCGCATCCCCCACGTCAAGGGTCAGTGCATGCCCGCCTACGAACCCCGCGTCATCAAAGGAATCGGAATGACGTACGCCGTTTCCACGATGGGCGCCGATCACACGTCCGGGTACACGATCGCCCCGGAGATCCTCGGAGTGTCAGGCAAGCTCGACCCGATGAACCCCGACAAGGCGGACCTTGCGCGCACCTTTCAGTACGCCACCGCGTTCATCGACACCACCGGCCACTGTCTGTTCATCGCGTTCGCCATCCTCGACATCGCGTCGGGGTTCGAAGGGATGGTCGAGGAGTGCAACGGCGTGCTCGGCACGGCGTGGACAGCCGACGATGTCGGGCGGATCGGCCAGGAGATCCTCGACCTGGAGCTGGAGTTCAACCGCAGGGCCGGGTTCACCCGGCACGACGATCGGCTGCCGGAGTTCATGCAGTACGAGACGCTGCCCCCGCACGACATGACGTGGGACATGGCCGACAGCGAGATCGACAAGGTCTTCGGATAGAGAGGGACGCGGGACGTCCCCCGCCGGCGTCGATGATCAAACTGCATCTCTACGGCTCGTTGCGTCGCTTCTCCCGCCAGCGAAGTCCGACCGCCGAGTCGATCGCGCACGTCACGTGGTGTCTCGGAGACAACGTGGCCACCGTTGTCGAGCGGGCGGGGATCCCGCTCGAGGAGCTTGGGGCCAACCTGTTCCTCAACGGCCGCTATGCGCGGTTGGACACCGCGGTCGAGGACGGAGACCGGCTGGGGCTGTTTCCGAAGGACATGCAGCTTCTCTACAAATGGTACTTCGACCCGGAGAGAAGGGAGGATCGACGGGCATGACGGTTCAGGTCCTGCTGTACGCCACGCTGGCCGCGCACGCGCCGACCGGCCGCGCCGGGGAGGCGTTCCTGCTCGATCTCGACGAGGAGACCTCTGTGGCCGGGCTGATCGATCGGCTGGGGCTGCCGGAACAGGACGTTCACCTGGTGATCGTCAACGGTCGCCTGGTACACGATCGCTCGGTCCCCCTTCGATCGGACGATCGCATCGGACTGTTCCCACCGGTCGGCGGGGGGTAGGGTCTCGGGCGCCTACGCCTTGAACAGTCGGCGCTCGCCGCCGGGCTCAAGCCTTGAATAGGCGGCGCGTCATACGCAGCAACCACCCCCGGTGCAGGAAGACGTGGACCGTGGCCTCCACGAACAGCGCCAGTCCGCTCCACTTGTGGAGTGCGATCCACAGCCGCCACTGCGGGTTGAATCCCTTGGGCAGCACGACCCAGATCAGCAGCGAGGAGATCCCCAGCGTGACGATCGTCGCCAGAAGAAGAAGGTCCAGTCCGTAGTTGAGCCAGGCACGTTTCATTCCATCCTCCTCATCTTGAGGCTACAGACAGATCCAGAACCAGTGCGCATACTCCGGAGACACCAGGACACGGGCATCCGTGGGAATGTGAATGTGGGCACCGGCGAACCCCTGAAATGACCGCTCTCCGACTTCGTACACAAACCCGCAGCCGCCGAACGCCTGTGCGCGGAGTGCGTCTCCGGCCCCGATGAACTCCACGAAGTAGTGGTCGACCGGATCGGCGGTGAAGATTCGCCCATACCAGGCCAGCCCGAGTCTGTCGAGCTCCCCCTGCACGCCCAACGAGATCAGGATATCCAGCGCGGTCACGGTTCCCGGCTGAAACAGGTCGAGCCTCGTATCATGCGCGGTGACGACCACATCTTCGAACGAGACCCGGCTCCCGCGGGGGCCTTCCAGGATGACGAGGGGGATCACGATCTGTCCGTCGTTTTCCTCGCGTCGCGCCACCTCGTCTTGAAAGCTCTCGTGCACCGCTTGCCACCGGCTCCGCCGTTCCAAGGAGAAACGGATCCGCGTTCCGTCCTTCACGGGGTATTCGTCCATCCGCTGCACGTTTCGCTCCATCCATCCACCGGAGGAATGGGCCTCGTACCACCATCCCGACCGCCCGTCCAGCGAGTCCAGAACGAAGGTCTCCATGGATTCATCGTAGTGATAGGTCAGGTCGATCCCCTCGCGCTGTGCCAGGTGGACGAGCACGTCGAACACCGAGAACTGCTCTGGTTGGAACCGGTCGGTGCGCGCCGCCGTGATCCCTTCGGGCGAGACGTGAAACCGTCCCAGACCAGAGATATCGACCACAATCGGCTGGGTGACAGGCCGCCCCGCGTACTCAGGAGGCACGATCCACCGCCCCTCCTCATCCGGCAGATGAATCTGGGTCTGGGCGAACCCAGGCCACGTCAGAAGGACGGAAACGGCCAGAAGGACGGAGAAGAATAACCTCCGGTCGCCTAAGCTTCTCATGATCAAGCTCCTTATCTGTCTTCCGTTGCCATGGGCGTGAACCCCGCTTGTCACACCATTCTTCTCCCCGCGCTTGAGGCTTCCGCGGACAGGGTGTGGAGAGCCTGTGGGGCTGTCGACTCGGCCATCGAACCGGACCGGACCGAGCACTATACTCTGGCCATGAACGACACCGCCCCGAGACCCGCCGTTCGCGTGCACATGGCGCACCCGCCGCTGCAGGAGGCCATAGACAGCTTGCGTGCGCAACTACGGCCGGAGATCTCGCTCTCGTTCGGACCGGACGTACCCGACGATGAGGTAGAGATCCTCGTTCAAGGACGCGTCTCGGCGTCGTGCCTGGAGACGTTCCCTGCGCTGCAGGCGATCATCGTCCCGTACGCTGGCGTGCCGAAACAGACGCGCGAGGTGCTGCTCGAGTCACGCCCTGATCTGCCCGTCTATAACCTGCATCACAATGCCGTGGCCACCGCGGAGCTGGCCATGGCGTTGTTCCTGGCGGCGGCCAAGTCGCTGCTGCCCGTGGATCGAAGGTTTCGCCAGCACGACTGGCGAACCCGGTACGACGGCGCCCCGACACTGCTGCTGGAAGGAAGGACCGCGGTAGTGCTCGGCCACGGTGCGATCGGAGCGCGGATTGCACGGGCGTGCCGAGGCCTGGGCATGAACGTTCACGCCGTGCGCAGAGGGGACGCTGCGCCGACGGAGGACGGGATCGAGGTTCACCAGAAGGCCGCGCTGCCTCAGCTCCTGCCACGGGCCGATGCGTTGTTCATCGCGGTGCCGCTGACCGAGGAGACCGAGGGGATGATCGGGGCGAGTCAGATCGCGCAACTTCCCTCCACGTGCGTGTTGGTCAACATCGCCCGTGGCCCGATCGTGGACGAACAATCCTTGTACGAGGCGCTCCGCGATGGCGGGCTGGCGGCGGCGGGGCTGGATGTCTGGTACGCATACCCCTCGTCCCCGGAGGCGAGGGAGAACACACCCCCGTCCCGGTTCCCATTTCACGCGCTGGAAAACGTCGTGATGAGCCCGCACCGTGGCGGCGCATTCTGGCTTCGCGATCTAGAACAGCTACGCATGGACGATCTGGCACGCGTTTTGAACGCGCTGGCGCGCGGCGAGCCGTCGTCTCATCGCGTGGATCTCGCCGCGGGATACTAGGCTCATCCTGCAGCTCCAGGTCGCCGGGCCGAAAGAGGAGGCACCCCGCCATGCCGGATCGAACGACCCCGGTCGACGGAACGGACGTATTCGACGGCATCCGCGCCGCTTGCCGCACGGTCAGTGAGCGGGCGCGCCACGTTCGGATCGTGCACGAGAGGATCCCCGGCGTGGTGGCGCCGCTGCTCGATCGCCCGCTGCCGGTCCCGGATGTGGACACCGCCTCTCACGTGGTCTCCGATCCCCGGACGACCGTCGCCTTCTTCCTCACGTTGGCGGCGATCAATTTCGGGTCCGGGGATTTCCCAGCCCTCCGCAAGCGTCCCGGGTGTTCCGGGTACTACACCCTGGCCACCGCCCTGAAGGAACGCTTCGAACGGCACGGTCCGTGGTCGGCCGAGACGCTGTCCCGCCTCACCGCCTCGGAGTGCGCCGACACGCTCGATCAGGATCTCTCCAACCCACGAATCGCCGATCTGATGGGCCGGTTCTCCCGGGCATGGAACGATCTGGGGACGGATCTGTTGGAGCGATACGACGGACAGTTCACCCGGTGTATCGAGGAGGCCGAGCACCGCGCCTCTCGACTCGTGCTCGCCCTGGCCCGACAACCGTTCTTCCGGGACGTATCTCGATACGGGGATCTCGACGTTCCGTTCTACAAGCGATCTCAGCTGCTGGCGTCCGATCTGGCGCAGGCGCTCGACCATCGCGGCTGGGGACGGTTCGACGATCTCCACAGGCTCACGCTGTTTGCCGACAACCTGGTGCCGCACGTGCTTCGCCTGGATGGCGTACTGGAGTACCGCGCCGAGCTGCTGCGCCGGATCGAGGCCGAGGAACTCCTTCCGGCGGGTTCGGAAGAGGAGGTCGAGATCCGCGCTGTCTCCGTGCACGCAGTCGAACGGATGGTGGCGGAGGCGGCCGCCCACGGAGTGCGATGGACGGCACGAGATCTCGATCAGTTGCTGTGGCACAAGGGACAGAACCCGCGGTACAAGACGACGGGCAAGCGACATCGCACGCGCACCGTCTACTATTAGTCTCACGGATCTGTAGATCCGGCCACCGCGGCGTCGCCCAGTCCGAGAACGGTCTGCGGGCCGATCCCGCTCACCCGCTCTAAGTCATCCAGCGTGGCAAACGGTCCGTGGGTTTCGCGGAACGCGACGATCCGAGCAGCCAGCGCGGGCCCGATCCCCGGAAGCCGGGTCAACTCCTCTTCCGACGCACGGTTGACATCCACCGGAGCAATCTCCACGAACCGCGGCAGATGGACACGAACGCCATCCAGCACGATCGGCACCCCCCTCACCGCAGCAGGTGACCGCTGCACATCGAGCAGCAGGAGCACGCCGGAAGCGACCAACGCGAGCGCCAGCAGAAGGACCAATCCCCGCTCCTGCGCCGTCTGTCTGCTGTTCATCAGCGCTTGTCTCATACGCCCTCCAAGCGGTCCGGCCGTCTTCCTTTCCCCAGAGGGAAGCGATCTCGCCCGGCACGCGCGGTGTCGTGTACTATGCCGGTGTCCCCGATCGGCGCGGAGCCTTCGTCTCCGAGCCTTCCTAGTCTAGGAAACCGGAGGATCCCGGGCAACTGCCCGCAGGGAGGGAGAACGATGCTTCGAGTGATCTTGCTTTCGTTTGGGATGGTGTTTATCGCCGAGTTGGGGGACAAAACCCAGCTCGCCGTCCTGGCCATGTCCAGCCGGTCCAGCCCGTGGGCGGTCTTCCTTGGCGCCGGCGCGGCGCTGCTCCTCTCCACGCTGCTGGCGGTGCTCCTCGGGGCCGCGTTACCGCGGCTCCTTCCCCCGCATCTGACCCGAGGGCTGCACTACGCTGCCGGAGGGATGTTCATCCTCGTCGGAGTCTGGACGATCTGGAAGGCTTAGTCCGAGTTGAGGACGTCGGCCCACGCGCCGAGGGCCTCCAGCAGGCTGTGCTCGGTCATGTCCAGATGGATCGGGGTCACCGAAACGAACCCCGACGAGATCGCGCCGATGTCGGTGGTCTCCGCCTCAGATGACTCCTTGGTGAGCGGATCTCCGGTGATCCAGTAGTAGTTGCGTCCGTGGGGGTCCTTCCCGGTGACCAGATAGTTGCTGTACGCCTCGCCGCCCAGCCGTGTGACCCGGCATTCCAGCGGTCGCCCCACGGGCGCGTACGGCACGTTGACGTTCAGCACGATGTTCTTGGGCAGGGACGGCTGATCCAGAAGAAACTGTGCAAACCGCGCCGCAAACCGCGCCGACGACGTGTAATCGATCGATTGGGCGTTCTCGCCGCCCGTGTCAAACGACACCGCCACCGCGGGAACCCCGGCGCGCACCCCCTCCATGGCTGCGGCCACCGTGCCCGAGTACGAAACGTCCCGCCCCAGGTTCAACCCATCGTTGATGCCCGAGACAATGAGATCGGGAAGTCGACCGAGCAGACCCAGCAGGGCGAGCGAGACACAGTCGGATGGCGTGCCACTGGTGGCGTAACCCCGGCTCCCGTCCAGCAGCCGCACTTCGTCGACGCGAAGGGGCTTATGGAACGTCCTCGTTCGACTGGCCGCAGACCAGTTCCGGTCCGGGGCAAAGACTTCGACACGGGCCACGTCTTCCAGCGCCTGCTTCAGAGAGAGCAGGCCGGGCGCGTTGATGCCGTCGTCGTTGGTGATCAGGATCATCCGTTCCGCCATCATTCTCCTTCCAACTGGGCGCCCCCCGACGAGCCCGTGCGTCGTCGATAGAAGAGCACACGGTTGTCACCGTACCGCCGATCGTCCACCCTCTCCAGCACCCCGTAGACGGGGGAGATCGTCTCGGTCTCGTAGACCTCCGCCACCACCACGCAGTCTGCTGTCAGGATCCTCCCATCGGAGAGACCGTCCAGCGTGCGTTCCGCCAGCCCTTGCCCGTACGGAGGTCCGATGAATACCAAATCGAAGCTGCGTCCTCGACGCCCCAGCTCTCCGAGCATCGCCAGGACATCCCCCTCCATCACCGCCCCTTGATCGAGCAGATCCAGCGCCTGCAAATTTCGCCGGACGACGCCACAGGCCCCGGTCGCACGATCCACGAAGACACACGACGCCGCGCCGCGAGAGAGCGCTTCCAGTCCGACGCTTCCGGTTCCACTGAACAGATCAAGAAATCGAGCATCGGGGACGAAATCGGCGATGATGTTGAACAGCGCCGTGCGGACGAAGTCTCGCATCGGACGGATCCCGGGTTCGTCCCATGCCACCAGCTTCCGGCCGCGTCGGCTGCCTCCGATGATACGCAACAGGACCCCCTTGCAGCCACGGTTTACCCTCGCTATGATCGGCGCGCTCGTGCCTTGACAGAGCATAAGAGAGGGGGACGCCAACATCCAACTGCTTTCCGTGTGCCGCCAGCGAACCGAGCGCAGACGCCGTGCCATGCCTTCCGGTCTCCCCCGTCCCCTGGGACGACGCCGTGCCATCGGGGGCATCCTCGCCCTCTTGCTGTGGGTCGCAGCGACGTCCACCAACGGCTTCGCGCAGTCCATCCAGCTCCCGCGTCCGGTACCGTCGTTCAACCAGGCGTACACCGAAGGTGCAGGCGCCTGGGGTCTCTGTCCTCTCGGCTCGGGAGGATGTCCTGACACGATCTGGAGGACAGGCTGTCTGATCACCGCGTTCGCCTCGGTGCTCGCCTACTACGATGTCCAGCTCACCGTCCCGACCGCGTTCTCCTGCACCGGCCGGTCCCGCACGGGGATGGACCCAGGGATCGTCAACGGCTGGCTGCGATCGGTGGATGGATACGGCCGATGCGCGGACGACACGGTCGGCCACTGCTGCCTGGTGTGGGCGAAGCTTCCGCAGCAGATCGAGATCACAACCTACGTCAACCGGAGCGCCGTCGGGTTGAGCCCCGTGACCTCCGTGGTGATCGACCACGCTCTGCGACAAGGGCACCCTGTTCTCGCCGGCGTGCACTGGAGCGCGTACTGTAGAGAGGGATCGGGCCAAACCCGGGACTGCCACTGGGTGGTGATCACCGGGAAGCGGGGAGAGTCCTACACCATCATCGACCCGTACAATGCTGACTTCACGAACCCAGAGGGCGTACAGACCACGCTCGACGCAGGGGTTCACGGGGCCTACGGTGTCCACCGCTACATCGTCGTGAAGCCCTCCCCCCGCGATCGCCCCGTTTGGTCCGTGCAATCGACGCCATCGCGTACGTCGTACGCTTCCGGAGACCGACTGCGGCTCTCGCTCGCCCTCCCCGAAGGCCTGCCCCCGGGGCAGCTGTTCGCGCAGGTGACCACCCCCTCGGGACAGATCCTCTATGCGACGAGCGATCCAACGATCCCAGGACATCTCCGGCTCTCCCCGACACGCGACCGCCTGCTCGCACTGCCCGCCCCGTCACAGACGGATCGGGTCTTCTACGATCACACGTTCAGTACGGACGATGCCGGAGATTGGAGATGGCTCATCTGGAGCGAAGCAGCGGGCACGCAACAGCATCAGACGACGCTGTCCTACGAGGTCAGATCCGCGGGGGCGCCCTCCGTGGCGGCACTGTTCGGCCTGGCACTGGTCGTCGCCCTCGCCGCGGCAGCCTACCTCATCGCGCTCGCGCCGGAGCGATAGGCGACGGCCGGCGCGCTACCCGCACCACGCAACGAAGATCGATGCCAACCCCACGATCGCGCAGTACACGGCGAACACCCAGAAGCGACCCCGCCGCAGAAGATAGAGCAGTGCGCGTAACGCCAGCCATCCGCTCACGAATGCCGTCGCGGTGCCCAGAGCCACCCCCGGCCAGTGAACAAGCTCCGTTCCTCGCAACGCCTCGGCCAGTTGAAGGGCTCCCGCGCCGGCCAGCGCGGGAATCGCGAGGAGAAAGGAAAACCGTGCCGAGGCATGGCTGGAAAGCCCCCCGGTCATCCCGGCCGAGAGGGTGACCCCGCTGCGCGAGACCCCGGGAAACAACGCCACCGCCTGCGCCACGCCCACCGTCACGGCATCGCGAACGCTCACCTGGCTCCGCCCCGCACTCCGACGTGCCCAGTGACCGAGGCTCAGCGCCAGCGAGGTGCCGAGCAATCCGAGGCCGACCGTCCAGAGGGAGGCGAAGGAGCCCTCGACGAAACGACGCAGTAGGAGCCCCGCCGCCACCACGGGCACGGTGCCCATCAACAGCAGCCCAACGTCTTTGCGCTGCTCCACCGCACCTCGTCCGCAGACCGCGTTCAATAGCTCCCGAAGATCCTTCCGGAAGACGATGAGGATCGCCCCCAGCGTGCCCACGTGAAGCATCGCCTCCAACAGCACGCCCGGCGGGTTCAGTCCGATCATCCGCTGGGCCAACACCAGGTGACCGGAGCTGGACACGGGGAGGAACTCGGTCACCCCCTGGACCAGTCCGACCCACAGGTAGCGGATCATCCGCGCGCCTTCCTCCCGAACCCCAGGGAGAGCGCGCCCAGATGGCATCCGTCCACACAGCGCCCGCATTTGATGCAGTTGTGATCGTCGTGATCGAGATGCGGCTCGATCCCCATCGGACAGTCCGACGAACAGGCGGCGCACTGGCTGCACTTCGTCTCATCGAGGTGGAGCTGCAGGAAGCTGGCCCGGTTGAACAGCGCGAGGAGGGCTCCCATGGGGCAGAGATACCGGCACCAGAATCGGGCGATGAGCACCATCCCGGTCAGCGTGGCCGCCAGCGTACCCATGTGCACCAGGAACGGCCGATTGACCCGCGCCACCCCCAAGAAGAGATACGGGATCGAGGCTTCAAGCGACGCCGCCGGGCACAGCTTGCAGAAGATCGTGTCCGCAAACGCCCACGCCGCCAGCAGCGTGGCGCCGAGCACGACGAACTTGGTGAACGAGAGCGAGCGAAGGACCTTCACCTTACGGAACGAGAGCAGATCGTTCAGCGTGCCGAACGGGCAGAACCAACCGCAGAAGCCGCGGCCCGCAGCCAGGCCGTACGCCACGATCATCCCGATCCAGAAGTACGGCACCGTGCCGAACACGACGAGATTCTGCGCCAGGCCGATCGGACAGATGGTGACCGCCCAGGGACAGGCATAGCAGTGAAGCCCGGGGAAGATGAGATGCGTCATGCCGATCCCGGTCACACCGAACAATCCCAGCAACAGACCGAGTGACTGTCCGGTCCGTCGTCCAGCAGCGATTTTCATGGGCTCGCCTCCAGAAGGGTGAGAAGCCTGGACTCCAGTCGATCGATCCCGAACAGGACCTCGTTCGTACCCAAGCGCACGATCGCCGGGACGATGGCCCGGCCCGACTGAACGACCCCGTGGGCCTCCGCCGCCGCTCGATCCTCATCGACATCCACCACGCGCACGGTGACCCGATCTCCGGCGGCGACCACCTGATCGACCATGGCCTTGGCGTACGGACACGAGTGACACCACACCGCCGAGAACAAGAGCAGATCTACCGGAGACTGTAGCGCCGCGATTCGCGCCTGCGCGGCTTGCGACAGGTTCGGCGGCTCATGCGGCGTCTCCTCGATTCCCACACACGACGTACAGAGCACGGCCCCGATGCTCTGCGCCTGATGCGCCTGTTGAAGCGCAATGCCATATCCCAAGGCGATCCCGGCCACAGCCAGTAGGATGAGCTTCACCCCGCCGGACAACCGGCCCAGGGCCGCGACCGACAACGCGACGATCAGGACAGCGGCCAGAGCCAGCGGCAGCACGTTTCGCCAGAGACGCGTCCCGTCGACGCCCTCCGAGGTCTGCTCAATCTGCGCGTCGACCGCCGGTACGGCGGTCTCCTCAGGCTCAGCGCGCACCACCCGTAGCTCCACCGGCTCGAAGATGTAGAAGCACAGATCGCCGATGCAGTACGTGTGCGCCAACTCAAACTGCAGATTCGACGTTCCCTCCCCGAGCGCATCGGGAACCGACAGCGGAACCTCCAGCACGACCTCGGAGAACGGACGCAGTTCGAGCACCGGCTCGACCGTCCCCATCTCGATCCCATCCCCGTCCACCAGGAATAGCTCGATATCGTCGGCCGTATGCACGGATCGGTTGACCAATCGAAGCCGGGCGGCGGCCACTCCACCCCTGGGGATCGTCAACTCATCGCGTTCGAAGGAAACCGTAAGGATCGGCTCCTGGGCAACCGCGGTCCATCCGACGATGATCCACGCCAACAGCAGCAACCCCGCCCACATCGGACAACGGGCGCCCGTCATCGCAGCCCACCGGCCGACGCATCCCGCAGGCGCGCCACGACCACGTCGCGCCCCACAACTGAGAGAATGTCGAACAGGCCGGGGCCCGCCTTGCGTCCGGTGACCGCGAGCCGGCTGGCCAGGGCCGCGTCCTTCAGCGTTGCCCCTCGATCCTCCAACGAGGCACGGACCTCGCGCTCGATCGTCTCCGGGTCGAACGGATCGGTCGTCTGCAGCGTCTCGGCCATCGCCGCCAGCAGCACCCCCTGCCCCGGGCGGAGCGGCGCCGTGTCCACCGCCTGCAAAGGCACCGGAAACAGCATTTCCATCGCCGCGGCCAGATCCTGCAGTGTCTTGCACCGATCCCGCAGAAGGTCCGCCCCTCGACGAAGTCGATCCGGATCGCACGCGCGCCACATCGGCTCGGTCACTCGTCCGAGAGCGATGGTACGGGGCGCAACCAACGCCAGCAGCCGATCGAGGTCGGCGCGCTTCATGTGTTGCTGGTTCAGCCAGAGCAGCTTCGTATCCTCGAATACCGCGCCCGACTTGTTCACCTCTTCCAGCGAGAACAGCTCGATCAGCTCGTCGCGGTCGAACACCTCCTCATCCCCGTGCGCCCAGCCCAAACGGGCGAGGAAGTTGAGCATCGTCTCCGGAAGGAACCCCCGGTCCCGATACTCCAACACCGAGGTGTCCCCGTGCCGCTTGGAGAGCCGCGTGCGATCGGGCCCCAGGATCATCGGCAGATGGACGAACCGGGGGATCGGACGGTCGAGTGCATCGAACAGGAGCACGTGCTTGGGTGTGTTGTTGAGGTGGTCGTCGCCGCGGATGACATGGGTGACCGCCATGTCCGCATCGTCCACCACCACCACGAAGTGGTACAGGAAGCTTCCGTCGGACCGGCGGATCACGAAGTCCTTGAGCTGATCGTTGGGAAACGACACGTCCCCCAACAGATCGTCGTGCACGACCGTCACGCCTTCGGTAGGAACGCGGAACCACCACGCGCCGTCTCGTTCGTAAACCCGGCCCTGGTCGAGCAGCGTCTGGGCCGCCTCCCGGTGAGCTTCGGTCCGATCGGTCTGGCGGTAGTCCTCGTCCCAGTCCAGCCCCAACCATCGCATCGATTCGAGGATCGCCTCGATCGATGCGTCGGTGGAGCGCTCGCGGTCGGTATCCTCGATACGCAGGATGAATGTCCCGCCGTGATGGCGCGCATAGAGCCAGTTGAACAGGGCCGTTCGTGCGCCCCCCACATGAAGATATCCGGTGGGGCTCGGCGCGAAA
>CAZQHD010000058.1:0-12356 GCA_964593295.1 uncultured Thermotogae bacterium | reverse complement strand
GCACCGCCTCTTCCGCCCGGCCGCTCACCGTGATCGGGTCGTCCTCCAACCCGTAGTACGTGCCGCCCACTCCGGCCACGCCCCCGACGAAGAGGATCGGCACGGCACCGATCTCGGCCCCGTACGCCTCCAGCAACTGGTGTAGCAGCTCCAGATTCTCGGGCACATGGATATTCCGTTCGGTCACCGACAGCGTGGGGAACTCCACCTGGATCTGCTCGAGGTACCCTTTCACACGCGCGCACTGCGGGCAGCCTTCTTCAGAGAACAGCACCATCTCCGTTGTGGGCACCGACTGCGCCCCCACCCACAGGGACACGGCGAGCAGTACGGTCCATGCCAGCCCTGCCCGGATCACACCCTTCATGTTCGTGCACTCCTCTCCCAGCGATGGCACAACTCGGCCTCTCCCAATCGACTACAGTCTGCCGAGGGCAGACTGTAGCCAACTCGAGTTCATCCCGCCAGCGCTTGCCTGCGATGCCAAGTCCTCTTCCCCCCTCCACACACGATGGTCCCGAGGTGTGGGGTCTCGCGACAAGGCCTGTCGGTTACTGAACCGGCCAGAGCATGGTACTACCGAGCACCTCTCGCCACAGACCGATGCCCCCGATGAGGCTCTGCGCACGCGGGAAGCCCTCCTCCACCATGCGTTGCATCGCCTGATCCGAGACGGTTCCGGCCTCATCGTAGACCACAAGCTGAGCGTCGCGTGGCAACGCCTCCAGGAACTGCTCAAGGCTCTCGTACGGAACGTTGATCGCGCCCAGGATGTGTCCTTCGGCGTACTCCTCCGGCGTGCGCACGTCGATCAACGCGAAGAACCAACGCTCCAGCTGCTGCACGGTGATCGCATGTTCGCCGAACCGGCCGGTGGGAGCCTCTGACGCATCGCTCTCCACTTCGGCAAGCGGCTCGGAGGACCAGGTGGCGCCGCCGGCCTTCCGCCAGGCGGACAGACCTCCGTGCAGCTCCACGACGTAGCCTGCTTGGTAGCCACCCTCGAGCAGAAGCTCCACTGCATCGGACGATCCGCTTCCCTCTGCATCGTAGAGGATGATCAGATGCTCGTACGAGAGCAGTCCGAGGTAGTCTTCCAGACTCTCCTGCGGAATGTTCACCGCGCCGAGAATGTGTTCCTCGGCGAACGCTTCGGGCGAACGCAGGTCGATCAGCGCGTACAGATCATACTGAAGGTAGAGCAGTGGAAGGTGGTTCGGTCCAGCCATCTCGATCACCCCGGAGAGCTCGAGAAACAGCGTCGGGGTCTCTGGGTCGTTGGAGTCGATCAGGAACACCCACCCGGTGCTCCGCCCGCCGTACCCTCCGGTGTCCCAGACCACCGAGAGCTTCGTGGACTCGCCGGGCTCAAGGGTATCGCTTTCCAGCGACATTTTGGTGCAAGGGCACGTACTGACACTCCGGGCGTCCGTGATGAGGAGCGTTTCATCGCCCTCGTTGCTCAGAACGTACGTGTGGCGGATGAATGTCCCCTCGATCACTGTGCCGAAGTCGTACGATCCGTTGTCCACCGCAATCCTCGGAGCGGCGGTGGCAATGACCGCCATGCAGAGCAGAATCGTTCCTGCCGTCAGTATCTTCTTCATGTGGGTCTCCTCTCCTCTCGATTGGCACGCCCTTCTCCTCGCCGCCTTCCGAGATAAGGCCCTCCCGGGGACTGCTGTCGGAACCTCTTCTCCAATGGAGAAGCGCGCTTGTCATCCCGTCCCGTTCCCATCCTCGCTACTTACTTCGGACAGCACTGAATGTTCCCAGCGAGGATCTCCTTGACGTCACCCAAGGCGTCGTGGGTCCAGCAGTCGTCTCCGCCCGCACTCTCACGGAACGTGAGCGCCATGATATACGCCAATTCCTTCACCGTCCCGCCCGCCTGCAACGCCCCTTGGAAATGCTTGAGCAGACAAGGTCGTGATCGGTTTCGAATCGCGAGGGCGAAACAGAGGAACTGATAGGTCTTCTCATCGATCGACCGCGCCTCCCGGTAGATCTCATCCATCTCGTCGAACTTCTCAGCAAACTCAGGGAACCACTCGGCCAGCAGTCTCATGAAGTCTCCTTTCGTTAGAACAGCTCGTGCACGTAGCGCAATGACATATACAGCCCAACGCCGATGAACACAGCCCCCGTCGCAGTTCTCATCCATTTCTCCAGTTGGGTGACCCTACGAAACGCCTCGCCCAACCGCCGGGCCCCAAACGCCAACAGCACAGCGAAGAGAACCACGGGAACCGCCGTACCGACGCCATACAGCAGGGGGAGCATGAACCCCGACCCATGCGCCACCGCCAACGGCAACAGGCTACCGAAGTACAGCGCCGCAGACACCGGACAGAACGACAGCGCGAACAACACGCCCAGCAGTAGCGCCCCGGCGAGCCCCCATCGCTCGATCCGTTTCTGCATCCGATCGCCGACGCCGCCGCCGCCGACACGCACCCGAATCCAACCGAGCATCACCAGCCCGACCACAATGAGGATCGGACCGAGGAGTTTGTTCATCCACGTCTGCAATGTCAGCGAGACGGTCGGTGCCGAAAGCAAACTGTGCACAAGCAACGCGGCGATGATCACATAGACCGAAGCGCGTCCCAGCGTGTACAGCAGCCCCGACAGGAGGACGCCGGCGGGCGACCCTGTCTTGCGACTGACGAACGTAATCGCAGTGATGTTCGTGGCCAGCGGACACGGGCTCACCGAGGTGAGGATGCCGAACCAGAATGCAGAGAGCGCCGCCAGCCAGAGGCCGCTCACGGGCAGCGCTCCAAGTATGATTCCACGTGTTCGCGTACGTACGCGTCGAAGCTCACCCGCGAACGAAGCAGCGTCCACGTATCCTGCAGCGCCGTCCACTCGTCGATCTCCTCACCGACCGTTCGCGTGAGGATCAGTGTGGGGCGGTCGAGCTCGAATTGTGCGATGTATTCGCGCTCCCGCTGCATGTTGATGGCACGCCACGCCAGTCGTCCCTCACGGACCTCGTCGGCCAGGTTCTCCACCACCGCCTGAGCCAACTCCTCGATCTGGCGGCATGTCCTGCATCGGAACGTTGTGTGAAAGTAGGTGGCCGTCACCTGGCAGGGTTCCGCCGCGATGGCGCGGCCCTCAAGCCGGTCGTCCTCATCTCCATCGGATTCGATCACAGTTCCGTCTTCCGAAGCCATGATCTCCTCCATTTCGTCGTCGTTGCTCAGAGTCTCCGCCTCCCTATCCTCGCCCGGAGTCGGCGTCTGCGTCAGGGGTATATCCACCGACGGATCGACAGGATTGTCGGCCGGAACCGTCGAACTCAGGGTGCCTTGGTCGCCCTCATGGGCCAAATACGCCACTTCTTGGGCGATCAGCATCCCTACCGTCACCCCCACGAACAGAAGCAGGGCGATGGTCGTTGCGATACGCAGGGCTTTCATCCAGTTGGCTCCTTGATCCCTACTGCAGAAGCGCCTTGATCTCTTCCACGGTCGGCACCTTGCCGACCACCTTGATCTCTCCGTCGACGGAGAGCGCCGGCGTCATCATCACGCCACGCCCGGCGATCTCGACGATGTTGGTGACCTTCTCCACCGATCCCTCGACGCCCAGCTCGCGTACGGCCTCCTCGGCGTGCTTGACGACCATCTGACACTTCGGGCAACCTGTGCCTAGAACCTCGATCCTTCGGGCCATTTCGTCCTCCTTATCCGACGATCGATCCGAACAGTTTTCCGGTCAGCGTGGCCGCGATCACCACGAGCGATACGTAAGCGAGCGTCTTCTTCGTCCCGAGTACGCTACGGATCACAAGCATGTTTGGCAGCGACAACGCCGGGCCGGCCAGCAGCAGTGCCAACGCGGGGCCGTTGCCCATGCCGGAGCCCATCAACCCCTGCAGGATCGGCAGCTCGGTCAAGGTCGCGAAGTACATCAGCGCGCCTGCCAGGCTGGCCGCGAAGTTGGCGCCCCAGCCGTTGCCTCCCACGGCACCGGCAATCCACTCCGGCGGGATCAACGCGACCTGGCCCGGCCGTCCCAGCAGGAATCCGGCGATGAGTACACCGCCAAACAGGTATGGCAGGATCAGCTTGGTGTACGACCAGGTCGACGCCCCCCAGGCCGTCGCCTCCTCCCGGGTGTACCACAAGCTCATCAGGACGATCAGCAAGAGCAAGGCTCCCCCGGCAAGGAACAAACGTGCGTGGTAGATGGACGTGTACGGAGACGGCGCAAAGCTCAGCCGCTCGACATCCTGCTTGGCAAGCGACATGACCTCTTCGCTCCCGGGTAGCTTCACCAGGATCTCGTCGGCTGTCTCCCCCACTCGAGTGGCAACCAGCGTTTCTCCGGCCGTGGTCTCGATCGAGAGCACGCCCGGCTTCCCCCAGTTGGCGAACACCAGGAACACAATCATCAACGCCACGGGAATCGCGGTCTGCCAGATCGGCTTGGTGTCCTCCACGTCCGGCATCGCCAGCGCCGCCTTCTCCTTCTCGGCCTCCTCTTCTCGGAACAGGAACTGCATCGCCACCCCGATCACCACTGCAAACACGATCGCCCCGATCGCCCGGGCCAGGCCGAACTCGATGCCAAGGATCCTTCCCGTGAGGATGATGGCCAGGATGTTGATGGCGGGGCCTGAGTAGAGAAACGCGATCGCCGGACCGAGGCCCGCGCCCCGCTTGTAGATTCCGGCGAACAGCGGCAGGATGGTGCACGAGCAGACGGCAAGGATAGCGCCCGACACCGATCCCACCCCGTAGGCGACCCCCTTCTTTGCCTTCCCGCCCAGGTACTTGATCACGCTGGCTTGGGAGATGAAGACGGCGATGGCCCCGGCAATGAAGAACGCGGGGATGAGGCAGAGCAGGACATGCTCGCGTGCGTACTCCTGAAGCAGCAGGAACGCCTCCATGAGCGCGCTGCGCACGGTGGGGCTCGAGAACGGCACCAGGTACGCAAACAGGAACACCGCCGCGATCACGGAGAAGATTCGAAGCTCTCGTTTCATCGTTCCACCACCACCCCTCCCGCCAGTTCGGCCAGCCGCTCCAACACGTCCAGCAGTTCAGGGTCAGTCAACGACCACATCACGCGGACGCCCTCCCGACGCGCCGTCACCAGTCCCCCCCGCTCAAGTATGCCCAAGTATCTTGACACCATCGACGGATCCACCCCCAGCTCGGGGGCGAACTCACACCCACATCGCTCGCCGTCCGCCAGCAACCAGAGCATTTGCTCGCGAAGCGGATGCGATAGTGCTTTGCCGATCAGCGTCAGCGACCCTGTCTGTCTCATGATGGCTCCCTTGGTCCATTGCACACTATTGCAATCATCATACCGACGCTGCACGAGCTGTCAAGCCTTCGCATGAACCTTGGGTTGACGGACACGGAGCCTCGAGATCGAGCTACTCTTCGAGGCCCGCCTGTTCATCGAGGAGGATCGCTGCCGCTCGCCGCGCCACCTGGGCACAGACGGAGGCGCAGGCCGTGGAGCCACCCTCCTCCAACCAGCGCCGGTGCCGGCTCGGCTGGTCACACCGGAACCCCATCAGCGCTTCTTGGATTTCGTAGCAGTTCGTCGATCCGTAGAGGCTATGGAGTTCCTGCACCAGCGTCCTGGCCGATGCGTCTGCCCTCTGATTCGTCTCCACGTCACGGAACTCGTCGCTTGCCAGGAACTGCCCAATGGCGATCAGCCCGCCAAGTACGGCCCCGCATGTCTGCCCCGTGCCGGCGATCCCCCCGGCCAACACCGCGGACGCTCTCAAGGTTCCCGCGTCCTCGCTGCGCAGATGAGTCTGCACGGCCCACAGGGTGGATCGACAGCAGTTGCCGTAGACGGCGAGGTGGCGAAATGCCATCTCTGCGATGGCGTCCAACAGCTTCTCCCGTTCCCCGGGGATCACTGGAGAGGCGTCATCGTCGCCAGTCCGTCGCGGCATCCATGTCTGTTCCAGTTCGTCCTTCCAACGACCCATCGCTGTTCCCCACTCCTCACACGCCCTGATCCTCAGGGAGGAGAGAACGAGGCAACAGAGGTCCCGCTGCAAGCCGAACCTCCGTTGCCCCCATTTGATCTCACGGCCGGCTCCGGAATCTCTTCCGGACGACGGGAGAAGGCCGTGGCTACGGCCTTCCCCTCGGCATCACTCCAGCCCGAGTCCGCGGGCGACGCAGGCTCCGTACTCGGCATCCGCTCGTCGGAGGTGCTCGACCATCCTCGCCTGAATCGCCTTGGGGGCGTTCTTCAGCGATCCGACGATGTTGGCCACCAGCCGTCTCTGTCCGTCCTCCGGCATCAGCCGATACAGGTTCCCCGGCTGAACGTAGTCATCGTCCACGCCGCGCTTCTGCTCGTATCGGGCGGCATCGCCCGAGATCTTGAGCGGGGGCTCGCGGAAGGCAGGATCGGCCGTCGGTCCGCCGAAGCTGTTCGGCTCGTAGTTCGGCGAGGCGCCCCCGTTGTCGTCAAAGCGCATCGCGCCATCCCGCTGGTAGTTCTGCGCCACCGTCTTCCTCGGCGCGTTGGCCGGCAATTGCTCGTAGTTCACGCCGAGTCGATACCGGTGCGCATCCGGATAGGCGAACAGCCGCGCCTGGAGCATCTTGCAGGGCGAGAACGAGATCCCCGGAACGACGTTTGCCGGCGAGAACGCCGCCTGCTCGACGTCCGTGAAGTAGTTGGACGGGTTGCGATTCAGCTCCAGAACGCCCACCTCGATGAGCGGGTAGTCCCCGTGCGGCCAGACCTTGGTCAGATCAAACGGGTTCCAGCGATACGATTCGGCGTCCGTCTCCGGCATCACCTGGATGTAGAGTGTCCACTTGGGGAACTCGCCCCGTTGGATCAGGTCAAACAGCTGCCCGGTGTGGTAGTCCGCCGAGGTCCCTGCCAGACGGTCGCCTTCCTCTTGCATCAGGTTCTGGATTCCCTGCTGGGTCTTGAAATGGAACTTCACCCAGAACCGTTCGTTGTTGGCGTTCAGCAGGCTGAACGTGTGGCTTCCGTAGCCGTTCATGTACGGAATGCCTGCCGGAATGCCACGATCAGAGAACAGGATCGTGACCTGGTGCAACGACTCCGGGACCTGGCTCCAGAAATCCCACTGCGGCGTGTCCGCCTTGACGTTCGTCTGAGGATCGCGCTTCTGGGTGTGGATGAAGTCCGGGAACTTGATCGCATCACGGATGAAGAACACAGGGGTGTTGTTGCCAACCAGATCCCAGTTTCCTTCCTCGGTATAGAACTTGAGCGCGAACCCGCGAACGTCACGTACCGTGTCCGCCGATCCCTTCTCCCCGGCCACGGTGGAGAACCGGCCCAACACCTCGGTCTTCTTCCCGATCTGCGAGAACACCTTGGCCTTGGTGTACCGGGTGATGTCGTGGGTTACGGTGAACGTGCCGAACGCGCCGGCCGCCTTCGCATGCACGACCCGTTCGGGAATCCTCTCTCGGTTGAAGTGCGCCAGCTTCTCCAGCAGGTGATGGTCTTGCAGCAGCGTAGGGCCCCGCTCCCCCGCGGTGAGGGATGTCTGATTGTCATCTACCGGAATGCCGGCCGCCGTGGTCAGTCGTCTCTTCTCGTTGTCCTTCAACTCTTTCCTCCTTTGCCGCGACCGCGCGATGTGTGCTCACAATCGCGGCATGTACCGTAGACCTGCACCTGCCAACCGCTGACCGAGCCCTGCGTGGTGGCTGCATCCGGCAGCTCGAGGGCATCCAACGCCCGGCTCTCGAAGTCGATCAGCCGGCCGCAGGTGGTGCAGATGAAGTGGTGATGCGCCCGCGGATTCGCCTCATAGCGGATCCTGTCGGCACTCAGCCGCACTCGGCGGACCAGCGCGTGATCCTCCAGGAACGCCAGGGTCCGATACACCGTGTCGAACGAGATGGTGGGCATCCGACGCCGCACCGTGTGAAACACAGCCTGTACGTCAGGATGCCCATCGCTCTCCACCAGAGCTCGAAACACCTCGCGTCGCTGGTGGGTCAGCTTGCCTCCAACCCGCCGGCAAGCCGCCTCAAGAGCGTCCAAACGCGCCTCCGACTCAGCCGCCGGCGTGTCGCGGGGACCCATGTCGCGCACAGCTAGGCCTGCTTGTGGCAGAACCACCAGTCGAAGCAGTCCGCAGAGTCCTTCCGCGCCTTCGCCGACTCCATGTCAGTCGCCGGAGGGACGATCACATGATCACCAACCAGCTCGTTGTTCGGCCAACCGGCGGGAATCGCCACCTTCTTCTCCTCCGACAGCTTGAACGCCTTCACCATGCGGACGATTTCGTCCATGTTGCGCCCCAGCTCCTGGGGGTAGTAGAGCACCGCGCGGACAGCTCCCTGGGGATCTACGATGAACACCGCGCGAACGGTGTTCGTCCCTTTGCCCGGGTGCACGAGCCCCAACTGGTGGGCGATGGCCTCCGTCCCGGCGATGATCGGGAACTGGATCTCCACGTTCAGCTTCTCGTGAATCCACTCCACCCACTTGATGTGCGAGAACACCTGATCGATGCTCATGCCGATCAGCTCGCAATCGAGTGCGCGGAACTGGTCGTAGCGCTTCTGGAACGCGACGAACTCGGTGGTGCACACCGGGGTGAAGTCCGCCGGATGGCTGAACAACACGAACCACTTCCCCTGCATATCCTCGGGCAGAGTCATCTTGCCATGCGTCGTCTGCACCTTCATCGATGGGAACGCGTCGCCCAACAGCGGGAATGTTGTCTCCATACCACCCTCCTTAAGTCTTTGTTCTTAGATAGGAATGATCTTACAACATCACTCCCGAAGGCACCACTCTTCTGTGTGTGGCAGGGGAGGGCAGCTTTGTGATCAGGGGTCAAGGGGCGTGATCACGCCCCCCGTTCTCATCGTGCTTACCGCGCAGACTATCGCAGCCGTCGACCGCGGCTACGGAACGATCGGGGCAACCTCGAACTCGAAGTGGCGGCGCGGGACGCCGGGAACTGCTGCTCAGGCTGAAATCCCTCTCCGTACTCGAAGTCCCTCACACGTCGACGTTCGAGCGTCTTGCCGAGGGTCTTCTCGATCTGTCGCACCATCATCCCGTCGCCTCGAACCGCGAGGGTGAACGCCTCGCCAGTTCGTTCGGCGCGGCCGGTGCGCCCAATCCGATGCGTGTACGCATCGACGGTATCCGGCATGTCGAAGTTGACCACATGCGAGATTTTGGAGACGTCGATCCCTCGAGCCGCGATGTCGGTGGCCACCAGGAGGTCAATCTTCCCCGTTCTAAAACCATCGATGGCCTGCTGTCGCTGGCTCTGGCTCATGTTCCCCTGAAGCGCAGCGGCTCGATGTCCGTGTTTTTTCAGGTAGAGGGCCAGACTGCGCGCCCGATGCTTGGTACGCGTGAACACGAGGACACGTCCGGTCGCCGTCCGTCGAAGCATCGCCGCCAGCAACTCCTTGCGCCGGTCTTCCGGCACCGGATACAACGCGTGCGAGACGGTCTCGACGGGCGCAGTGTCGCCGATCTGCACCGTCACCGGATCGCCCAGGATCTTGTCCGCCAATCGGCGGATGTCATTGGGCATGGTGGCGGAGAAGAACAACGTCTGCCGCTTGGCTGGCACGTTCTGGATGATGCGGCGGATGTCGGGCAGAAAGCCCATGTCGCACATGCGGTCCGCCTCATCCAAGACCAGGATCTCGACGTGCGACAGATCGACCGCGCGATCTCCCAGGTGGTCGAGCAGGCGCCCTGGACAGGCCACGACCACCTCCACGCCTCTCTTGAGGGCCGCCAACTGCGGTCCCTTGCTCACGCCTCCATAGATGGGTACGCTGCGGATCCTTGTGTCCTTCCCCAACTTCACGATCTCCTGGTGGATCTGCTCCGCCAGCTCGCGCGTCGGGGCGACGATCAAGGCACGCACCCGGCCGCGGGGGCCCTGACTCAGACGTTGAAGGATGGGAAGCACAAACGCTGCGGTCTTCCCCGTCCCGGTCTGCGCAAGGCCCAGGACATCGCGTCCGGCGAGGATCACGGGAATCGCTTCCTTCTGAATCGGCGTGGGGGTAGTGTAACCAACGGACTGCACGCCGGCGGCAATGCGCCGGTCGAGGGCAAACGTCTCAAAACTCAATATACGATCTCCTTGGCTTCGTTGAGCCAAGTCGCACGCTCAGCTCGGGTTGATGCAATGGTCTATGGGTTGTTATGCGAATGCATTGCGGACGAAACACGATGGATGATACTCGAAGGGAGCCGCGTTCGCCAGGTTCGAGCCTCCTAGCTCCCAAGTCCGTCGGTCGACCGTTCTTAGTCTTCCCACCAGGGCGTCAGCTCAGCTCCCCGAACACGTTCAGCCATTCCAGGAGCAGCCGAGGCATCAAGAAGTGCTTTCGGACATGCTCGCGCCCAGCCATTCCACACGCTCGGCCGAACTCCGGGTCTCGGAGGAGGTTGACGATCCTCTCAGCCGCCTCGTCGTAGGCCTGCGGCTGCACCAGGAAGCCCATCTTCGCATCCTCGATCTGAAGTGGAATCCCTCCGACCTGGGTGGCCACCACCGGCGTCCCTTTCCACAGCGCCTCCGACACGGTGAGCCCAAACCCTTCCCGCTTGGACATCTGCAGGACCACCGAGGCGCATCGCTGCAGTGCGTTCACCAGCGCCGGATCGGTATGCGTCACTAGGGTCACATCGTCCATGGCTTCGGTCTGCTTGAGTACCTCTTCGAAGATCTCCGGACCCTCGGGGTCATCGGTGGCCATGTTCCCGAGCAGCACGAGCTGACAGTCGACGTCCTGCTTGACCCGCCGGAAGACGTCCAGCACACCCAACGGATCCTTCCACTTGTCGAACCGGGAAACCTGAACCAGAAGCGGCTTGCGACAATCGAGGCGGTACTCGCGTAACTTGAGATCGATCTCTTCAGCGGTCATCTCACGGTTGATCTCGGAGAATGGGTCGATGGCCGGCGCGATGATGTGCGTGTCCATCGGCCAACTCGGACGGAGGAACGCCTTGCTCGAGACAACTGTTGCATCGTATCGAAGGATGAACGGGCTGAGAAGATCCAGCACCTCCGGGCTGGGCGAGGAGACGTCGATGTGACATCGCCAGACCCATGGATTCTCGCGCTGCCGGAATCGGATCATCGGGAGCGGCTGAGGATCGTGAACCACCACCATATCGTGGAAGACGGGACTGTACAACGCAAACGTCCTATTGATCGACAGATAGGACTCGATCCCCGACTCGGTCAACTCGACCTGCTGTCCCTGCAGCCCATTGTGCAACTGCTTGGTCACCGCAAACACGGAAGGGTCTCCATACAGCAGGTTCCAATCGGCGTTGACTCCCACATCGTTCATCAGCGGGATCAAGGAGTTGAGCATGCCCGCCACGCCGCCGCCGTGGAAGGTGGAGTTCACGTGCAGCACACGGAGCCCGTACACGCGCCGCGCCGCGCGCTGGATCTGCGCAATCATCTCCCCGTCAATCAGACCGACATACCGTTCAATCCCCATTCCGTCCATGAAACCCTCCTCCAACTTGCGGCGGAGAGTATCGCACGCGGTCTAGGGCGACCGCAACCGGATTCCGCCCCTAAGACACCACGGGGGTTGTCGGATCCCGGGCAACCGTGAGCCTCGCACCGGGGGCCAGGGCGTACAGCTCATCGTAAGCGATAACCGGGAGCGTCTCCCGGGCACCGGAAGGTGATGACACCTCGATCGATGCGCCGTCCACCCGAACATCGAGGGGAACACCCGCCACCGTGAACGTGAACTGAATCGATCGGATGCCGTGGGGCAGACGGGGCGCAATGTGCAGCCGTCCTTCGCAGACGTGCGCGCCGGCCGCCCACGTCATCAGATAGTGGACTGTCCCCGCCATCACCGCGGTGTGAATTCCTTCCGGCGTCGTCCCGCCCTGCGTATCCTCCACATCGCTTCGCAACGCCTGTGTGTAGTGTTCCCACGCGGTGTCCGGTTCGTGCGGAAGCATGATCGCACCGTGTACGAGATGGCTCATCGTCGATCCGTGGCTCGTTCGTCTTCGGTAGTATGCGATCGTCTCCCGGGCCCGCCGCTCGCTCATCGCGTACCCGAGATCGCTGAGGATCGTCTCTAGCTCCTCCCACGGGAGGAGGTAGAACAGCATGCACGAATCCGCCTGTTTCGACAGCTTGTAGTGATCGGGAGAGTCTCCCTCGGCTTTGAGGATACGATCTAAGCGAGAGATGTCGCCGTACTTCTCGCGGTAGGCGTCCCAATCCAGCTCGTCCAGTTCGTCATAGCCCTCGAACTGCTCGAGCATTCCGTCCGGGCGCACCGGGAGCGCGATCGAGGTTCGAATGCGATCCCATCGCTGCCGCTCTTCGTCCG
>CAZQHD010000057.1:0-12426 GCA_964593295.1 uncultured Thermotogae bacterium | reverse complement strand
AGCGGCGCCCGTACCCGTTCCGCCTCCCATGCCCGCCGTGATGAAGACCATGTCCACGCCGTTGAGCAGATCCATGATCTGCTCTTTGCTCTCCTCGGCGGCCATGCGGCCGATCTCCGGGTTCCCCCCCGCCCCGAGACCGGAGGTCAGCTTCCTGCCCAGCTGCAGCGTCCGATGCGCTCGCACCACTTCCAGGACCTGGGCATCGGTGTTGGTAACCACCAGGTGAACGCCGCCGCCACTCGAGCTGAACATCCGATCCACGGCGTTGCCGCCACCGCCACCGACGCCGATCACCATAAGGCTTGCGGGAGAAGCCGAGAAACTTGTCATATCAGGCATGGGCCTACCCCCGGAAGAAACGGTTGAACCAGGTGAACAGCTTGCTCATGATGGATCCGCGTTTCCGCTCGTAGAACTCAGGCTTCTTGAAGTCCTTGGTCTCGATCGCATAGCGCAGCAACCCGATCGATGTCGCGTAGATCGGCGACTCCACGATGTCGCGCAAGCCGTGGATCCCTTGAGGGATCTTTCCGCGACGAACGGGAAGATCGTACCGTTGCGATGCGAACTCCGTCAGCCCGTCAAGAAGAGAGCACCCGCCCGTCAGCACCAACCCCGCCGGAACAAGATCGCGATAGCCGGCATCCTCGACCTCCTGCATGCCGAGGTCGAGCAGCTCTTCAATCCGTGGCTCGATGATCTTGGCCAGCCGTTTCTTCGAGACGGCCTTCTTCTCGTCTCCCCCGATCGTGGCGACATCGAACTTCTCGTCATCGCTCACAGAGTCAACGAGCGCCGTCCCGTGCAGTTTCTTGACAAGCTCGGCTTCCTCGATCGGCGTTTGCAGCCCCACCGTGATGTCATTGGTGATGTGCTCTCCCGCAATCGGGATCACCTTTGAGAACCAGATGTCTCCACCGCGGAAGACGCTGATGTCGGTGGTCCCCCCGCCGATATCCATCAGGATCACGCCGAGCTCCTTCTCCGCGGACGAGAGCACCGCAAGAGATGATGCGATGGGCTCCAGCACGATCTGTCGGATTCCGATTCCCAGACTCTCTACGCAACGTACGAGGTTGTGTACCGCCGTGATGGAGCCGGTCACGATGTGAACGTCCACCTCCAACCGTGTCCCCGTCATCCCCACCGGATCCGTGATCCCATCTTGGCCGTCCACGATGTACTGCCGAGGAATGACATGGATCATCTCCGACTCCGGCGGAATCTGAATCGCCTGGGCCGTTTCCACCACGCGACGAACGTCCTCCTCCGTGATAATCCGGTCAGGCCGGTTGATCGACACTGTCCCCGAATTGTTGATCGAGGCGATGTGCTTCCCCGCGATCCCGACATACACCGAGTCGATCTTCACGTCCGCCATGTTCTCGGCCTCTTCGACCGACTTGCGGATGGAGGCCATCGTCCGACCGATGTCGACCACAACCCCCTTCTCAAGACCGTGGGACTCGGACTTCCCCATTCCGATGATCTCGATCGTCCCGTCGATCGCGTTCCCGACGAGCGTAACGACCTTCGTGGTCCCGACGTCAATGCCGACGACCACCTTTTCCTTCCTCATCTCCTCACCGCCTTACGGGGCACGAGCGTTGCCTCTCCCCCCAATCTCATATCAATCAGCTCATAGCCGTCCAGTTCGATCTCGCGACAGAGCCCATTCAGCACGCGCAAGCGTTGCCGGGCCTCGGTCACCGCGCCCAGTCGGATCTGTGTGTCGTTCTCCAGGCCGAGTTCAAGCGACCTCACGTCTGTCGCATCCAGCGTGCTCACAGTCTGTCCGCACAGACTGTGCTGGATCGCATGAATCAGGTCAACCAGTAGAGGGTCTATGATCGTGTCTCCGGCATGCCACCCCGTCACCGGGGGAGCGATGATCTTTAGTTCGGGCAAGGGAGATTCTGAGGCGTCGACCACCACGCCTCCATCCCCGAAGAAGACGGTGCTCCCGTCCTCCGGGTGCTCGGACCATGCGATCACGCTGCGCTCCTCCACCACACATCGGATCGTGTGTGGAAACTCGCGATGGACACCCGCATGCTTTACCCACGGATGGGTCATCAAGCGCCTTTCGACCTGTCGAATGGAAACGGAAAGAAGGGTCTGCCCACGGCGTATCCCGGACAAGGTCGCTAATTCAACCGCCTTCGCGTGCCGGTTCCCGGAGATCACGATCCGGCGGACATCAAGAATGCCCAACCATGGCGTGTACAGGGCAGTGATTGCAGAAGCGATGAGTACCCCCCCTGATATGACGACCCAAACGATACTCCGGCGCTTGGTGGTCCCCTCCTTCACCCGTCAAAGACCTCGTTTTCCGCTTCAGCAGAGAGATTCGTGAAACCTGTTATACAGCTTTTGCCCTCGAATGTCAATTCGTAAGCTGATCCTGGGCCTTCCCCGACGGGACGCCGCCCAGGGAGTCTCACCGATCGCCGTGAGCCCCATCGTCGCCGGCGGCCCCCTGCTGCACGTAGATCTGGTCGTACGTGTACGGGCGATGGAGGAACCCTCCATCGATGAGAATCTGTGCCAGACGGTCCGTGATCTTCCACACGTCGCCTGCGCCGAAGCTGATGATGAAGTCTCCCGGTTGCAGGATCGACTCAAGGTGCCGCACCGTCTGTTCCATTCCGCCCATGCACTGAACCGAGCACGCTGTCTGTCGACGGATCGCATCCGTCACCGACCGGGAGCTGATCCCAGGAATCTCACGCTCGCACGCAGAGTAGATGGGGGTGACCAGAACGATATCCGCACTCGCGAATGCCACCCCGAACTCCTCCCCCATTCGTTGCGTCCTCGTGTATCGGTGCGGTTGGAACACCGAGATGATCCTTCGCCCAGGCCATCCGGATCGGATGGCGTCAAGGGTGGCCTCAATCTCCTCCGGCAGATGAGCGTAGTCGTCGACGACCGTCACTCCGTTTTCCTCAAGCAACTCGAATCTTCGGTGAGGAAGCCGAAATGCAGTCAGCGAGCTCGCCGCGACATCCAACGGGATCCCTGCCGCATGGCTGGCCGCCAAGGCGCAGAGTGCATTGCGCACGTTGTGCTTCCCCGGAGCCGGCAGGACGACACGCCGCATCACGGGAACACCGCGCTCGTACAGGTCGAAGCGCGTCGTCCATCGGTCGTACAAGAGATGTCGCGCCTCCAGATCAGCCTGAGCATCGATCCCCACTGTTCGAGCTTGGGGAAACTCGCGCGCCAGGGCTGCCACGCGAGGGTCATCCACGCAAAGCACATGGCTGCACGCATTCCGCAGGTAGCACATGAAAGCGTGCTCGATGTCCTCGATCCCTCCATAGGTCTGCAGATGATCCTTCCCGATGTTCGTCAGCACGGCCAGGTCGGACCGGACATCCACCAACAATCCATCCGATTCATCGACCTCCGCGACCATCCACGCCCCTCGATCCCAACGGGCGTTTCCCCCTAGTGCGGGGCAGTCGGCACCGATGAGGAAGCTCGGCTTCCATTCTGCCATCTGGAGAATGGTGGCAATCATCGCCGTCGTCGTCGTCTTCCCGTGCGTTCCCGCGACGCCGATGCTGCTTCTCTGCTGAAGCAGCTCCGCCATTGCGTGAAGTCGGGGGATGACCGGGACTCGTTTCCTCAGAGCCTCAGCCACCTCTTCATGGTCTGCAGGAATCGCTGAGGAGACGATCACACGATCCAGATCCGGGCGGATGTTCTCGGCACGATGTCCTCGATGGATCGATGCCCCCAGCGTCCGAAGCACCTCGGTCTCATGGTTCTCCGTCAGATCAGATCCGGTCACGTGCACACCCTGAGACGCGAGCACCGTCGCCAGCCCACTCATTCCGATGCCTCCGACGCCCACGAAGTGCACCCGCGATCCTCGCGCAATCAAGATTCTCCCTCCCTCACGAGACCTCGGATCTCTTTCAGAATCCTTGACTCTGCATCTCTCCGTCCCAAACGCTGCGCGTTCGATGCCAGATGATCCAGCGCCAACTCATCTCGCATCTGCTGAAGAACGATGCGAACCAGGCCTTGGCTCACAAGAACCCCGTCGTCAGCCATAGCACACGCCCTTTCCTGCCGAAGGGCCTCTGCATTCCTCCGCTGGTGGTCTTCGGCCGCCTGCTGCCATGGGACCAGCACCGAGGCCTTTCCGCAGGCCGTGATCTCCGCCAGTGAGGTCGCACCGGCCCGACACACCACAAGGTCAGCCACGGCGAATGCGCCTCCCATGTGATGAACATAGCCTTCCACCACGATGTTCTCGATCCCTTCTGCCTGCAGGATCGCTCGAATCCTCGCCTCACTCTCCAGGTCGCCGACGATCAGCAGAATCTGAAGCTCCGGGGTCTCCGCGATCTGCCTCCGTCCTTTCAGAATCTGATCGGTGATCTCACGAGCCCCCTTCGACCCTCCGTACACCAGAATCGTCCGTCTCGCGGGATCGAGCCCGAACGATCGGTAGAGCTCGTCCGACCGGCGCACGTGCAGAAACTCCTCCCGAACGGGATTGCCCGTAACCACGATCCGTCGCGCGCAGGGGAAGGATCGCTCCGACTGGGGGAAAGAGAGCATCACGAGATCGACGAACCGTGAGAGCCAACGGTTGGCGCGCCCGCCAACCACATTCTGCTCATGGATCACCGTTCGAACCGGGAGCACACGCCCAGCGACGGCCCCCACCATGAGTGGAGCGAACGACGCGTATCCCCCGACGCCGATCACCAGCTGCGGACGGAACCACAGGAAACGCCCGACCGACTGGACCAGCCCGAGAACGAGCTTGATGCCGGCCAGCCACGTGCGGATCCAAGATCCTCTCGTCCATCCGGCCGCCAGGATCGGGGAAAACTGGATCCAGGGGTAGGATCGAAGGGCCTTTGCTTCGACACCTTGCCGTGTGCCGACATACAGAAACCGTGCGGTCGGGTAGGCTCTCCGCAGCCCTTCTGCGATCGCCAGTGCGGGGTAAACGTGTCCACCCGTACCCCCTCCCGCCAGCAGAATCCTCATGCCACTCTCCCCTGTCTGGACACGTTGAGCAGAACGCCCACCATGGCCAGCGTCACCATCAACGAAGACCCTCCGTTGCTGAAGAACGGCAGCGTCAACCCGGTCACCGGCAACAGCCCCACCACCACACCGAGATTCAGCAGCAACTGCAGCGCCAGTGCGGCCCCCATGCCCATCGCCAGCAGACGTCCCAGCCGATCGGGCGCACGTTCTGCGATCGTGAACGCACACCACACCAGGAACCCCAGAAGACTGAGCACAAGGAGAACCCCAACCAACCCCAGCTCTTCGGCGAGCACCGACATGATGAAGTCATTGTGTGATTGAGGAAGGTAGAATAGCTTAGCATGCGACGAGCCGAGTCCCCGTCCCAGCAGTCCGCCAGAACCCACCGCGGTCAGCGATTGAAGCGTCTGATAGCCTGTCGTCTGGCTGTACGCTCCTGGGTTCAAGAACGAGAGAAGTCGAGCCAGTCGGTAGGGTGCCAGACGGATCGCGAAGAACGCGAGGGGAACCCCGGCACAGAGGATCGCCCCGAGATGAAACGCTCGGGCTCCGGCGAAGAACAACATGGACAGCGTGATCATCGCCAACAGCATCACCATGCCCATGTCAGGCTGCGCAATCACCAGACCGCCTAACACAGAAAGCAGGATGATGTAGGGCAAGACGCCCTCGGAGAAAGCGGTGATCCTGGCTCCTTTTCGGTCCATCGATTGCGCGAGGAACAAGACCAGCGAGAACTTGACCAGCTCCGTCGGCTGAAACGTCACCGGTCCGAAAGCGAGCCACCGTCCCTGGCCGAGCCCCAAAGGCACGATCGTCGCCCCGACGAGCAACAGACTTCCCACGAAGAGAAGATCGTTGAACACCACCAATCGGTGGTAGTCCCACTGTGAGAGGATCGCGAGGCCGAGGATACCGAGTCCGGCCGCCGCCAACTGCCGGATCAGCATCGCTGTGTCCGAGCCGTAGTGACGGTAGGAGAACGGACTGCTGGCGCTGTACAGAATGACCATCCCAAAGAGCAGAAGCAACGCCGTCAGCAGGATCTCCCTCTGGTTTGCCCATCCGCCCACGCTCGGTCCCCTCCCGCATCGATCTGACATGTCATGCCGCACACTATGAGTACGGCACCTGTCCTCGATCGGAAAGGAACCAGGCCTTCCAGACAGCGAAGATTCGTCCGCCTGGAAACGAACCGATGTCCGGTTCCGGCAGAACCTACGCCCTTGGGATCACCGATCGATACCCCGGGGATCTCCTCACCCGTTCCGAGAACTGCTCTCCCCGATCCGCATAATCACGGAAGGCATCGAAGCTGGAGCAGGCAGGCGAGAACAGAAGGGTATCGCCGGGCTTGCTCACACGGAGTCCTGCATCGAAGGCAGCCTCCATGCTGCGCTCCACCGTCATCGGCACGGACGCAGTCGAGACAACCGCCTCAAGCTCGGACGCGGCCTCGCCGAACACCACGACGTGACGAACCCCCACCTGCTGTAATGTCTGGGCAAGCGCACCGTACCCGAGGCCCTTGGACCGTCCGCCCAGCAACAGCACGGTGGGACTTCGCATGGAATGGAGTGCAGCTTCGGTGGCCGCTGCGTTGGTCGCCTTCGAATCATCGATCACCAGAATGTCGTTCACGGTCCCCACATACTGCATCCGATGAGGAAGAGCGAACGCATCGATAACGTCATCGATGTGGAGACGCGAGAGGTCGCACTCAGGAAGCGCCGCCTCAGTTGCGCACAACGCAGCACGGAGATTCACCCGGTCGTGTGACCAGAGACACTCCGCGCCGTCCGGCAGTTCCGTGAACCGCTCGTCGTAGAACACACGTCGCCCGAGTCCTTGGCGAAATTGGGCCTCTAACTCTCTGGGCAGAACGGCCACATCACTCTCTTTCTGTCGCTCGAACAGCCTGCCCTTGGCCTCCGCGTAGGCGTGCATCGATCCATGGCGAGTCATGTGATCCGGCGCGAGATTGAGCAAGACACCGACCTCGGTTCGCAGATCGAGCGACTGTTCCAGCTGGTAGCTGCTCATTTCGACGACAAGCACGTCGGAGGGTCCCACCCGGCCTTCCAGGGAGATCATCGGAATCCCGATGTTCCCACCCACCCACGCGCGTCGGCCGACAGCGCGGATGATCGCAGCGATTGCGCTGACCGTTGTGCTCTTTCCGTTGGTTCCGGTCACCGCAATCACCGCGTAACTCTGGATTCTTCGTAGGGCGAACTCCACTTCCGAGAGGACCGGGATCCCATGCTGCTGCGCCCGCAGAACCACGGATGTGGCCATAGGAACCCCGGGACTCAGCACCAACTCGTCCACATCGAGGAGGAACCTCTCCGTGTGTCCACCGTGCTCAAACGGGATGCCGTAGCGGCGAAGCCAGCGCTGATCTGCATCAGGAAGGGGGCGGGAGTCGCTGACACGGATCGGCACGCCGTGGTGAACAGCAAACACACACAGCGCTTGTCCCGTGACCCCGAATCCAAGCACCCCAATGGCCGACCCGGATGTGTTCATTACTTCAACGCCTCTTCCAGCCGATGTTCCAGCGACAGCTCGTGTGGATCCAACCGCATGCGTAGCTCCTCGGCGGTGGCCCCTCGGAGCGCGCACGCGGGGGCCAGACCGACGACCTCGGAGTCAAGAACAGGAACGCCGTGCCGTCGAGCGAGCCGCTCCACGGCACGGTACGCGTCCACAACCGTCACGGCACAGACGTCCACAAGGTTCATCGAGACCTGTGCCCGTCGACGAGAGGGGAGCGCAAGCCCAAGTGCTCGGAGGCCCTTCAGCCCTCCCCCCGATTCTCGGACGGCGCCAGCAACATCCCTGGCCACCTTGACATCCTCACAGTCGAGCACCACGTTGAACGCCACCAAAGGAGGGCGAGCCCCCACAGCCACCGCACCCGCTGTCGGGTGGAGCCGTCGAGGTCCGTAGTCCGGCCCCTCTCGCTCCAACACCGCGGCCAGCTGCCGTTCGCCGCCTCGACGAATCGATGCGAGCGTCCGCCTCTGAGCACATCGCGCCGCGTCTGCGTAGAGGAGCACGGGAATGCCGAGCTTCTCCCCAATGGCCCGCCCGACGTCAGCCGCCAGTTGGACGCACCGATCGATCGTCACATGAGAGCCCAGTGGAACGAATGGAATCACATCCACGATCCCAATCCGAGGATGCGCCCCATGATGACACCGCAGATCCCCGGAGCGCACTGCACACTCTGTCAACGCAAGCATCGCATCCTCGAGCGTGCGTGGACTCCCGACCGTAGTGAGAACGGAACGATGGTGGTCGACGTCCCGGTGGAGATCCAACAGTGCGGCGCCGGACGAGCGAATGGCGTCGGCCATCCTGTCGATGAACACCGGGTCTCGGCCTTCGCTCACATTCGGGACACACTCAAGCATCCCATGCCTGTCCGTCACGCGCTCCCGCCGGGAAGTACGAGGGAGAGCGTGGCCATTGCCGCCGGCTCCCCGTCCACCGTGGCCCGTACATCAGCCTGGAAGAGCTCGCGTTTCCTACGGATCAAGCACGCCTCAAGGTCCAGCCGGTCTCCGGGCACTACCCTGCGGCGAAACCTGGCCTTGTCAACCCCCACCAGATATCCAACCGTCGGGGTCTCACAGGGGACAAGAAACGCAGCAAGCTGCGCCATGGCCTCAAGGATCAGCACCCCGGGCATAACCGCCTCCAGTGGAGGCGGAAAGTGCCCGACGAAGAACGGTTCGTTGGCGGTGACGTTCTTGTACCCCGCCACACGGCCCTCCTGCTGCTCGGTGATTCGATCGAGCAGAAGAAACGGATACCGGTGCGGCAGACGATCCTGGATCTCCCCGACTTCGTACATGATGGCTTGACCCTACAGGTAGTCTCTGATCTCCGCTTTCACCCGGTCAGTGATGTCCTGGATCGTCGATGAATTGCGGTACATCACAACATCCTTCTTCCGGATGATCAGATCATAGTTGTCCGTGTGTGCGATCTTCTCGATGGCCTGGACGAGCTTCGTGGATGCCGCTGCAGTGACCATCTGGTCGAACTGCTCGAAGAGTGCTGATAGGGTTTGATAGCGGTTCTGGAACTCGGTGGCATCGATGGCTCCAACACGGATGGTGGCCACCAGACTGTTGACCTCATCCACCAACGGCTGCGCCTCTTCGCGGAGCCCCACCAGCTGGCTCCGGAGGTCGGAGAACCTCGCCGACGCGATCATGCGGTCGAGCGTTCCCGCCGCCGTGGTGACACGAGCATCCAGTAGCTCAGCGTTCAACTGGTACAGGCTTCGTTCATACTCGTCGCGCGCGACGATGCCTTGCGCGTAGTCCGACCGTAGCGCGGTGATCTCTTCATTCTTCTGGGCAATCTGCTCCCTCAGATCCCCTACCGCCAGGATGAACACAGTGAACGCATCCTCAGCATCCACATACCCTATGCGCACACCACTTCCCGCGCCCGATGCCTTCACCTGGGCGACCTCCGCCCGAAGCGCATCCAGATCCGCCTCGGTGGCTCCCGTGCCTGCGGGCATCACGAACTGCAGCACCAGCGCCCCGACAGCCAATAACAACGCAACCCCTGCGATCATCAACGTGTTCTTCGACATCATCTTCCTCCTTGTGCTTCGCCGATGGCTCCACGGTCATCGGCCCATTGGATTATAGGGGATCGTCAACCGAAGCAACTCATCTAGAACATCTGCCCGAACCCAAGTTCGAATACGGGAAGCCAACTGCACTCCTCGCCGAGGATCCACGCCGCGGTGAGACGCACCAGGACGCCGGC
Organism: uncultured Thermotogae bacterium; assembly: GCA_964593295.1. Taxonomy (GTDB): domain Bacteria; phylum Bipolaricaulota; class Bipolaricaulia; order UBA7950; family UBA9294; genus SPBW01. The sequence goes on along the minus strand of CAZQHD010000057.1, from coordinate 2,604 downwards.
TGCGTCGATTCCCAACTCAAGCCCCATCGTCGACAGCAGCCCGTCCACGCGCACTGTTCCCAGATCCAGTCCGGCATCAAGGAAAGCGTGCGCGTACAGTCCTTCGACAAGCTGCAGCCGGTACTCCACATTGGTCAGCACGTACTGGCGAACCGGGGTTCCGGGAATGCCTCGAACCGACATCGATCCCCCCAACTCAAGCTGGCGTGTGGAGGGCAATCCCTCGTCGGCCCACCCTGCTTTGACACGAAGAGCGATGGCCTGCGCCATGTCGGTGGGGACAAGCGATACCGCCGTGGGCACGAAGTGGATCCACGTGAGATCGCCCTTGGAGTATTCGAGTCCGGGGCTGAATCCGCCCGCCTTCTCGAAGGTGAACCGACGCCGATTCCCCTCGGTCGGGAAAACCGGATGATCGGTGTCATCGTAGGCGAGCGAAAGGCTCAGAACATCCGTCGGGGTCCACTTGCCGCCTCGCCCTACCCGTTCCTCCTCATGGCGGAACGAGATGCCCAGGCTGGAGTACGCAGCCAGCGGATAGCTGAACGAGAGGCTGGCACCCAACGTCACATGGATGAGGTCTTCCTCCTCCTCCTTGATCTGCTCCGATGTCTGGTATAGGTCGAGCCCCACACGGTCGAATCCAGGGAAGAACGCCACCGTGGAGTAACCAAGATTCCAGGTGCTTGGGCGCAAGTCTTCCGCGCCCACCAAGCCTCGGCTGTAGCTGAGCTCCACATCCTGCCCGGTGCCGAACAGGTTCTTCTGGTTAAGCTTCAACTCGCCGTACAGCGATCCCGTTCTCGGGTCCACTGCCATCGAACCACCGAAACTCCCAAGATTCTTCTTCTCTGTGAGCGTGACCAGCACATCCACTGCGTCTTCCTCCCAGGACGGCACGAGGTCGACTGAGTCGAAGTACCCCAACGCCGTGAGCTGCTGGTACGAGACCGACAGATCCCTGCGGTTGAATACTTCTCCCACAGACAGCTCGATGTTGCGCTCGACCACGTAGTTGCGGGTCGAGGTCGTTCCCTCCACCGTGATGCTCCCGATGACACCCTCATCCACGTGTAGGCGTAGTGCGTCACCATCCGCTCCGAGGACGCGGAGCCGGGCCAGGGAGTAGCCTCCCCGAATGTAGCGATCGTGAACTCCTCGCACGAACTCCAGCAAAGCGTAGTTCCCGATCGCATCCATCGGAACATCCCCGAGATAACCCTTCAGAACCTCTTCCGTGTAGGCAGTGTTTCCTTCGATGGATACGGAGGAAAAGCGGACAGGCTCGTCGACAAGCTGTTGCTCAGTGATTGTCCAACGGAGCCACACCTTCGTAGGATCGATCCCTGATTGTGGGGCCACCTCAAGATCGGAGACGAAGATCGACTCCCGAAGACGCATTGCGGAGGCTTGAAGCGCAGGAAGATGGATCGGCTCGCCTACGGGCATCTGGAGGAACTCCTGGATCACAGACTCGGGAACGGTGCGCAATCCATCGATCACGCTGCCCGCATACTCATACTCCACAATCTGGATGCGCAGCACCTCTGACGGGTCGACCTCCCCGATCGAGACCAGGATGTACCCACGTCGCTCATACTCCTCGAGGATCTCCTCCAATGCTACGGTGAGCGCCGGGAGGTTCAACACCTTCCGGCGTCGAATGTCCTGCCCCCAAAGGATCTGGCGAAGCCGTATGGTGGAGACAAGGCGCGCGTCGAGCAGCTTGATGTTGAACAAGGAATAGCTCCGTCGGTGATCGTTTCCTGTGATCACGATCTTCTCGATGACGGGGTTCTCCTTGACGACGAACACGACGCGCCCATCCTCAATCGCAGAACGGTCCCAAGACACCTCCGCGAACCATCCAAGATCGTGAATCGCCTGGGTCGCGGTGCGAAGATCCTGGTCCGTGATCTCGTCGCCCGCGCCGAACAGCACGGCCTCAAGGATCTCCCTTCGCCGGATCTCCTCGTTTCCCCGCACCACGACTTCGGAGACAGTGACCGGAAACTCAACCGCTCCCGTAGTCACGATCACGGAGATCAAAACGATGCATGCAAGCCACAGGCTTGTCCTCCTCATACCCTGTCCTCCTCTGCTTTCCGACAACGCTTGGCCCGAGACACAACAAGCCATCCGTCCGGTTCTCGAATCGGGCGGCGTCTGCAACGCGGTAAAGATACCCCGTCCTTGTGGGGTTTTCATGAACCGGGTGCGTCGGCTCCTCAGCCTCCCGCCGTGTGGGGCCTTGTTGTCCGAAGTTGAATCGCCTCGGAGACATGCGCATCACAGAGGATCTCCTCTCCAGCCAGATCTGCGATCGTACGTGCGACGCGAAGGATTCGCACATGTGCACGAGCGCTCAATCCGAATCGAGCACACGCCCGCCGCAGCAACGCCTCCGCAGATGAAGCCAGCCGGCAGTGCTCACGGAGAAGATCCCCGTCCAGCTGGGCGTTCTCACGCCACGGTTCGTCCGATGCTGTCCGCGCCTTCTGTCGCTCTCGTGCGGACACAATCCGGTCCCGCACCGCCGCAGAGCGTTCGCCCGACCGCAGTTCCATGAGTTCCTGCGTGGTGAGCCGGGGGACCTCCACGCGC
>CAZQHD010000056.1:0-12826 GCA_964593295.1 uncultured Thermotogae bacterium | reverse complement strand
CGGGGAGCCACAGACTCAATCCGTCGATTTGGACGGTCATCTGTTGGCACGAAACCCCAAGGTGGGTGATCCCTCGGGGTTTTGCCGTGTGAGCCGTGTCCACGCCGACTTACGCCCGCCTGAACATTCTCTTCAATCTCCGTTTCTCTCACAGGTTTCGAGTTTCACTCAAGGACGTTGACGTTCGCGCCCGCCGATGTCCAATGTGCCCCTCGGATTCTCCGATTCTCCGTCCCCTTTCGCACGCTGGTGACGCCCGACTGGTCAACTCGGCCCAACACCCCGAGGCGGCCTCCGGGTCATGTCCTGTCAAGGGGCTAACGGCACCTCCTGATGGGCTCGGCTGTGGAACGCTTCCGCGGCGCCAGCCGCAATGGAACTCGGGCGCGCGCCAGCGACTTGCAATCGTGCGTTCGTAACGCATAATTACACTATGGTGGGACAAATGCCCAACTACTACATCCAGCGCAGCTTAGAGCCGGTCTTGGAGAGAGCGGCCAGCCAGTTCCCTGTCGTCGTTCTCACCGGCCCTCGGCAGGCGGGGAAGACGACGCTGCTACGGCACCTGTTCTCCAAGAGTCACCGCTACGTGTCGCTGGAGGCTCCCGATGTGCGCGCCGCGGCAAGCGCGGATCCCCGCGGGTTCCTCAAGGCGTACGCGCCGCCCGCGATTCTCGACGAGGTGCAGCACGCTCCGGATCTCCTCTCCTACATCAAGGAAGAGGTCGATGCTCACAGGTCAGAACGCGGGCAGTACCTTCTCACGGGATCACAGAACCTTCTTCTGATGGAGAAGGTCACGGAATCGCTCGCCGGCCGGGCGGCGATGCTGCGTCTGCTTCCGCTGTCGCAGCGGGAGATCGTGGGCCAGCCCACAGCGCTCTTTCCGTGGGAGAGCGGAGAACATAGGACGGCTCCGGATGCGATTCCCGGAGACCTGTGGGAGGCCTTCCTGCGCGGGGGATACCCGGAGATTGTGAAGGACCCCGGCCGCGACAGCACCTTGTGGCATGCGAGCTACATCCAGACGTATCTCGAGCGCGATGTCCGGTCGCTGCGGCAGATCGGCGACCTGTCACTCTTCCAGAGCTTCCTCCGCAGCCTTGCGGCGCGCAGCGGCAGCCTGCTCAACCTGACGGATCTCGCCCGCGACCTCGGCGTGGCAGTCAACACGACGAAGGCCTGGCTCTCCGTTCTCGAGGCAAGCTTCCAGGTCCTGGTCTTGCGACCGCACTTCGCGAACATCAACAAGCGATTGGTCAAGACGCCGAAGGTGTACTTTACGGACGTGGGGACCCTCTGCTACCTCGTCGGACTGCGCGACCCCGAGCACGCGGCGGCAGGGCCGATGGGGGGCGCGATCCTGGAAACAGCTGTCGTGTCCGAGATCCTCAGGAGCTACGTTCATCGTGGCGAGGTGCCCGCCCTCTCCTTCTGGCGTAGCTCGACTGGTACGGAGGTCGATCTCCTGATCGACACGGGGCGCACCCTCGTGCCGATCGAGGTCAAGCTATCGGCCACCCCGCGGCCGGCAATGGCCGAGACGATCCTTCGCCTGCGCAAGGATCTCGGCTCACGCGTCGGCCCTGGGTACATCGTTCATCCGGGAGACGTCAGCCTGCCCCTCGCACCGGGAGTGACGTCGCTTCCGTTCCACTCGCTGTAGGTTCCCTCTTCAGGGCGGGCGTCGGCGGTGTCATGTTGAACGTGGGGTTCGAGAATCGTCCGCGGCTCCCAGCGTCACAAGTCAGCACCGGCACTCCCCGACACGAATCTCGGCGAGAGCTCGAAGCTTTGCCCAACACGGGGAGCCGCAGATGGCGGTCGAGCCCTTCAGTCACTGAGGCGACGGATTTCTCGTCGCTGGGGACGAGCCGCCTATCCGGACAGAAGTGGAGAGGCGACTTCGATGAAGGCGAAGCCCTGCTCGCGGAAGAGCTTGGTGCAGGTGTCGACGACAGTGGGGTCATAGGGGCCCCCACGACCCCGCTCGATCTCGTCGAGGGCAGCTTCCACCCCAAGGGCCGCCCGATACGGTCGATGTGAACACATCGCCTCGACGACGTCCGCGACACCCAGGATCCGCGCTTCCGTGCAGATGGCATCGCCCCCCACACCACACGGATATCCGGTGCCATCCATCCGCTCATGATGCTGAAGTACAATCTCGGCCAACGGCCAAGGCGAGGCCAGCGTCCGAAGGATGTCACTGCCGACGGACGCGTGCTTGCGGACAAGCTCCATCTCCACCCCGCTCAGCTTGCCTGGACGCACGAGAATCTCTGCGGGGATCGCCACCTTCCCGATGTCGTGAACCAGCGAAGCGACGCGGAGTCCCTCGATGCGCGTCTCGTCCAAGGCCATCTCCTTAGCTATCGCGCAGGCCAGCTGGGTTACTCGGCGTTGATGACCGGCGGTGGACGGATCGCGGATCTCCGTGGTCATCGCGATGGCGTTCAGCGCCTCGTCCAGTGTCCTACGAAGCCGCGAGTTGGCCTGTACGAGATCGTCAAGGAGCCTCGCATTCTCGATGGCAACTGCTGACATATTGGCGAGCAGGCACAACAATTCTACGTCCTCCTCGGAGTAGTCGGCCGGCTGCTTGCTCTGCACCTGCATCACGCCGGTTGTCTGTCCTCGGAACAGCATCGGCGCCAGGATCGCCGATCTTGTGCTGATCCGACGCTCTGCGTCCTCGCGTGTCGCTTGTTCCGGCGCTCCCTCGTCCTCACTGATGCTGACGACGGTTTCCGTCCGCGCCATGGCCTTGAGGAAGTCAGGCAGGCTCAACGGACGCCCGGTGCGGATCACCTCGCTCTGGATGCCCGATCCCTCGCCCTCCAGGGGGATGATCGGGAACTGGTCGACGTCGTGTACTACCCCATCAGCCATGAGAAACCGCGCCTGGATCTCGCGACGTAGGGGGTCGAACGAGGAGACGATGAAGGCATTCGCCGTCATCAGACGGCTGATGCATTGGTAGATGGTCTGGTAGAGCGTGGGAAGATCGGTGGTCTCGGCCAACGTGAGTGCGTACTGCCCGAGTAGACGGTGCTGCTCAAGGAGCCGAAGCTCGCGTGAATCCTCTTGCCCATCCCGTCTACGACGGTTGTTCATGAAGCACTCTAGCACACAGAACCGCCCTGGCGCAACGGCGGCAGCCCTACCCAAACGGGCACTTGAAGCAGGAGTTGCGGCTTCTCTGGAAGGAGGAAGCGGATGTTCGCTTCCGCGTGTCGCGGAGGGTCAGCGGAGATGCTCTGTACCCACGAACACGGGGCCGATCCAATCAGCAGTGCTCAATGAGCGACCCATTCTCCGATACCTGTGTCCCGATTGATCGTAACCTGTGGGGTGTCTACCACGCTGACGTACGATGAAGATGTCGGATAGGGGGGATCCTATGACATCCACGCAGACACAAGCAGTCCTCAGCGCAGCGAGGAGACTCTTCGGCCTCACGGATGCAGAAGTCGAGAAACTGGCGGCTGATCCTGAAGAGCTTCTGGCGTTGGAAGATATCCTGGAGAGCATGGGACGGTAGAGACTCTCTGTTGTTGCTCTCTTGCCACACCAGTACAGCGGCCGGATGCAACGGGTGAAACTGTCAACGAACAATGACTTTCACGACCTTAGTGGACGCGGAGCTTACGAGCCCTCTGCTGTTAGCGACCGTACCTGAGTACGGTGCTCGCTTCACCGACCGCCGAACAGACAATCCGGTGGAACACGATTCTCATCGCACGATGCTCGGACCTCCGCACCTCCTCAGGTGATTCTCCGCTCAGGATCCCGGAGCCGCCGGGAGCGGACCGGGATGTCCAGGATATGGGATGGGAACCCGACCATCTAGAGCGCAGGCGAGATCAACCCTTCCCCAGCGACGATCTTAGGCCAGTTCTGGATCGACCTGTTGCCGGTCATCAGTATGCAGCCGTAGCCCTAGCTGACCCCATGAAACGGCCCCCTCGTTTCCTCGCGAGACAGCGGCTGAAACCCAATCTCGTCGATGACCTGCAGCGCCATCGCAAGGCCCTTGCTCTGCCACGGGGCCGAGAGTCAGATCCGCAGATCGCATTCAAGACGCTGCCGGGGCCTCGCCGAGAGAAGCATTCTGGGACAAAGAGCACTGTAGCATCATCTTCTCTTTCGAGCGCTTCTCTTCCGTGAGGCAACGATCCCGTTTCGAGTTCTTCCTTGATGAGACAATGCGAGCACTTGACTTGAAGCCGAAAACTGATCTAGATTGATCCGTGTTTCTGAGAGCCGGACGTCGGCTCAATGCTTCGCAGGCAGTTGGGTTGTCGGCGTGAGGTCGATCACCAACTGGGGAACACGATCGAGTCTGATGATCCTGCGAGCGCACGGCACGAGGCCTGAGGGGGTTCCTTGTCGTATGGGTGGATATGTGCCTTTCCTGGTGTTTCTTTCGATTCTTCACGTCCCCGTAACACGTGCCCTGTGATGGGCCTCTGTTTAGGGAGTGGGCGTGAAGGTCAGAAAGTGGCGCGGCATGGCGTTACGGGAGGTGCTGTTGGATCAACTGTCCTGGCATTCTCCTTCTCTGTGGAGTTCGCGGCGCCAGTTTCCCGAGATCGTAAGGACACCACACCAAAGCTCGCATATCTGCCGGCCGGAGTGACGTGATCTCTCCCAGCAGGATGAAGATGAGTGGCACGTGGTGAGGAGGATGGGATGGTGCGGAGTGGTGATCGAGGGCAGGGGGGCTTGCTCAGTGGATTCGGACGATCAGGGAGGCCTTTTGGTCTCTGTCTGGTGGTAGCTCTGGCTCTGGTGGGGTGGGGCTCTCCCACGCACGCGGGGTCGTGGAGTGTGGCCGGGCAGTATGGGGTGGCAACGATTGTGATCCCGGTTCCGGCCAGCCTTGAGGGGGGAATCCAGCTGGACACACCGGCTGAGCTCACACTGCTGAAGTTCGGTATCGAGTCGCGACTGGACTTCACGATGACCTCTGGGGGACTGGGGCTTCACTTCAATTCCGCCATCAACATTGCCGGACTCGAGCGCGTGATCCTGGATGTGTCGCTGCCTCTCGGACCGATCCAGTGCAAAATGGAGATCTGGAATGCAGTGCCGTTCGAGACGGTCACGGATGTCAATCACTTCACGAACTGGGTGGTCATCCCTCCAGGTGACTTGATGTTCGTGAAGATGCGACTCACGACGGAGATGACCTTTGGCTCGGTCTCCATTCACAATTTGATGATGCTGGAGGATGTCACATTCCCCAACCCGGGAGCCGACTTCGTCCCGCTTCAATATCTACGTGATGACCAGACATTCGGAGTCGGAGATATCCTGACGATTTCCTTCGAACCGTACCCAGGGGTGAACGTTCGGAGCGTCACGAATTTCTCTGCAGAGTCAGGGGCTCGTCCGGTGAAGGGATACTCTGCTCCGGGACGAGTTGATGCGGACGAAGCATTGTGTTCGTTTGTCTGCTGGGATCAGACCATCACGATCACGGGCCTCAAGTACTGCGACTTCCCATTCTGGTTGAGTTTCTCGATCGATCCCATGGCAGAGGATGTGGTGCGCTTGAGCGGGGGAGGATCGTTCTCGGGGCTGGGCGAACTGGAGTTGTCCGGGTCGTTTTCTCTCTTCCCGTTTCTGATCGGCGGGTACTCGTTTGGCTTCTCGCTGTGTGACTCCATCACTGCGACGGTCAATCTATCCAAGTCCTTTGAGTTGACGTCGATGACCTTCCGCGCAATCTGTGACATCCCCTTCGGTGCGATGACCGGAAGGCTGTCTTCCAGCGGGACGTTCGCCTCAGATCTCCAAGCATCCAGCGTCACGATCGGCGTCAGCGCGACGCAAGGCACCTTTTCAGGGGGATTGAACGTAGGGATTAGCAAGCAGTCTAACAGCCTAAGGCTTTCGTCCGTGTCGGGCAGTCTGGGGATGACGCTCACGCCGGTGCGGGTGACGCTCTCCATTTTGTACGGGCGAACCGGCCTGCGACAGGCAACGTTGGACGTGGGGGTGACGTTCTGATGAGAGACACAGGCCTCAACCGATGCGCGGGAGTACGAGCTGCACTCTCAGGACACGATGAACTCGAAAAGGATCCCATGACGCTGATACGAGACACGCACGCAGAACACCCTAGGAACCAGAAGTCCCGCCGACCTCGAACACGGAGAGGACTTGGTCTTGCCGCCGCCATGACGGTGTTGATGGGGGCAATCAGCTTGGCAAGCTACGCGCAGATTCCAGTAGGGGTCACGATACAATCGTTTGATCCCGAACCCTCTGCCGTGGGCGAAGCGTACACCGTGAGTTTCGAAGTATTCCGGACGGCCCCCAATCCCGACGGTCTCCAGCTCTACGGAACGGTCGTAGTGGACGATGGTGAGGGGAACACGTGCTCACGCACGATCACGAGCGGCACCACCAACACAAGCGGATGGTCGTCGAGTTGCGCGCTGACGACGTACTCTGTCGGAACCAAGACGATCACGGCTACGTTCACGCCGCTCAACCCCGCCGACTTCGGTTCCGGATCGGATACCGCTGAGCATGAAGTGGTGCCGGGGACGCAGGTCGTGGTCTTCGTCTCGGATACACCCCTGGTGGTCAATGAGGCGGCAACCGGCACGGTGACTGTGAGCGGCGTTCCCGAAAACTACGCTGCAATGCCCACGGGAACCGTGACCCTCACGCACACCGGAGCGGGCACGTTGAGTCCTTCATCCTACACGCTCACCGGGACGGACAACGGCCGGTTCGAGTTCACGTACACACCAACGGACGCAACGATGACGCCGCATGTCATCACCGCCACGTACGCAGGAGACGCGCTGTATGCTGGCAACGTGGATGCGTTTGATCAAGTCGTCGTCAAGCGTTCTGCAGACGCGTCGATGACTGTCTCTCCGTCGACCGCATACATAGGGCAGACGGTGACGGTGACTGTGACGGTCGAAGACGACACGACGGCAGGCACGCCGTCGGCCCCGACCGGAACGGTCAGCTTTGATGACGGCGGGAAGAACGGTGTCTTCTCACTCGACTCCACGTCCCTGACCGGGGGTGCGTGCTCGGTGACCTACACTCCGGGTCCTTTCGATGCCGGCACCACAACGATTACGGCAACGTACGCAGGTTCGTCGATGCACGCGGATGACGATGTGGCTCAGTTCCTTACCGTGGAGCTGCGCCCGACGCAGACCACGGTCACAGGATCGTCCGACACGCTGTTGGTGAATCAGGGGTATGGATACACCGTGACAGTCGAGGACATCGCCGATGCGGGAGCTTCAAGCCCTCCGGTCGGCACTCTATCGTACTCGTCCTACCTTGCGGCAGACGCCCTCGTTGTCCCCGCATTGGGCGTCGCCCCCAATGGCGCATTCACGTACACGTGTCTGGGCCTTGACGCGGCGGCGGGGATCGACACGATCTACGCCGACTACACCTCTACGGACGGTATCCATGCTGACAGCAAAGGGTACTTTGGCCAGGGGATCCAGCGGCGGCCGACCGTGACATCGGTCAGCGGGACGGACACGCCTGACGGCGTTGACTACGTAGTGACAGTAGAGGAGGAGTCCGGAATTGCCGGCACCCCGGCCCCTCTTCAGGGGGACATTCATCTGCTTGAGCCCGATGAGTACCCGTGCACGGGGCTCTCCGGAGCCACGCTGACCTGTACCAGCAGCATCACGTCGACATCTCCCCTCGTCAACGTGACAGTGCAGTACGAGTCTACCGACAGAATTCACCTCGATTCGACGAGGTCGGTCAACATTGACCGATCGGACCAGTTCGATCCAGGGGGAGGTGGTGACGGCACCACGGGCGCGGACTGCGACGACGGTTGCGGGACAGGCGGCATCGATATCGACCAGATGATCTTCGATCTCAATGCGGCCGACGTTGCGCTGGCGGCCGTGCAGATGGCACTGGAGGTGGCGGCCATTGCCGTTGATCTCATTCCGGACGGCGTGGTGACCGGGGGGCTCATTGTGCAGACCGGAGTCACCATACCGTGGAGCGATATCGCGGCGGCCATCATTTCCGGGTCAGGGATCGCGGTGGAAATCGCCCGAACGGCGATGACTACGGACCTCGACGGGGATGGGCTCCCCGATGTGGTTGAGCAGAATGTGACGGGCACGGACTACACCAACGTCGACACAGACGGTGACGGGATGGGGGACTATGACGAAATCGCGTGGGCCGGTGGCTACTACGGGGGATCGCGACGGCCGAATCCAAACGTAGCCGACAGCGATGGCGACGGTCTGTCCGACGGCGATGAGGTGTATACGTACGGTACGGATCCCTGCGTGATAGATACGGACTGCGATACGGTGTCCGACGGCGATGAGGTCGCCACCTGGTCTGACGGAGACGCGCGTAATCACTCCGATCCGCTCATGCAGGACACCGATGGAGATGGGCTGACAGACGACATAGAGATCGCGCTCGGCTGTCCGTTCGTGAACGATGACGACTCGGATGACGATGGCCTCCAGGATGGGTACGAGGATCGGAATCGCGACGGGATCATCACCCACACGATCGGTGATAGCGCAACACAGGGCAGTGGCGAGACACACTTCTGCCTGTGGGACACGGACGGCGACGGATTGAGCGACGGGGAGGAAGAAGCGCTGTTTGGCGAAGGTACCACCACCGCAATCACCCCGGCGGGGGCGGTGACGACGGTGGCGGCCCTTGATGATGACTCGGACAACGACGGGCTCTCCGACTGGGAAGAGGCAAACGTCACCGGCACGAACCCGCTCCACTGGGACACGGACGGCGATGGCCTCGGAGATGCCGACGAGCTGATCGCCATCGGCGGGGTGTGGCCCAAGCGACAGTTTCAGCAAGTCTCTAATCCGTTGAGCCCGGACACGGACAACGACGGGCTCACTGACTATGTCGAGTGGACAGCACGGGGACACACGTACCCGGGGACACGCCTTGGCGATCCGTCGTCAACGTACTTCCGTGGATTGGGGGGTGACGACGATACGATCTGCCCGTTCGTGAACAACCCCGACTCGGACGGCGACGGACTGCTCGATGGATACGAGGATAAGAACAAGGACGGCGTCTGGCAAGGGGTGATTGGAGGGTCGGGCACTCAAGGCAGCGGCGAGACTGACCCCTGCAACTGTGATACGGACGGCGATGGCCTCAGCGACGGGGAAGAGGAGGGGCTGTTTGGGGGCGGTCCTGTCACTGCCCAGGGTGTATCCAGTGTGCTTCCGATGGGGACAGGGCCGGAGTCGCCGACCGGCGGCTCGCCCGGTACGGGCAATACACTCCTCGGACTCTACACCTTCTACCCTCAGCCAGGTTCCGTGCTCTCCGAGACAATTCCGGCACTGGACACGGACACTGACGATGATGGGCTTTCGGATTACGAGGAGGTACATACAACCCATACCGACCCATTGGATGCCGACACGGACAATGACACGCTGGCTGACGCCGACGAGCTGATCGCGGTCGGTGGAACCTGGCCGCAACGCCAGTTCGACCAGGTGAGCGATCCGCTGAGAACCAACACCGACGGTGACTACCTGTTCGATCCCCAGGAGTTCGCAGGCAGCGGGCTCAGCCTCATGGGCGGATCACTGGGAGGCGACTCCGACACGGCATGCCCATTTGTGAGTAACGCGGACTCCGATGGCGATGGAGTGCAGGATGGGGAGATTGTCACGCGGACGCTTACCGCTTCGGGAATTACATACACATGGGCGCACTACGAGGACTTCATCGATGTTCCTGGAGCTGACGTCGCTTGGCCTGGGACGATACGCACGGTAGTGACCGACGCCTTTGGAGAGCAACAGGACGACGACCTCTGCAATGTCTGTGACCCTGACTCGGACGGCGACGGGCTCCTTGACGGAGAGGAAGTCATGATCGGGACCGATCCGAGCAACTGGGACACGGATGGTGACGGGCGCAACGACTGGCACGAGGTGACCGGCGGCGGCCCCATCCCGACGGATCCCTTTGACCCCGATACCGATGACGACGGGCTGCTCGACTCCGCGGAGGTGTTCGGCTCGAACCCCACAAATCCAGTCAACTGCGATACCGACGCTGACGGCCTATGTGACGGGGGTGTGCGCACCCCATATATGCTGAGTGGACACCCCAGCGTGGTCGTCAACCCTCGTTGCTTGACCGGCATCGGTGGCCACCCGAATCCCCTCGGGATCGGGGAGAACGAGAGGGGAGACGGGACACGACATCCCGATGAGACCGACCCCAACAACCCGGACACCGACGGCGACGCTGTCGGCGACGGCATTGAGCGCCTCTCGTTCTCGGTCTCCCGTCAACACATGATTCCGGCGACCGACCTGTTCGGGCGTCCGATCACGGTGGTCTACCCGGAGGCGAACAATGTCAAGCCAGTCTGTGGGTGCATGGACCCGCTCAACCCAGACTCGGACGGCGACGGACTCCTTGACGGAGAGGAAGACGTGAACCACGATGGACACTTCGACTTTCAGCGCAGTGCCTTCGATTTCGAGGACCTATTGGACGGGGCTCCACAGCCGAATCCCGTGGAAACCAATCCGTGCGATCCAGATACCGATCACGACGGTCTGACGGATTTCCAGGAGAGAAACCAACCCAATCCGAACGCGTTCTATCCCTTCAATCCCACCAATCCTCTCGACCATGATACGGATAACGACTGGCTCTTGGACGGAGAAGAGGTCGCCTGGGTGTGCATCGATCCGGGATTCAATCTGGATCCAGATCTTGACGGAATCGATGAGTATTACGTGATGGGCACGATCGGCGGCGTGCTGGATCCGACCAATCGCGACTCGGACTCGGATGGGTATATCGATGGTCTGGATCCCAACCCGTGCTACTCCTGGTTGCTCCCGATCGGCGAGACGCTCGACGAGGCAACCGTAGATACCGATGGAGACGGATTCTCGGATGCCGATGAGACCGCTGCCGGCACGGATCCCGGCGATCCAGAGGATCACCCCCTCGTCTTTGTGGAGGACTTCGGTCGGGATGGGGATCTCAACGATGCTGTGTGGCTGGAAGACTTCGATCGGGACGGCGTGGTGGACAGCGTGGCCATCGACCTGAACCGGGACTTCCTGGTGGACGCACGGATTCGTGTCATGGCCGTACGAGACCTCACGGTGGGGGATTTCGACGATGACGGAGAGGCGGATGACACACGGATCATCGTCACGTATGCATTCGCCAACGGACGGTATGTCCAGCCGAGGGTGATCGTGACCCTCTTCGATCTGGACTCGGATCTTGTGGTGAACCGAGTGGAGTTCTCCGATTGATGAGTCACCTTGCGCGAGTTGGCCTGAATGGCTGGGAGTGTACTGCTATGGACCCGGCCTGAGAGTTCGGCTCGAAAGCAGAGCATCTGCCAGAGGCGTCGCACAGTAGGGATCGTGCCTGAACAACGGCGCGTTGGGTTGAGACTCTGCGCGAGTGCTTCCTCTATCGAAGCGTTCGACAGATCCCGTTCTTCGCCACGTGAGGCCGGTAGGAACGCGATGTAGAAAGCCGAATCTGCCCCCCAGCTCAGAGGTTACAGTCCAGTCATGGCCAGGCGGGGCGGAAGTCTCGTACCGCGAGTTGTGCTGATGGGATCTCTCCTTGCGTTGCGCTTGGGAGCATCCGGGGCGAGTGGTCTGGGTCGTCTCTTCCCTCTTCGAGCGACAAAGGGCTGCCGGGCGGAGCGCATGCGTCCAATCAAGTCCCCATCACCTCCAGTAGCCTGTTCATCGGGGAAGGTGATTCTCACATGATGGGGGAGCTTGTTCGCGTGCTGTTCATCGTGTTCCTGTTCGGGGTCTCGATCTGGGTCATGAACCAGTCCCCCGCTCCGGTGCCGGCACCTCCTACGGCGGCGGAGGTCTGTCAGCAGTTTCCTGAGCTGACGGACGACCGGTGTCGGGACATCTCGTCCGGTGTCGTCTGGCGTGGAATGACCGATGACATGGCGACGCTGGCGTGGGGCGTTCCAGATCGAGTTGAACGCAGCTTCGGGCCGTGGGGCGTGCACGAGCGGTGGATCTACGAGAAGAGCGTTCGGGATCGTCTCACCTACCAGAACCACAATGGCGCCGGAGGTGAGGACGCCTCTGTGTTTCTGGCTCCTCGATCCTCACGCTTTCTCTTCTTCGAGAACCGCTTGTTGACCCATTGGCAGGATTGGTCGCCGTCCTCGTAGTTCGCTTGGCCAAATGGGCAGCGCGGGACCCGATCCTGCCCCCCCCCGTTGAGGATGCTTGCGGATGCATGCCTCAGCGGTCACCACAACGCTCTTCTGAGGGTGATAACGGGTCCGAGGGCAAGTGGTCGTGCAGCAGCTTGTGCACCCACACCTGAAGAGGATCGATCGGCGACGTGAGCTTGTAGTGTGCCCAGGTTCCTTGGCGCCGAGACTCCACCAGTCCGGCGGTCCGCAACACGCGCAAGTGTTGGGAGACCTTGGGTTGCGGCTCGCGAAGCTGCTCGACGAGCTGGCAGACGCACATCTCTCCACCGGCAGCCAGCGCTGCCAGCAACCGAAGCCGAAGCGGATCCGACAGCGCGCGGAATACCTCAGCGGCTGCGACGGTCTGGTCCTGTTCAAGATGTGCATACATGCGCATGGGAGGATATTATCGGTGGGCGTTCCGCTCGACAAGCGCGGCAAGGATTCGTTCCATGCAAGAGATGTGTACTTGTGCTGCGCTCGCCCGGACAAACCCTCACGGATGCTGCGTGTACGTAGGAGAGACTTAAGAACCACAGGGAGGAACCATGATCTGGAATCCGAAACGGTCTGTGTTTG
>CAZQHD010000055.1:0-13409 GCA_964593295.1 uncultured Thermotogae bacterium | reverse complement strand
TCGGAAGCTGAGGAGCGACCACCTTGTCGGCGCTTCCAATGGCCGACCACATGAACGCAGCGATCAGACCTAGTGCAGCGAACGCCGCCGATCCGATTGCGAACCCCTTTCCAATCGCGGCGGTGGTGTTCCCGATGGAGTCAAGCTTATCCGTCCGATCGCGTACGGCAGGGTCCAGCTCGGCCATGGCCGCGATGCCGCCCGCGTTGTCGGCGATCGGGCCGTACGTGTCCACCGCCACCGTCATCGCAACAAACGACAGCATCCCCAGGGCCGTGAACGCTACCCCCGGCAGATTCCCGAGCTGGTAGGCGATGATGGTTGCGGCCGCAATGAGGGTCACGGGCAGCAACGTGCTGAGCATCCCCAGCGCCATGCCCTCCGTCACGCCTACAGCCGGACCGGACTGGTTCATCTTGGCCAGGTCTTTGGTCGGCTTGAAGCTGGACGAGGTGAAGTACTCCGAGGACAGGCCGATCCCGACACCCGCCACAAGCCCGATGACCACCGAGTAGAAGACATTCATGCCCACGGGGGTGAACCGGCAGAACACGAACGTGGTCACTGCGGTCAGGAGAGCGGCCAGACGAGTCCCATTCATCAGAACGGCCTGCATGCCCTCTTGCCGTCGACTGAGCCGGATGTACAGGATGGCAAGGAGACTGGAGAAGAGCCCCCCGGCCACGATGATCATCGGCGCGAGCAGGAGCCAGTTGTAGTTGCCTTCAAGTCCTGCCGGAGCCAACCTCTCGATCAGCGGCTGCAGGGAGATGTTGCCTCGCCCGACCCAGATGTACAGGAACATGACGATCACCGAGATGATCGCCCCGATGAACGACTCCAGCAGATCGGCCCCCAACCCGCCGACGTCGCCCACGTTGTCTCCGACGTTGTCAGCGATCGTTGCCGGGTTGCGGGGATCGTCTTCCGGGATATGCATCTCGACCTTGCCCACCATGTCGGCTGCCATGTCGGCCGCCTTGGTGTAGATCCCCCCACCCACTCGATCAAACAGCGCCACCAACGAAGCGCCCATCGAGTAGGCACTGACGATGAGCGCCCCACGGATGAAGTTCACGCCCAGTGACTGTACACCGAACAGATACCGTGTCTCGATGTACAGTGTGTCTGCGTGGAACCACTGACGGAACAGCAGGACCACGATCACCAGGCCGATGAGCGCCAGGCCGGCGACGGACAGACCCATCACACTCCCGCCGGAGAAGGCGACATTCAAGGCGTCCTTGAACGATTTCCCCGCGGCGTAGGCCGTCCGAGCGTTGGCATGCGTGGCTGCGCTCATCCCGATGAAACCGGCGGCCAACGAGAGCAACGCGCCGATCCAGAATGCAACCGCAATCTGCCAGTAGAAGAGAATCCAAAGCAGCGCTCCAATCACCGCCATGGTGATCAGCATCACCTTGGCCTCAGAGACCATGAAGGTGAACGCTCCCGAGCGGATGTAGCCTTGGAGTTCCTTCATCCGATCCGTGCCTTGCGCCTTGCGCACGACGGAACGGTTGAACAAGTATGCGCTGACCAGCGCCAGCACCGAGACAGCTCCCGGAATTACGATCCATGCACTCATAGCTGTTGCAGCACCTCTTCCTTCGTGGTAGTGGGGCCAGCCCCCTCGTGGCCGCCGAGCTGACTGGAAAGGCCCCATCTCATGCGGTCTTTCCTTTCAGCTGGAAGCCGCGGGCATTGTAGCGCCTCGTGTTCTGCCCCGCAACGGCCCCTCCGCGCTTTCTGCCCGCAGGGATCCCTGTTTCTGTTCATGATCTCCTGCGGACATCTGTCCAGATGAGCGCTGACAAACGGACGCGCCGTGAACGGCAACGGTCCATCCGTTCAGGCGAGGCACCCACTATCCTCGTGCTGGAATCGTCACGAACCAAGATCCAAAAGGAGGACGACAATGAAGAGAGCGCTTTCTGTCGCAACGATCACCACTCTGTCGCTCCTTGTTTTCCTGTTCGTCGGCACGGCCCAGGTGGGAGGAGCCATCTCGTACGAGGAGCTTCTCGACCAGGAGCTCGCTGCGATGGAGTCGGCTTTCGGAAGCCTCCAAGCCTTCATGGCAGAGCTGATCACGGAAGTCAAGGGGAACATGTCGGGCGTCGATGCGGTGAACCAACGGGTCGACCAACTGCGCCGCATGGTGGAGGCTGTCTCCATCGAGATCAAGGCTGCTGAGGGTAGGATTCTTGGACTGCGGGAAGATGTAGACGCACTGGGACGCGGCCAACAGGAGCTGAAGGTGCGCATCGTCGCGCTGGAGGCCGGCCTATCCGAGCTATCCGCGTTTGTCGATGAACTCAGCAACCGTGTCTCTGTGATGGGATCCGATCTGGGGACCCTTCGCGGGGAGTTCGACGCGTTGGTCGTGGACTACATGGAGTTCTACGGCGCCTTCGAGGCCTTTCAGGCGGCCGTGTACGGGGATATCGACGCCCTGCGAGACAGTGTTTATGCCGACCTCAATACGTTGAGGGGAGACGTCGACGCCGATCTGGGCGAGATGAAGGACGGCTTCTCCGCAGACATCTCCATGCTCTCGTTTGCGATGGACGATCTGACCCTTCGCGTCGAGGTGCTGGAGGAAGAGGACGTGGCGTCGTTCAAGAAGAAGGTCATCGATCTGGAACGATCCATGGCAGCCTTGGCCATTCGCATCGACAACAACCGTGCAAGGATTGATGGGATCGAGCACGCCATCGCAGGGTTCTCTGATGAGATGGCGGCCACGCGCGACTCCGTCATCGCGGCAAACCAAGAGATGCTGCTGGAGTACGACGCGCGGCTCAGCGCCCTGGAGTCAGTCGATTATCAGTCACAAATCGACACGTTGTACTTCATCTCCATTGTGGCGTTGCTGGCCGGTGTCGGCGGGTTGATCTGGGGCTTCCTGGGCGGCAGCTAGTCCGTCGTTTTGTCCGAGGGCAACCCGATGAAAGGATGAGGGGGGACTCCATCGAGAGGGGCGAGAATGCCCCTCTCGTTTTCTTTGCGTCTGCGTGTAACAAAAGTTATATTGGTCGCGAGTGAGGGGGGACGATGGAGCACCTGGGAACACGGTTGCACCGCTTCCGGATTCGGAACGGTTGGAGCAAGCGAGCCATCGCCATGAGGCTCGGTGTCTCCATCCTCTCCATCATGCGATGGGAGGACGGCACGTCCGAGCCCAACGACTATAACCGGCACAAGATCGAGCAGATGCTGCAGTTGCACGCCAACGCGCTGGATCAGTCCATCGCCCAGATGGATCTGTTCGCCCAACCCAAGCCCCCCGCGAGACGCCGAACATGACACGCATCACCAAGGTCGAGATCAGCGGGTTTAAATCCTTCCGTAAGCCCATGGTCATCCCCTTCTTCCCGGGGATGACGGCCATCGTCGGAGAGAACGGATCCGGCAAGTCGAACCTGTTCGATGCGGTCAACTTCGTGATGGGACGTCGCTCGTCCGAGCTACGCGCCGATCGCTTCGAGCATCTGATCTTCAACGGGGGAGATCGTTATCCCCCCGCAGACACAGCGGAGGTCGTCCTGTCCCTCGACAACAAGGACGGCGTATTCGACCCGTTCCTGGAGAACGGGCAGTCTCTGCCCGAGATCCGGATCGGACGTCGGATCACCCGCAAGTCTTCAACGTACACGTTGATGGGCAAGAACTGCACCCGCGGGGATCTCGACCGGCTGCTTGAGGCTGCGCGTATCGACCCGGATGGACAGCAGCTGATCGCCCAAGGCAGGATCACTGAGATCATCCGTCGCACGCCGCGGAGGCGACGGGAGATCCTCGACGAGGTCAGCGGCATCGCCTCCTACGACGACCAACGCAACAAGGCGATCTCCGAGCTCAAGGACGTGAAGTCCAAGCTGAATACGCATCGGGTCATCCTCGCCGAACGGCGACGTCGACTGGTCGCGCTCCAGTCTGAGCGCGATGCGGCGCTCGAGCACCAGCAGCTCTCCGCGCAGCAAGAACAGCTGCAGGCCGCCATCGTTCACAGGCAGCGGGAGCAGGTCGTCGAGAAGCTTCGTCAGGCCCAGGAAGAGCGAAAGGGCATGGACGGCCGCATTTCCGAGCTGGAAGGCGAGGTATCGAAGCTTGACCTCGAGATCGAGAATAAGGAGTGGGAGCTCGAGGGGATGCAGGAGAACCTCTCGGGGAACCAGCAGATCTCCTTGGTCAAAGAGATCGAGCGGCTTCGATCGGAGATCCTGAATAAGCGTGGAGAGATCACGTTCAAACGGCAGCAGATCAAGAGCCTGGAAGAGATGATCGAAGAGATCACCCGCATGAAGGCGCGAGAGCAGAGCCAGGCGGCACAGTCGTCGGGCGACCGGCGCGTGAACCCTGCGGTGCAAGCTCTGCTGGACCGCAAGCGTGGCGGCATCTATGGGACCGTCTCATCCCTCGGGGAACCCAAGCCCGGATTCGAGACCGCGTTCGAGACGGCCGCAGGCGGCAGCCTGAATGACCTCGTGGTCGACACGCGGGAGACAGCGATCGAGTCGATCAACTACCTCAAGGAGAACCGCTTGGGCCGTGCGCGCATTCTTCCGTTGCGCCGGTTGGTCGTCATGCGAAAGAGCCTGGCATCGGCAGAGGCCCTCAAGCTGACCGGGGTCATCGACTACGCCATCAACTTGATCGAGTTCGACGAGAAGTACCGCCGGGCGTTCGAGTACGTGCTCGGAGACACGGTCGTCGCGGAGAGCCTGGAGGCGTTGCGCAACGTCGATGGTGTGCGCGCAGTCACGCTGGATGGCGACCTACAGACCAAGGGTGGCGCCATGAGTGGTGGATGGCGTCCCACACCGGGCAAGAAAGGCTCCGAGCCGAAGGAGAAGCCGTCGTCCGGGTTCGATGTCACACAACGACGTCAGCAGATCTCCAAACTCCGCAAGGAGATCGATGAGTTGGAGGATTCGATCGCCCAGATGTCGACGCGTCTGGAGAGCGAGGAGAAGCGGCTGGCCGAACGCGAGCAGTCGACCGATCGCGCCAAAGGAGAAGCAACCACTCGCAGCGGAGAGCTCCACGCCCTTCGTGAGAAGCGGCGCGAAGCATACCAAGGGTTGGAGAACCTCCGTCGTGCGCTGACCCGGTACGAGCGTCAGGAGGCCGAGGCCCAGGCAGCGCTCGACACAATCAAGCCGGCGGCAAGTCCTCCTCCCGAGGAGTTTCTGGACACCCCACTGGCCGAGTTGGAGCGCAGAATTCGGCAGAATGAGCGCAGAATCCGGCATCTGGAGCCCGTCAATATGCGCGCGATCGAGGAATACGCCGCGTACGAAGCCGAGTTCTCCCTCTTCCGCGAGCGGGTCGATGCCTTGGAACGCGAGAAGGCGGAGATCGAGCGGTTGATCGGCGAGATCGAGGAACGAAAGCGCCAACGGTTCACCGAGACCCTTTCCGCTGTAGACCTTGAGTTTCGCCGTATCTTCGTCAAGCTTTTCGGAGGCGGGAGCGCATCCCTGGAGCTGGAGGCCGACGGCGACATCTCCTCAGGCCTTCTGATCAAGGCCAATCCGCCGGACAAGGAGCCGCACATCATCGACTCCCTGTCGGGCGGAGAGCAGACCCTGGTGGCGACAGCGTTCGTCTTCGCTCTACAGGAGTATCAGAAGGCGCCGTTCTTCATCCTGGACGAGGTGGACGCTGCGCTCGACATGATGAACGCCACCCGGCTCTCGAGGATGCTTCGCGACTATGCCGAGCGGATTCAGGTGATCGTTGTCTCGCATAATGAGGAAACGGTTCGTCATGCGGAGCGGGCGTATGGGGTGACAATGAAGAGCGGTGTGTCGGAGATCCTGGCACTGAACCTGACCTAGATGAAGGAGAACACAGCCTTGGAGACGGTGCGCGTCACCGAGATCCCGATCGATGAGCTGATCGGAGAAACATGGGAAGGTGTCCTGGCACGGCTTACATCGGACATGGACCCTTGGGACATCGACGTCTCCGAACTGGCACGCCGCTATCGATCGTACATCCAGGCGCTTCAGGATCTCGATTTCGAGGTCACCGGTCGCATGGTGCTCACGTGTTCTGTTCTCCTCCGCATGAAGTCCGACGACCTGTTGGCCTCGGAGCGAACGACCGATCGACATGAGCTGATCTCCCAGCTGGAGGAGGCCATCGAGGACGAGCAGTTCACATGGGAAGAACCCGAGGATCCTGACGCCTTTGTCCTGCCGGTGCTCCGCCGGCCTCATCGCCAGGTCACGCTGATCGATCTTCGCCAGGCTCTGGCGGGCGCGCTCAAAGTTCGTCGTCGCCGAGCCGAACGATGGGCCGACTCCGTGGAAGAAGAGATCTTCGATCCGTTCGAGAACTACGAGATCGGTGGCGTCGACTTCACGCAGAGACTCCACTCGCTGCTCTCCAGGATCAAGGAGTTTCTCACCGGGAAGCGTGTGTTGAGCTTCTTCCGGCTTCTGGAGAAGGGCGACACGGAGGAACGTGTGCAGCGGTTCTTCGAGATCCTTCATCTGGCGGCCAACGACCAGATCCAGTGTAGTCAGAAAGAGTTTCTTGGGGACATCCTGATCCAGCTGGACGCCTCTGAGTAGAAACGGGGAGGCCTTCTCGTTCATGAACTCCGGCACACCTCACACCCGCAACGATCTGGCCCTGGCCGAGGCCGCGCTGTTCCTCTCTCCTCATCCGGTTTCGCGCAGAGCGTTGGCCAGGGTTCTGGGCGATGTCGCCCTACCCTACGTCGATCAACTGCTGGAAGACCTTGGGGAGCTCTATCACGACCCGCGGCGGGGTGTGGAGCTTCACGTCGAGGACGGCCGCGCGCTGCTTCGCGTCAAGGCAGCCTACGTAAACGACGTGGCGCACCTCGCGCCTCAGCAGGACATTCCTCGTCCCATACTTCGCAGCTTGGCCGTCATCGCCTACAATCACCCGATGACCCAGTCCGATCTGGTCAAGGTCCGTGGCAACAAGGCATACGGCCATGTTCAAGAGCTGATCGAACGGCGCCTGATCACCGGTGAGGACCATGGTCGCACACGGCTTCTCCGGGTCACTAAGGAGTTCCTACGGCACTTCGGACTCAGCACGGTCGAGGAGTTTCGGTTCCACTTTGCGGGCGAAGCGGCGCCGGAGGACACCCTCGAGGAATCGTCACAGATCGGCCTTGACGACCCGTCGGAGAAGGACTCCGAGAGGTCGCCGGAGATGGGCTCTGAGGGGCCTTCGGAGATGCGTTCTGACAACACGACGATAGGAGGAGCAAGCGACGGGGTGGGGGCATGAGTGACCGCGGCCGTGGCGTGTGGGGACAGACGGCAACGAATCGGATGGCGGATGTTCGTCGGTAGCGTCGCACCTTGTGTACGATGCTCGGTCGCGTTGTAGCGATGTTCGGGCATGCGGCTCGATCCAGGATCCAGCCGCCAGGAAAGGGAGGGACACATGGAGAAGTGGGAGTGCACTGTATGCGGGTACATTTATGATCCCGAGATCGGCGATCCGACCACGGAGGTGAAGCCGGGAACGGCCTTTGAAGACCTTCCCGAGGGATGGACCTGTCCCGATTGCGGCGCGTCCAAGGACCTGTTCGAACAGATCTAGAAGCTCGACACCAAGACCCATCCGCCCGACCTTCGGGCGGATTCTTCTCTTGACAAAACCATACTGAAACGGTAGGATTTACTTCGGTGATACGCATGCCCAAACAAATCTACCTGGACCACAGCGCAACGACTCCGGTCGCTCCCGAGGTGATGGAGGCCATGATGCCGTTCTTCGAACGAGCGTATGGAAATGCCTCCAGCCTTCACGCCGCCGGACGAGCCGCTCGGGCCGCCGTCGAGAGAGAACGCGAGAGGATCGCGTCCTTTCTTCAGGCTGACCCCCGTGAGATCATCTTTACCTCGGGGGCCACGGAAGCGGACAATCTCGCTGTTCTTGGCACCGTACCACGTGCGCCCTCCGATGCCCACGTCATCACGTCGGCAATCGAACACGACGCCGTGCTCCGCTCCGTCCAGTGGTTGGAGACACAAGGGGTGGCTTGCACGGTTCTCGACGTCGATGAGTTCGGGCGGGTCGATCCTGCGGCCGTTCGAGACGCCTTGCGCCCAAACACTCGCCTGGTCTCCATCATGTCCGGGAACAACGAGATCGGGACAGTGCAGCCCGTTCGCGAGATCGGCGAGATCTGCCGAGCGCGCGGAATCCCCTTTCACACCGATGCCGTCCAGTCGTTCGGGAAGGTCGAGCTTCCGATGGACGAAATCGACCTTCTCTCCGTCTCCGCTCACAAGCTTCACGGCCCCAAGGGAATCGGTTTTCTCTACGTCCGCTCCGGCGTGCGCCTGACTCCGATTCTTCACGGGGGGGGGCATGAGCGCGGCCAGCGATCGGGGACGGAGAATGTCCCCGGAATCGTCGGATTGGGAACCGCCGCGGAGCTGGCGTTTGCGGACCGCGACAGCGTCACGCAACGCATGCGATCGTTCCGCCGGCGTATGATCCAGGAGGTGGAGAAGATCCCGGGCACGCGGCTGAACGGACACCCCACCGAGAGTTTGCCCCACATTGTCAACTTCAGCTTCGAAGCCATCGAGGGAGAGAGCTTGGTCATGAAGCTGGACGAACAGGGGATCGCCGCCTCCACCGGATCTGCATGCTCCTCCCCGGAGCTGACCCCCAGCCATGTGCTCCTCGCCCTGGGGGTCCCCATCACCATGGCCCACGGGAGCCTGCGCATCAGCACAGGACGAGCGACGACCGACGAGGAGATCGACATCTTCCTCAAGGCGCTTCCCGTGGCCGTGCAGCAGCTTCGTGATCTCTCGCCGTTCAAAGTAGGAGGGTAGATGTATACAGACAAAGTCATGGAACACTTCCGAGACCCGCACAACCGCGGCAAGCTTGAGGAGTACTCTGCCATCGGCAAGGTGGGGAACATCGTGTGCGGTGATGTGATGTGGCTTTACATCAAGGTCGCACCTGATGCGGACGGACAGGACATCATCACGAACATCTCCTGGGAGACATTCGGATGCACTGCCGCCATCGCCACCTCCTCCATGGTTTCCGACCTGGCCAAAGGCAAGACGCTGGAAGAAGCCATCGCGCTCACCAACCAGGATGTGGCCGGGCAACTGGGAGGGCTTCCTCCTGTGAAGATGCACTGCTCTGCGTTGGCGGCCGATGCGCTCAACGAGGCCATCTACACCTATATGCACGAGAACGGCCGTGAAATCCCTGAGGCGCTTCAGAAGAGGCACGAGCGCATTGAGCAGGAGGTGGCTACGCTGGAGAAGCGGTATGCGGCGTTCCTGAGCCCCAAGCGCACGGGTTCAGACGGTGCCGAGCAGACGAGTTCCCCATGAACCTGACGAAGAAGTCGAGCTACGGGCTGATTGCCGCTCTGGAGCTGGCCCATCCCTCGAACGACGCACCTCGTTCTGCGGCCAGCATCGCAGAGACGTATGCGTTGCCGATCTCGTTCATGGAGAAGATCCTACACGAGCTGCGGCGGGCAGGGCTGGTTGAGTCCAAACAGGGACGAGCAGGTGGCTACTCCTTGGCCCGAACCCCAAAGCAGATCTCTGTACGGGATGTCCTGGAGGCGTTGGGCGAGTCCTTGGACCTTGTTCGTTGCCTCAACGAGACGGCGCAGTGCTCACTCGAGGCTTGCTGTCCAACCCAGGCCGCTTGGAGACACGTTGACGACCGCCTGAAGTCCCTGCTCGGATCGATGTCCCTGCAGACGCTTCTCGACTCTCAGCCCGCCGAGAGAAACGCGCTATCGTCCTAGCATTCAGCTTTTTTGCCGGTTTTCGTGATGCACATTACCGACGCACCGCCGGCTTTGTGTTATAGTTTCGCCGAGAAAGAACCCCCTCATCTTTTTCACCACCCGGAGAGGGCGGCCGAGCGAAAGCGCGGTCGCCCGCCATTATCTACGACCGCACTCCGATCGAGAGCAAACGGTGCAGGAAGTACACACAACTCACCAAGAGCGGAAACAGAACCAACAACGAGAATGTCAACGGGTAGAAGGACAGCAGCCGTGATCTGGCGCGATCGGGCCAAGAGAACCCCTCCGCGAACAGCGTCTCGACAGGCGTGACGTCGAACGCCCAGCACACGGGTTCTCCGCGAACCATTCGCTGGATCGCAGAGAACGGTGACGCCTTCAGGGCTCGTCGCCGCAGCGCAAGGTAGATCCCCAAGAGAAGAACGACCAAGCTCCACAAGAGAAGAGTCCCTCTCGCCTGTGCCGCCAAGTTGAACAGCGCGTGCGCCGAGAACGCGGTCAAGAACCCGCCCGCCATCCAGCGTCCCCGTCGCTCGGGAGGGGCGTGACACAGTCCCCAACCCAGGACCAGGCCCGCCATCGCGTTGAACAGCACATGTCCGGGGAACGAGCGCGCATAGGCCATCCAGCGGAAGACCTCGAGGAAGCGTCCTCGATCGCCTGAGATCCACGAAGCGTAGGAGGATCCGAAGATGTACCAGAAGTCCTCATAGATGGCAAACCCAACCCCGAGCGTTCCGTAGAAGATCGCGTAGTCGAGCGCGTCAACCAGATGAGGATATCCCAACCGTCGGGTCGTCAGGAGAAACGCCGTCAGTTTGACGGCCTCTTCGACCAGCGGGGCGATCACGACGGCGCCGGCGAGACCGTGTCCCCGAAGCGCGGGGAAGATCCGGTACACCAGAAGAACCGGAACCACGCAGAGCATGCCCACCACGAACGTTGAGAGAATCGACGCCACCGGAAGGCGCCGAAACTGGTGACTGCGATACAGCAGTGCGATGTACACCACCGAGAGCACTGACGAGAGGTACGCCGATTGGAGAAAAAGCTGCATGGACGCACCCCCTGGCAGAGCCCAGGTTTAGAAGAAACGCACGATGTAATGGAAGTAGAAGTAGAAGACAGGGAGGGCGAACAGGAGTCCGTCAATGCGATCGATGGCGCCTCCGTGCCCGGGGAGAAAGGTGCCCGAGTCCTTCACATCCGCGGCCCGCTTGAGCTTCGAGGCAAACAGATCTCCCAGCTGGACCGCCCATCCCACGAACAGAGTGACGATCGGGAAGTGGAAGGCCCGGGACGAGAGCAAGAGTTCTCGCCAGACAGGCGAGAACGAGGCACCCACCACGGCGCCCGCCAGACAGAGGGTGAACCCTCCGACCACGCCTTCCCACGTCTTGCTCGGACTCACGTTGGGGAAGGCCTGATGTCGTCCGATCAGCTTTCCCGCGAAGTACGCGCCGGCATCGTATCCCCACACCATCAACAGCACGACGAGCGCATTGACCGCACCGACATGCGGCGGCTGACTCTCCCCACCCAAGTAGATAAGGTAGAAGAAGCGCATCAGCCAAGGGATATACAGCAGTCCAAACACGCCGGCCGCCGCCTGGTTGAGGCCGGTCCGATGCGGCAGGTTGCCCAAGTACCTCAGCACCTGATAGGCAATCGCCAGCACAAGCACGACTTCTGCGTAGCGACCATCCAGCACCACGAAGCTCAGCGCAAGGACGGGAACCCAGACCAGAAACTCAGGTGCGGCCAGGGGAATCTCCATACGACGCATCAGCTGCACGTACTCGATTGAGGCCAGGTACGCCACCCCCATGACGAAGACCCCCGCGATCCATCGCAGGTCATAGCGCCCGCCGACATACAACACGAGGAAGATAATCCCCATGGCTACCGCTGCACTCACCAAGCGTTTCAGCGCATTCATCGAACTACTCTCCCTCCACGACGACGGCCCCGAACCGTCGCTCACGCCCCCGATACTCCTGCAGTATCTTCAGAAACTCCTCCGGGGTGAAGTCCGGCCACATCGTCTTCGAGAAGGCCAGCTCGCTGTACGCAGACTGCCAGAGAAGGAAGTTGGAGAGCCTAAGCTCGCCGCTGGTGCGGATGATCAGATCCGGGTCGGGGAGGTCGTGCGTGTCCAGATGTGCCTCCACGAGACGCTCGTCCACAGTCTCCGGCGCGATCTCCCCCGAGTCCACACACTCCGCAATGGATCGGCAGGCGCGTGCAATCTCCTGTCTCGAACCGTAGTTGAGCGCGAGGGTCAGATGAAGGGCCACTCCCTGCGAGGTCTGCGAAACCGCCGTCTCCACCGCCTGGCGCGTCCCGTCCGGAAGAGCCGCTAGGTCTCCAATGACGCGAAGCCGGATGCCGGCATCGCACAGCTCGGCCAACCGCTCCGAAGCGAACTGACGAAGCAGCGCCATCAGCGCGTCCACTTCCTGTTGGGGTCGTGCCCAGTTCTCGCAGGAGAAGGCGAACAGCGTGAGGTGAGCGACATGCACGTTCTCGGCCAGAAAACGGACCAGCTGCTCCAAGGCGTGTGCCCCAGCCACGTGGCCCTCCCAGCGGGAAAGACCGCGCCGCTTGGCCCATCGGCCGTTCCCATCCATGATGATCGCCACGTGCCGAACGAATGCGTCTGTCACGCGATCTCCATTCGTTGGACCCATCCTCAGTTCATCCACCTGCGTCGCGCCTCGCCGACCACGGTGAGCGATCCGGTGACGAAGAGCACATCGTCCTGTCCGGCCGACTCCGACCAGGCATCGATCCCCGCCAGCACCGTATCACACACCGCAACCCGTGAGAAGTGGGCGCGCGCCCGCGCAGCGAGGTCCGCCACCGGCATCGCCCGTGGACTGCTGGATGCGCAGACGGTGATGGCAGGGAACTCCCCACAGAGAGCACCGAGGACGGTCTCCACGTCCTTGTCCCGCAGTGTACCGAACAGCAGTGCGCGCCGGCTCCTCTCGGGGACAAGCTCGGCCACATCGGCGACCAACGACCGGATGCCGGCCGCATTGTGAGCCCCGTCGAGCACGACGGTCGGACGCCGCTGCATCACCTCAAGCCGTCCCGGCCATTGCACGGACCGGAGCCCATTCGTGACGGCATGGTCAGGGATCACAATCCCGCGCTCCCGCAGGGCAACGACCGCTCTGAGCACCAGAGAGAGGTTCTCACATTGCGCCGACCCGATCAGGGGAAGCACGACCTCCTTCACCCCACGCACTCCGTCCACCCGGTAACGGGCGGACTGCCAGTCCCGTGCAACCCGTTCCACGCGAACGTCGGTCTCCTCGTCCAGGATTGCTCCCACACGGTGGCACTCCTGTTGCACGACGTGTCGGACCGATGCACCGACGTCTCCCAGGAGAAGTCGACACCCCGCCTTGGCGATCCCCGCCTTCTCCCAGGCGATGCGTTCGACCGTATCCCCGAGCAACTGCTGGTGATCGAGCGACACGTTGGTCAGGAGGCAGAGCTCCGGGGAGACGACGTTGGTGGCGTCGTATCGACCGCCCAAGCCGACTTCGACCACCGCGATCTCCACCCGTGATCGCGCCAGATGATCGAATGCGATGGCGGT
>CAZQHD010000054.1:9265-13523 GCA_964593295.1 uncultured Thermotogae bacterium | reverse complement strand
AGATCGTGATGTTCATGCGCACCGTCAAGAGCCGGGTGCACTTCGAGCAGATGAAGGGACGCGGCGTGCGCGTCATCGATCCCAACGACCTCAAGGCAGCCACGCCGGATGCGGACGCCAAGACGCACTTCGTGATCGTCGACTGCGTCGGGATCACCGAGGGCGCGTTCCAGGACACCAAACCGCTCGAACGCAAGAAGGGTGTCTCGTTCAAGGCGTTGCTGGAGTACGTCGGCTACGGCGGTACGGATCCCGACATGCTCAGTTCCCTCGCCAGCCGGTTGGCGCGGTTGGACAAGCGATGCACAGCGGAGGATCGGGAGCGTATCACCGAGGCTGCGGGCGGAACGCGCCTCTCGGAGATCGATCACGGCATCATCCGCGCGCTCGATCCGGACGAGCACAAGGCCACAGCACGCGCGAAGAACGGGCTGGCCGACGACATCGAGCCGACGCCTGAGCAGATGGAGTCCGCCCGTACCGAGCGGCTAAAGGCGGCGGCCGCGCCGCTGGCCACCAACCCGGACCTACGCAAGCTTCTGCTGGAGACGAAGCGGTCGTACGAGCAGGTGATCGACGAGATCAGCCTCGATGAGCTGCTCGAAGCCGGGCCGTCCGTCGACGGCCGGGAGAAGGCCCGGGCGATTGTGGCCTCGTTCGAGGAGTTCCTGGAAACCCACAAGGATGAGATCGCCGCGCTGCAGTTCTTCTACTCGCGACCGTATGGCAAGCGACTGAGCTACGATGACATCAAGGCGCTCCACGAGGCGATCCAGGCGCCGCCTCGCTTGCTGACGCCGCAGAAGCTGTGGGCGGCGTACAAGACGCTGGAGGCGAACAAGGTGCGCGGGGCAAGCGTTCAACGCCGGCTCACCGACATTGTGAACCTGGTTCGCTTTGCGCTGCACCAGAGCGACGAGTTGGTGCCGTATCCTGAGGATGTGCAGGTGCGGTTCGAGCACTGGATGGCGACGCAGGAGCTGCGCGGACGGTCGTTCACGCGAGAGCAGCGGCGATGGCTGGAGATGATTCGCGATCACATCGCGCAGAGTCTGGAGATCGAGGTCGGCGATTTCGACTTCACGCCGTTCAACGCCGAGGGCGGACTGGGCAAGGCGCGGGCGCTGTTCGGACCGGAGTTGAAGACGTTGATGGATGAATTGAATGGGGTGTTGGTCTCGTGACGCACACAGTGCGATTGCCCAAAGGCTGGGCACGAACACGACTCGCAGATGTTCTTGAGGATGTGCGAAACGGGTCCACGGCGAGGCAGAGCAGGGACTCCGGTGGGATTCCAGTTTCGCGAATCGAAACCATATCGAACTCCGTAATCGATCTGGAACGTGTTCGCTACATCCACGAAGCTACGCCGGAACTTATAGAGAGATTCTCATTGCGGCCGGGTGACGTGCTTTTCAGTCACATCAACAGCGATTCACATCTCGGAAAGACTGGTCTCGTAACAGCGGGAGTCCTCCCCCTTCTTCATGGGATGAACCTTCTGAGACTTCGCACGCATCAGGATGGCTATGAACCCTCTCTACTGCACTATCTCTGCGACTACTACAGACATGCCGGCCTATTCATCAGCATTGCACAGCATGCTGTGAATCAATCGTCGATAAACCAGAAGAAGCTGAAGGCGTTACCGATACCTGTTCCGCCGTTTCCCGAACAACACCGCATCGTCGAGGCGATTGAGTCATATCTGACGCGGCTCGATGATGCAGTGGCCTCGCTGGAAAGGGTGCAGCGCAACCTCGAACGCTACCGCGCCTCCGTCCTCAAGGCCGCCGTCGAAGGTCGCCTCGTTCCCACCGAAGCAGAACTGGCGCGGCGAGAGAACAGGTCTTATGAACCCGCCAGCGAGCTCATGAAGCGCATCCTCGCCGAACGCAAAGCCCGCTGGATCGAAGACGCCGTCGAGAAAGCCCGGTCGAAGGGCATCGGCAACGCTAGCGCGTTGCTAGAAACCCGAAAGAAGGCTGAGAAGCAGTACAAGGAACCTGAGGCACCCGACACCACCGACTTGCCAGACCTCCCCGAAGGCTGGTGCTGGACGACTAGCGATCAGATGATTGCCTATGTCACAAGTGGCTCGCGTGATTGGTCCAAGTACTACTCGAACGAAGGGGCGCTATTCGTGCGCACCGAGGACATCAACACGAATGCGCTGAATCTCTCTTCAGTGGCTCATGTAGAGCTCCCCGCTGAGGTTGAAGGAAAGAGATCCCTTCTACAACCCTTGGATCTTCTCGTGACTATCACGGGAGCAAATGTTGGCAGGTGTGCTGTAGTTCCAGAGCAGATTCCAGAGGCATACATCAGTCAGTCAATCGCGCTTGTCCGGCTCGTTCGCCCCGGACTGGCGTCCTACTTCCATCTTTTCTCGCAGGCCAGACTACGAGGACAACAGACTGAACTCGAAAGGCTGGCTTACGGAATGGGCAGGCCAGTATTGAATCTTGCGAATATACGCGAGCTAGCCATTCCTCTTCCGCCTCTTGGCGAGATGGAGAGACTAATCGAGAGGGCTCACTCGCTGCTCTCTGGAGGCGAGAGCATACATGGATTCGCCGGGGATTCGGAGCTGCGAACTCGTCGCCTACGCCAGTCCATCCTCAAGTGGGCGTTCGAGGGGAAGCTGGTCGAGCAGGATCCGAGCGACGAGCCGGCATCGGCACTCCTCGAGCGGATCAAGGCGACGCGCGAGGCCGCAGAGGCGGCCACGCCCAAACGACAAAGGAAGAAAGGAACGGCGACGTGAGCGACAACACCAACCATCTGACGAACAAGCTCTGGTCCTACTGCCACGTCTTGCGCGACGACGGGCTGAGCTATCAAGACTACCTCGAACAGCTCACGTTTCTCCTCTTCCTCAAGATGGCCGACGAGCGTGCTTCGCTAACGGGAGAGCCGCCTGCCTGTGCGTCGCACGCAGACAGGACGCCGATTCCTGAGGGTTACCGCTGGAGCGATCTCTCGTCACCGCAGATGACGGGCGAACGGCTGGAAGCCCACTACCGCCAGACGCTCGAGGAGCTGGGCAAGGCGTCCGGCATGCTTGGCCTGATCTTCCGCAAGAGCCAGAACAAGATTCAGGATCCTGCCAAGCTACGCCAGCTGATCGTTGAGCTGATCGGCAAGGAGCAGTGGCTGTCCTTGTCTGCCGACGTCAAGGGCGACGCCTACGAGGCGTTGCTCGAACGAAACGCTCAAGACACCAAGTCCGGCGCAGGCCAATACTTCACGCCGCGACCGTTGATCGACGCGATCATCGACTGCGTACAGCCGCAGTCGGATGAAGTGGTCTGCGATCCCGCCTGCGGCACCGGCGGATTCCTCTTGTCGGCCTACCAGTTCATGAGTAAGGGGGATGGCCTAGACCGAGACCAGAAGAAGCACCTGAAGTACAACGCACTGCGCGGCGTTGAGCTTGTAGACGGGGTCTCGCGGCTCTGCGCGATGAACCTGTTCCTCCACGGCATCGGGCCTGATGATGGCGAGCACGAACCGCCGATTCGTACTGACGATAGCCTGCGCAATCCGCCGTCCGAACACTACCCCGTCGTCGTCACCAATCCGCCCTTCGGCAAGAAGTCGAGCATCACTGTCATCAACGAGGTCGGCGAAACGGACAAACAGACCATCTCCTACAACCGTCCCGACTTCTGGACCACCACCACCAACAAGCAGCTCAACTTCGTACAACACATCAAGAGCCTGCTCGCCCAGAACGGCCGCGCCGCCGTGGTCGTGCCCGACAACGTCCTGTTCGAAGGCGGAGCCGGCGAAACCGTGCGCCGCAAGCTCATGCATGAATGCGACCTGCACACCGTCCTGCGACTGCCCACCGGCATCTTCTACGCGCAAGGCGTCAAGGCCAACGTCATCTTCTTCGACCGCAAACCAGCCAGTGAGACCCCATGGACTAAGACCGTCTGGTTCTACGACCTGCGCACCAACAAGCACTTCACCCTCAAGCAGAACCGCCTCACTCGCGCCGACCTCGACGAGTTCGTCGCATGCTACCACGGAGAGAACCTGTCTG
Source organism: uncultured Thermotogae bacterium (assembly GCA_964593295.1). Taxonomy (GTDB): domain Bacteria; phylum Bipolaricaulota; class Bipolaricaulia; order UBA7950; family UBA9294; genus SPBW01. The sequence goes on along the minus strand of CAZQHD010000054.1, from coordinate 9,472 downwards.
CCTCGGGCAAGGCACAGGCAGGCCTGTCTGCCTCGGGCAAGGCACAGGCAGCCCGGCGCGAGCGCACACCCACCTGGACCGAAACTCATCCCGATGGCCGCTGGCGCCCCTACACCTACGACCAGATCATCGCCCGCGACAAAGCCAGCCTCGACATCTTCTGGCTCCGCGACGAAAGCCTCGAAGACTCCGCCAACCTCCCCGACC
>CAZQHD010000054.1:0-9165 GCA_964593295.1 uncultured Thermotogae bacterium | reverse complement strand
GACATCTTCTGGCTCCGCGACGAAAGCCTCGAAGACTCCGCCAACCTCCCCGACCCCGACATCCTCGCCGCCGAGATCATCGAAGACCTCCAGGCCGCCCTCGAAGAACTCCAAGCCATTGCCGACGACCTCGCCCAAACCCTCGGAGCGAGAGAAGGAGCAGCAGATGAGTGAATGGGCACCCATTATCTTCGCGGGCTCTGAAGATCGAAACCGCGAGTTCAAGGCCTCGTTTCCGTGGGACAAGAGCACCGATGGAGAGACGATGGCGAGAGTCACCAAGACAGTGCTCGCCATGAGCAATCTCCGAGATGGTGGGCACATATTGATTGGTGTGAAGGAGGACAGCAACGGTCACGGGATCCCTGAAGGGATGCAGCAGAATCACACTGCATCGTATTCGTACGACCTGGTAGCTGACTTCGTCAAGCAGTACGCGGAGCCTTATGCGCGGTTCAGCCTCGACGTTGTAGAAGAGCAGGGGAACACCTTCATCATCCTTTCAGTTACCGGATTCGATGAAGCTCCTGTGATCTGTCGAAAGTCCTACGGTGACATCCTCCATGAGGGGCGCGTATACGTGAGACCTCAATCTGGACGTCCGAGAAGCGAAGCAGTTGGCACCTACGTTGACATGCGCGAGCTAATGGACCTCGCGGTCGAGAAGCGACTGCGCAGATATGTCAAGATGCTTTCTGTAGCGTCACATCCGGGAGATCAAGATGCGACAATGTTTGAGCAGCAACTGGAGGGTTTCGGGCAATGAACGAACTGGTCGAGAGAGTCAAGGAGCAGGGGCACTGGCGAATCCTCATCCATCCGACAGCTTTTGAGAAGGAACGCATTCCCACGCTGCTTGAATGCGAGGAGTTGGTCGACAAGTGCCAGGTCCGACAGCGCGGCTGGTACTTCCCCCACACTGACGCAGCGAGACTCAGAAGGGGTCTTGATTACATTGAGCTAGAGACGGACTTCCACCTACATCCTGAAGCGTGGCGTTTCTATCAATCTGGACAGTTCATCTTCTGGCGCGCTCTTGGTGAGGACAACCTCGAGAACTTCCCGGGCGGCAAACCGCGCGATGTGCAACCAGGAGAGTGGTTGGGCGTTCTAGCAACGCTCTTTGAGCTGTCAGAGGCGTACGAGTTCGCAGCTCGCCTAGCACAGGAAGGGGCACTCTCTGATCGTTTCCTGCTCGACATCAAGCTGTCGGGCCTCGAAGGCCGGATCATGGAGTTCTCCACGCCTGATCGCTCTTTGGGTATGGAATGCAGGTGTATTGAGAAGGAACTTCCAAGAGTAAGGGAGTATCTGACGGCTGAGTTTGTACCGCAGGCGAGGGAGCTGGCTCTTCAGCACTTCCTGTGGATCACCGAAAGGTTCCAGTGCTTGGGCACGGCGCGCGTGTTCCGAAGGGATCAAGAGAGATTCTTCGAAGGGCGTTACTGAAGAACAGCTCGAGGTTCCCATCTCACGGCAAAGGCGACGACTAGGAATGGAGAGGCAGGCCCCTGTTTCCGTCGGGCATGGCCCTGCCCGCACGGGTGTACTACGCTACTCTGACCAGAAATGCTTCTGAATCCTTCGTAGTATGGGCAACCAGAGCAATGTCAGAACACTGTAGATGATCCACTCAATGAATGTTGGCAGATACTCCCATACTGACCAGAACGCAATTCCTCCGTTGATTCGAACGTCACGAGATTGACCCCTCAACACGAACTCACCAGGCCTTTCTGCTCGCGGTTCAAAGGTTGGGTTCACCAAGGAGACAGCAAGCACATCATACTCAGAAAACGTGCTGTACCCTCTACCTCCTTCAAACCACACAGTGCCGCTGCATTCTTCAAGTACAAGCGGTATCGGAGCTCCTTGATCTCCGGAGATCCTCCTGAAGCTGACCCCTGCGCACTCACAAGCAGGATTGCCTTGCACGTGGACCAGGGAGACGTATGGGACACCGTGCGTGATGAAGCACGGCCAGAAGCTGCGGAAGTGAAGCACGGCAACGAACGGTTCATCAGTTGAGTAGACCGGATGTCCGTCCTTCTCAACGCGGCATGCCATACCGACAACAATGAAGGGGGACTCATACGCTGGTCCGTAGTTCACACAGCGATAGTAGCTATGGTCTGTGGGAGTCCTCCAAAGGGCTAGTTCTCTCCATATGCGCACATTTGGGAGAGTGCCGGGCAGAAGCAGTGACCTCGTCAGATCTTCAGTATACACGAGGATCATTGGTCCCTCGGTCTCCAGATTCTCTACATGAACGTACGAAACGGCACTGCCATGGCTGATCGTTGGCCGGAGGTAGTCCCCGGTTGGGATGACCAGAACTGGTCCCTCGGTAACATAGAAGACAGCTGGCTCGTGTGCGTACAGGTCAACGTAGTCATCCTGGCGCGACTCGAACCATCCCGCACCGTCGCTTACTCTCCAAACCTCCGTGAACTCATTGCGAGCCGGGGTGTCGGACGACCGACGGAACTCCAGCATCAGCTCCGATGTCTCGTGAGCTTCATGGAGCCCGACCAAGAAGGAAGGCTCGCCGGCTGCTGAGCCGAGATGGAAGAAGCCAATGGTTACTGCTGGGGGGCGAGATAGCCACATAGCGTCTTCGGCGGGATACTGAGCTGGCATTGACACACGCAGCAGACCGCGTTCCTCGTCTCGATGGCTCACAGGCAGCATCAGGAGAGAGCTTTGTACGACAACACTGAGATCACCGTCCTCCACTGCATTGTCCAAGTGTGTAGCTATCCTTCCTAAGCTGTCGATTTCCACCGTTATCTCTCCGTACCGGGCAGACTGAGCTACAACGACAAGCATCGCAATCCCAAGGGCTATCCAAAGCCAGACAGCCTGTCTGGTGGTGAGCATGACTCTAGACAGCCGGCATGTCAGGAGCACAACGGAAGGGAAGAAGCAAGCAATCCACACAGAGTGGGGCAAGACCCTGAACACGTATAGGATGATCAGTGCAAGCGAGACGGTGCCGAGCATGTTGAAGCCAGCCCAGGCAAACACGTCTCGGTGTCTACGGACCAGACGACACAGCACTGACACGCCTGCAGGGATTGACATCTCTGTCACTCCGTACCTCCAAGTGAATGCCGACACGGGACATGAGGGCGGAATCCTACACCAGTTTAGGTGCTTTGAAGTGCTAGGCCAAGCACAGGCTGTGGCAGGATCTTCTCATCGATGATGCAGCGAATCAACGCGAGCTAGAGCAGTTCGTGCCTTCCCCATGGTTCAGAGTTAAACGTGTGTGCATCCAGATCAATGGCGTCATCGCTTCGCAAACCGATCTGCTGCATGGCTGGTCTCTTCTTGAAAGTGTTAGGCACCTTGCCAGTGAGATTCCAGCAATGCCATCTCATCCCGTGCTTGTCAGTTACGGACATCCTGCAGTCCGGGTCAAACTTCAGATCACTAGGGCTGCCGTTGCTCTCGTGGCGAAACAGCTGAGCGGCATGCGCAATGATGCTGTGGGGGGACATGGTCTCGTCTCCTTGTCCGGAACGATCGAACTGCGAGACGAGAATCTGGCTGGGGCGAGCCTTGGAGCACAGTCGGGCTGCGATGTTTGTGGCGACTCCTACTACGTTCCTAGCAGGGCCTCGCTCGACGGTGTAATCATCACTTGCAGCCGGATCAGGAACGCAGGATATGTCGTCCGCATCGTACACCATGAAGAGCGAGTCAATGACGAATGCCGCCTTAAGGCGCATTCCGAAGTGTCGCTCCCTTCGGAATCTCTCAACCTGAGACATTATGCACAGCAGCAGTACGAGAGTTGCCGTATCTGCTCCTCCTGCGAGCATGTCGTGCCAGAAGAAGAACCCATCACCTGTCGATGCGTAGCCGAAGTTGTTCGTGATTCGCAGAGCCCGCGTGAATGGCATGCAGCGCTTGACATTCGTTCGGAAGATGTTCTCAAGGCTATAGAGGTCTGCTAGTTGAGCGAATGGACTACCCTTGGTGAAGTCACAGATGTCGACTACCCCAACTGCCTTTTTCGGGAAGAATGGTGCGCCGAAGACCACAACAAGACTGCTAAGGGTGTCAAACAGCGAGCTGTCAAGAACAAGGCCCGGGATGTCATGGCTGCGGATCTTGAGAAAGTGGGGGTTCTCCTCTGCGGCACGCTTTGCTGCGTCCGCCTTCAGATAGTGCCCAAGATTATACTCCGCGCCTGTGACAGTTCGGAGTATTCTTATCGCAAGAGGCAGATCCGGAATACTTGTAGTTAGAAGAGTGAGTCTGTTGGGTTCCAGGGCATACCCAACTAACGGGAATAGCCCGTCTTCCGTTTGCTCCACCAGCGCTCGGATTATCAACCGAAGCGCGTCCTTGTTCACGCGGACCTCCTGACCAGTAATCTATCTTCTTTACTAGTACTCTATATGGGCCCGTCAAGTCAAGAGATGCGGCAGGCCAACGGAGTCCGCCATAGGATCTTCCCAGAGACGTGAGCTCCCCTGCTGTTGCGATGACGGTTGCTCGGCAGTAGCAGGTAACTTGGGAGTTGCTGCGCAACTCCTGAAGCAGTTTGCCTCGGAACAGGTGAGGACTAGAGGCGGGGAAGAACAGAAGAGAACGAGATTCTAGGCCCAGGAGCAGCTCAGAACGAAGGTTCTCCAATCGTTCACACCGGCTCCATATTGCCTGAAGGCTAACGCATATCACATCTGTGTATCCTCACGATTCTGGCGACAGAGACGAGGTTCATGAATGGAGAACCGCGAGCTGACCACTAGGCACGAATTGGTGATTCCGCGGGCCGGATTCCTCGGCTTCCGGGCGGTCTCAACCCTGGGCGGAGTCATGGTAATCAGTGGCATCAGAGTTCTTGCGGTCACCCTGACTGATGCCGTATGGTGGCTCGTGCATTGGCTTTCTTTGGCTTCTTAGCTGAGCTGTCGTGAGCAAGGAGGGACAAGACGAATGGCGGAGCAAGTCGATTTCATGAAGATGGCAATCGAGGAGGGTCGGAGGTCTGTTGCGGAGCCCGACCGGACTGAACCCACACCCCGTGTTGGAGCAGTCTTGGTGAGAGACGGGAAGGCAATCGCACGCTGTCACAGAGGGAAAACAGGCCCCGGGGATCACGCGGAGTACGGCCTCTTGAGAGACTTCCTTGCCAAAGGTGAGGATCTGTCCGATTGTGAGCTCTATGTAACCCTCGAACCATGCACGTTGCGGGGGCCCGGGAAAACCCCGTGTGTCCGGCACATTCAGGAGTCCCACATACACAGAGTTTACATCGGCAGTCTAGATCCGAACCGCACTATCCAAGGAGACGGAGTACAGATCCTCTGTGAGTCAGGTATTGATGTGAGTCTGTTCCCGAGTGAACTAATGCGTGACATTCACGACGACAACAGGGCATTCATGAATGCGCATCGGCCCGAGAGATGGCTCCCCCCTGTCGAGCTCCGACGGCTGGATGACTGGTATCACATCATCAACGGCATCTTTCAGGACAAGAATCTAGACAAAGACCCCATGTGGTTCGTTGGGCATCTCGTTGAGTTGATCACGGGGTTGAGCCTCCTAGGAACCCGGAAGATCAAACCGGAATTCTCAATGGAGAACTACCTGCCGAAAACGATAACCTGGTGGCTGGCGCTCTGCGGCTCGGTCGGGTGCAGGAGCGTAGAGGAACTCATCTGGATGAAGTTCCCAGGAGTCTGTCCCTACTGCCAGTCCTCCGTACACGATGACGCCGCGTGCCGAAGAGCTAAGCGCGAATCGAGAAACCCGCGCTGGGATGAACTTCGCAACATCGGGGCAAGAGCTTGGAAGGCCGATGCCGCTCCCAAGACCCTTGTCGAGTGGCAGAAGATGTTTAACACCATCTACCCGATTGTGCAAACAGAGGACTACGGGATCACCTTCGGTCGTCTGTCCGAAGAACTCGGCGAACTGGCTGAAGCGGTTCGGATGTATGGGATGGCTCCTGCGACGTTTGTCAGTGAAGCAGCTGATGTCTTCGCGTGGCTGATGCATCTTGTGGGCCTCTACGAAGCAAAGGCTGACACGGATCTCGACCTGAATAGACTCATGTATCGGAAGTACCCGGATAGGTGTAGGGATTGCGATCAGCCCGTCTGCAAGTGTCCTCCGCATCTTAGCCGAACCCTAAGAAGGCTCTCGCACGACGGGCCGCGGTACTTGGAGCAAGAGGAGTTCTTCCTATCGCCAAGCGAGCGCCTTCAACGCTTCAGCCTCGGAGACAAGGAAGTGAAGATAGGTGACCGGAGTATCGGAGTATCTGCGGAGACCATACAAGCAGTATACGAGTGGGCACAGGCAACTACAGAGAATCTGAGAGCAGTCGGAGTGGCATCACCTCAGTTCAAGATTCTGCACAGGCTCATATCCAATCTGCAAGCCATGGCGGCGATACAGCGCGTCGGTCAAGCAAGTCTGGACAAGCTGATCATGTTCATCCAGAGCCTCAACGATGAAGAATACCAGCGTATGCGTGAGGCGATCCCTGAAACCAAGAGCGAGTTCGCAACTGCGATTGTCGAATTCATGGCATTCGAGCTAGAGCGAAGGGTGCGGTCGACCGACTAGGAATAGGAAGGGAACACGGCTGCCTGCTCCGGAGGACCATGGCATGGAGAAGCTGCCCGCTTGGCGAGCCGGGCACGGCAGTACTCGTTAGGGGGGCGGCGCATTGGTGTATCTCTGAGCCCATGCAAAAGCCAGGCTTGCGAAGCTCTCCAAACGTTCACCTCAGCTCTCCCATCTTGTCGCAGGCCTCAGACAGGCGGTGGATGGCTAGCACTGTTTGCAAGAGGACTTCAGGCCCAGGAGCTTGAGAGAACGCAAGTTCTCCAATCGTTCACCCAGGCTCCACCAGACCTCCGAGATCCACTGGTGCGTTTCTCGCGCGGGGAGACGAAGGCAACAGAAGGTCGACGGGGCACTCTCGTAGCCGGAATCGATGTCAGCGAAAATCTGAGCGAGGCAGCATCAGAGAAGCTCGTCGAGGATGAGCTTGAGTTCTTCCTCAATCTCCGGAACCGGTGTCCAATGCACATGGATGGTGTCCGTGCCCTGATCCTGAAGAGCTTCTGCAAACTCTTGCAGGCCAAGGTTGATGGCGATCGGGCCCTGGTCTAGAAGGTCTTTCAGTGTGGCAATCTACACGTACCTCCGTTCTACCGCTGCAGAATGATCTCCCGTGCGAGCTTCGTCGCTTGTACATTGCTTGGCGCGGGGGTCTGGTCTTTATTTTTGGCCTTCTCTGGGCTAGACTTCTTCCATGGCTCGTCCATTACGGGTTGAGTATGAAGGAGCTTTGTACCACGTCACGAGTCGTGGGAACGACCGTGAGCGGATCTTCTTCACAGATACCGACAGAGAAGCATTCCTTGAACTGCTAGCCGATGTGGTCAATCGGTATTCATGGGTTTGCCATGCGTATTGCCTGATGCCCAATCATTATCATCTTGTGGTCGAGACACCTCATGCCAATCTCTCGCGTGGCATGCGGCACATCAACGGTGTCTTCACGCAGCGCATCAATCGATTGAACAAACGGTCTGGACACCTTCTCCAAGGACGCTTCAAGTCCATCTTGGTCGAGAAGGAGAGCCATCTGCTGGAACTGGTCCGGTATGTTGCGCTGAACCCGGTACGGGCGAAGATGGTCCGGTCAGCGAAGGATTGGAAGTGGAGCAGCTATCGCGCGACGGCGGGGCTCGCGGACACTCCCAGCTTTCTTACGACTGAGTGGGTTCTGTCCCAGTTCGATCGAGATCTGTCGCGTGCACAGAAGGCATACCGCACATTCGTCCGGCAAGGCAGGGGCATCGATATCTGGAGTGAGCTTCGACACGGGAACCTCCTAGGCTCGCACTCCTTCGATGAGCGATATCAGCCGCTGCTAGACGAACGCCGTACCGAGATGGAGTTCTCGCGAACCGAACGTCTAGTGGGCCGACCCTCATTGGATGAGCTATTCGCCAACGTACAAGACAAGGCGGCGCGGAATGAGAGGATTCACCAAGCGATGCGACTACACGAGTACACTCTCAAGGAGCTGGCAGGGCATCTCGGATTGCACTACTCAACCATCAGTGTGATTGCGGGAAAGGTCGAGAGGATAAGGAAACACCAAAAATAAAGACCAGACCCCGAATCCCTGACGTTTTCCCCCGAGAAGATACGAGCGACAGTGCCGCTCAAATCGCCTGATGGCCCGTTTCAAGCCACCTCTAAGGAGAATCCGCGACGGTGTTGCGGGTTTTTCCCGAAGAGGGAGACGGTGACGAACGAGTTAAGGGCCTTGACATGGCGCAGTTCAGAGCACCAAAACTGGTGCAAGATTCTGCCCTCATGTCCATACGAGGGCCAATAACGGATAGGTGAAGACAGATTGACCTGGTCGGGGATGGCGGTCGCGGGAGTCATGCTGCCGATTTGCACACTGATCATGGTTAGACGGAAACGAAAGGCGGGCAGACTTCTGAAGCGGATCTTGCTGACTGGGATGTCGGGCACGGGCAAGTCGTCGCTGATCGACCGACTGAGCGCGCTGGGGCATCAAGCGGCCGATGCCGATGACCAAGGGTGGGTCCGTCAGGCCGAAGACGGGGGGTGGATCTGGCGGGAGGACGAAGTGGATCGGTTTCTCCGCACTCATTCGAGCGGACTCCTCTTCCTGAGTGGGTGCGCCGAGAGCCAGGTCCGCTTCTACCCGGATTTCGACCACATCATCCTGCTCCGCGCGCCTGCCCACGTCCTTGAAGAACGGCTGCGCACGAGGACGAACAACCCCTACGGGAAGCGTCCGCATGAGATGGCCCAGATCCTGGGCTACCTCGAGACGGTCGAGCCTCTGCTGCGGGAGGCCGCAGACCACGAAGTCGACGCCACCGCTCCACTGAGTGAGGTGCTGAATGAGGTGCTTCGCATCGCCGGCGCCGATCCAGAAGCCTCAGCGTACGAGGACGGATGAGGGCCGTTGAGGTCCTGGGTGCGGTTTCCGTCTAACATGGAATTGCTGCTGTCCGCGAAAGCTTCGAGGCCAGGTCAGGTAACGCCTCTGGTTTGCGAAGCGTGCGGGTGCGGCAGCAGAATGACGGGACGTTAGGCTGCATAAGGCGGCGTATCGATGAAGTTTGAAGACCATCCTCAGTATGA
>CAZQHD010000053.1:0-13995 GCA_964593295.1 uncultured Thermotogae bacterium | reverse complement strand
CACATCTCGGGGCGGATTCGGAAGCACTATATCCGGATTCTTACGGGAGACCGTGTGATCGTTGAGTTCTCGCCATACGATCTGACCAAGGGAAGGATCGTGTACCGTGAGTCCTAGCCGCAACGCTCTTTAGCCATGAAGGTACGAGCTTCTGTAAAGAAGATGTGCGCCAAGTGCAAGGTCATCCGGCGTGAGGGGCGGGTTCGCGTGATCTGTCGGAATCCAAAGCACAAGCAACGGCAAGGGTAGGGGGACGGTCAATGGCACGAATAGCTGGTGTCAATCTTCCAAACAACAAGCGGATCGAGATCGCGTTGACGTACATTTACGGGATTGGCTCGACACGCGCGGCGGAGATCATAGAAAAGACGGGGATATCTGCGGATGTCCGCGTGAAGGATCTTACCGAGACGGAGGTCAACAGCCTCCGCGGCGAGGTTGAGCAGTTCATGGTCGAGGGAGACCTGCGACGGCGAGTCCATGCGAGCATTCAGCGGCTGAAGGACATCAGCTCGTACCGTGGGGCACGACACAAGAAGCGCCTGCCGGCGCGTGGACAGCGAACGCGAGCCAACGCACGGACGTGGAAGGGACCACGACCTGCCAAGGCAGGCAAGAAGAGGTAGCAGCCATGGCAAAGAACATCAAGCTAGAGCGTGCTCAGGTTCACATTCACGCGTCGTTCAACAATACGATCATCACGATCACGGATATGAACGGTCATCCGGTTTTGTGGAAGACGCCAGGTGTTGTTGGGTACAAGGGATCGCGAAAAGGAACCCCGTATGCCGCGCAGATCGCGGCAGAGTCGATCTCGCGAGAGATGAAGGACGCAGGGATTCGCTCGGTCGCTGTGTTTGTCAAGGGCACAGGATCGGGGCGGCAGTCCGTGATCCAGACGATCAAGTCATCCGGGATTCGCGTGGAAGAAGTCACCAACGTTACCCCGGTGTCTCACAGCAAGGGGAGACGATAATGGGTCGCGATACCGGAGGCAAGTGCAAGCAGTGTCGTAGAGAAGGTGAAAAGCTGTTCCTCAAGGGGGACCGCTGCTACTCGCGAAGCTGTGCCATGAGCTCTCGCTCCCGTCCTCCGGGAGAAGGGCCGAAGAAGCGGCGACCGCGCAGGAGTCAGTATCAGATTCACCTTCGCGAGAAGCAGAAGGCACGAAGAATCTATGGTGTTCGCGAGAAGCAGTTCAGGAACTACGTGGCCGAGGCCAAGCGTAGGAAGGGAGTCACCGGCGAAGCGTTGCTGACACTCCTTGAACGGCGATTGGACAACGTCCTGTACCGAGGTGGATTCTCGTCGTCTCGACAGCAGGGACGGCAGATGGTTGTGCACGGGCACTTTGAGGTGAACGGACGTTCGTGTGACATTCCCTCAAGGCTGCTGCAGGAAGGCGATGTGGTCTCTGTCAAGGAGTCTCGACGGTCCCGGGTGAAGGCGATTGTCGAGGCGAACAAGGGACGGGAAGTCCCAAGATGGTTGGAGAGCAACGCCGAAGCGATGAAGCTTCAGGTGGTCTCGACCCCCGATGTGGAGCAGTTGGGGCTCTCGATCGCAACCAACCTGATCGTTGAGTTTTACTCCCGCTAGGAGGGCGACCATGGATGAGCTTGTCTTCCCTCAGGGAATCAAGGTTGAGGAGCTAACCGCAACCCGCGGGAGGATTTCGATTGAACCAGTGGAGCGCGGGTTTGCCACCACGCTCGGAAACTCGTTGCGTCGAGTCCTGTTGACGGCGATTCCGGGTGCGGCCGTCGTGCGTGTCCGTTTTGCCGGTAAGTACCATGAGTACGATACGATCGAGGGTGTGCAAGAAGATGTCCTGGAGATCATCCTCAACCTGAAGAGCGTCGCCCTGCGTATGCAGGGGGATGAGATGCAGCGACTCAACCTCGCGGTCAAGGGGCCGATGGAGGTCTCTGCGGCGAACATCGAGTGTCCCCCTGGGGTTCGGATCGTCAATCCTGAGCAGCATATCGCCTCCCTGGGCAAGGGAGGCGCGCTGGATCTTGAGATCGAGGCGGAGACCGGCTTTGGGTACGTTTCATCGGAGGCCAACGGCCTTGAGGACTCTCCGCTGTCTGTGATTCCGGTGGATGCGGATTTCTCTCCGGTCCGACAGGTGAACTTCGTGACCGAGGAGACGAGGGTGGGGGGACGAACCGGGTATGAGCGGTTGGTCCTTGACCTCACGACCAACGGAGGAATCTCCCCAGAGGAGGCGCTGTCTGAAGCCAGCAGGATCCTGAAGCGTCATCTAGAGCTGTTCAACGACTTCGCAGAGCACCCGTACGGGATTGCCGTGGACGAGTCCGTGGTCAGCGATGCGGAGGAGATGTCGATTGCGCTCGCGGATCTGGGCATCGACCAGCGTGCCTGCAACCTGTTACAGGAGGCGGACATCGTCACACTTAAGGATCTTCTGACGCGTCCACGCGAGGAGCTGTTGGACATCCACGGATTCGGCGGGAAGACGCTGAGTAAGGTGGAAGAGCGGCTGGAGGAGCTTGGCTATTCCCTCAGAAGTGAAGGAGACATTCGGCATGAGGCATAGACGGACCGTCGATAAGATCGGCATGGTGGGTAGCCACCGAAGACTCGTGTTGGCGAATCTGGCCTCGTCGTTGTTCCTCAACGAACGTGTGGACACGACGTTGGCACGTGCCAAGGCTGGGCAGAGGTACTCCGAGCGGCTCATCACCCTGGCTCGCCGTGGGGACCTGCATGCGAGGCGCACAGCGTTCTCGCGCATCCGCGACAAGGAGGCTGTCACCAAGCTGTTCGACGAGCTCGGTCCGCGCTTTCAGATGCGTGAGGGTGGGTATACACGCGTCCTGAAGCTGGGGCCACGTCGGGGAGATGGAGCCGAGATGGCCCGTCTGATGCTGGTCGAGTCCGACGCTGCATCCTAATTCGCCGGGCAGAGAAAGAGCCAGGGGCCATCGCAGGGCCGGCAGAGTGCAGCCTGTGCACAGTGTGTGACGGGCTGCACTCTGTTGTCTTTGGTCTCGGGCACACACGAATCACTAGAGAAGGCGGGCGCGTAGCTTGACCAGCATATCCTCGACCATGGTCGATAGATCGAACTGTGGCGCCCAACCCCATTGCATGCGGGCCGGTGTGTCATCCACCGATTGTGGCCATGAATCGGCGATCTGCTGGCGTTCGTCCGGTTGGTAGCGGCAGACGAACCCCGGGATGTGTTTCCGGATCTCCTCTGCCAACTCGGCGACCGAGAAACTCATCGACGAGATGTTGAAGTTGCAGTGGTCGTCGAGTGCATCGAACTCTGTGTCCATCAGATCGAGTGTAGCCTTGATGCAGTCCGGCATGTACATCATCGGAAGCACCGTATCCTCTCGGACGAAGGCGGTGTACGGTTCGTGACGCACCGCGTGGTAGAAGATGTCCACCGCATAGTCCGTCGTGCCGCCGCCCGGGGGTGTCACCGAGGAGATGATCCCCGGGTACCGGACGCCGCGAACGTCGACGCCGAACCGCCGTGCGTAATACTCTCCCAGCATCTCCCCAGTGACCTTGGTGATCCCGTACATTGTGGCCGGCTGGAGAACAGTAGCTTGCGGCGTACGCACCTTGGGAGCGCTCGAACCGAACACGGCAATCGAGCTTGGACAGAAGACGCGCAACGCGTCAGGATGCTCGCGCGCCACTTCGAGTACGTTCAGCAGTCCGCAGATGTTCACATCCCACGCGACCTGAGGTCGCTGCTCGCCCGTGGCTGAGAGGATGGCGGCCATGTGATATACGGTATCGATCTCGTGCTGGTCGATGATCGACCGGAGCCGATCTCGATCACACACATCCAGCAGGATGTAAGGTCCTTTATCCTGCACACAGACTCCCGCTGGGGTGCGGATGTCACTGGCGAGTACATGCTCGCGGCCGTATCGGGCTCGAAGAACAGGGGTCAGTTCAGAGCCGATCTGTCCGCAAGCCCCTGTGATCAGCACATGATGCGTTGGCTTCAACGGTGCCTCCTCTTCCGTGCGGCAGATTGTACGGGAGCGAGGCGGGAAGAGGTAGGGCAGTTGCGTCCTACGAGGATCTGACAGACACTCAGCCCATCCAGCAGTACGGGAGGCGGCGGATCCGTGCTTCATCTACTCGATGTAATGGTCCCGATCGCCCTGGTCGCCGGATGTGGATTCCTCGTCGGTCGAAGCATCCGATCCGAGGCGACGACCTGGGCAAAGCTTCTGTTCTATGTGCTCGGCCCCGCGCTGGTGTTCCAAGCAATCTACCGCTCGGAGGTGGAGTGGGGGCGCGTGGCAACCATCGCCGCCGTGACCGTCGGGGTACACGGAGTCATGCTGATCCTCTCCCGAGTGCTCGGTCGCATGTGTGGATGGAACGAGGACACCCAGGCGACGGGATCGCTTGTGCTTACCTTCCCCAACTGCGGAAACTACGGGCTTCCCGTGCTTCTGTTCGCATGGGGCGAGCCTGGATTCGCGCTGGGTGTGGTGTTCGTGCTGGTCTCGCTTCTTCTTCAGGGGACGCTTGGGGTCGCGGTGGCCGCATGGCGTAAAGGAGACTGTTGGTACGGCAGTCTCGGTCGTGTGGCACGTGCCCCGTACCTGTATGCGTTTGTGCTCGCGTGGGTGCTTCGCCAAGCATCGATTTCGTTGCCCATCGGGATCCATCGTGCGGTGGGACTGCTTGCGGATGCCGCGATTCCTTGTCAGTTGCTGATGCTTGGGTTTCAGTTGTCGAGGGTTCGAGTGCGTCAGTTTCGCGAGGTCGGACGGACGGCGGTGGAGCTGAGCCTGATCAAGCTGCTGGTGCCGCCGATGCTGGTATGGGCGGCAGCCGTTGTGCTGGGCATCGGCGGACTGGTGCGAGCGGTGTTGGTGATCCAAGCGGCGATGCCCAGCGCAGTGAATGCCATCGTTCTCACCGCGAACTACAACCGCCAGAATGCCCTTGCCTCGTCAACCGTGCTCGTCTCGACCGGGCTGAGCCTGTTCACCATCACGCTGCTGCTGGGATGGCTTCGGTAGCATGGATGGTCGTCGTGGACAGATCTATACTCGGGACACTGTGAATCAAACGGTGGGGATCGATATCGGAGGCACGTTCATCGATGTGGTGCTGTGGAGCGGAGATGCACTGCGGCTGCACAAGTTCCCGGCGACTCCGGAGACCCCGGAGAGAGGTGTTCTGGATGCGCTGGACGCGCTGATCCGGCGGGGCGAAATCGTTCCGTCGGATCTCTGTAGGATCTCCCACGGCTCGACGGTTGCCACGAATGCGCTGCTGGAGGGACAATGGGCGGAGACTGCCTTACTCACCACACGCGGGTTCCGGGATGTCTTGGAGATTGGCAGACAGAATCGAACAGGGTTGTACGATCTGCGGGTCATGCGTCAGCCTCCCATCGTGTCGCGAGAGCATCGCTACGAGTGTTCGGAGCGCCTGGACGCGTCCGGCGACGTTCTGCGCCCTCTACTTGAAGAGGAAGTGCGAGGTGTTGCGGAGAGAATCGGGCGTTCCAGCGTGAAGACGATCGCGGTTGTCTTTCTCTTCTCCTATCTTGATCCGGCGCACGAGCAAAGGGCACGAGCGATTCTTGAGGATGCGCTCGGCCTGCCGATCACGCTGTCGTCGGAGGTCTTGCCGGAGTTCCGGGAGTATGAAAGGACATCCACAACGGTCGTCTGTGCAGCGCTTCGACCGCGGATCGAACGGTATCTTCGCAGCCTTGAGGTCGGGGGTGCAAAACGGGGTCTAGAACCTGCATGGCAGATCATGCAATCGAGTGGAACCGTGATCGGCACAGACCAGGCGCAGCGCGAGCCGGTCCGAATTCTACTCTCCGGTCCGGCGGCGGGGGTTCAAGGTGCGCGCGTGATCGGCAGGTCACTCGGGCTGGCGGACCTGATCACGATGGACATGGGGGGGACCAGCTGCGATGTTGCGCTGATCAACGATGGTGAGATCGGGCAGACAAGCACGGGCAACGTAGGCGGTCACCCCGTGGGCGTCCGGATGCATGAGATCCATACGATTGGAGCCGGGGGCGGAAGCATCGCGTGGGTGGATCCCGGCGGGGCGCTTCGTGTGGGACCTCGAAGTGCAGGAGCGATGCCGGGTCCTGCGTGCTATGGGCAAGGAGGCGTTCTCCCCACGGTCAGTGACGCGCATGCTGTCCTCGGGCATCTTCGACCGGAGTGGCCGTTGGGCGGCGCGACGGTGGTGGACCTTCAGGCCGCACGCGTGGCGGTGCGTACGGTGGCGGCTGAACTGTCGATGTCGATCGAAGAGGCGGCGCTTGGGATCCTTGAGGTGGCGGATGCAGCGATGGAGCGGGCCGTCCGCGTGATCTCGGTCGAGCGTGGCCATGACCCACGCCGGTTCTCACTGCTGGCGTTTGGAGGCGCGGGACCGCTGCACGCGGTGGCCATCGCCCGACGTCTGTCGATTCCCCGAGTGGTCGTTCCTGCAGTTGCCGGCGTTCTCTCCGCGATGGGGTTGGTGGCCAGCGATGTGGGCAGAGATCTTGGGCGGAGCGTGTTGCGACCGATCTCCGCGATCCGACCCGAGGAGGTTGAGGAGATCCTGCGCTCGCTGGAGCAACGGATGCAAAGCGAACTCAGTGGAGAGGGAGACGGATCGGTGGTCTCCCCTCGGCGGGAGGTGTCTGCCGACCTGCGCTACCGCGGGCAGTCACACGAGCTGAACGTGAAGCTTCCGGATCTACGATCCTCATGCATCACACAGGACAAGCTCTCGGCGTGGGTTGACGCATTTCACCACGAGCACCGTCGGCGCTATGGTCATGATGCGCGGAGCGAGGAGGTTGAGCTGGTGGCGCTGCGCGTCCGCCTGACCCAACCGGTGGAGTTCTCGTATCATGGCACAGAGGTGTGTGCGCCCGTGCATCCCCAGCTGCGTTCGCCTGTCTGGTTCTCTGTCGACGGACCGAGGGTGGCTGATGTGATCGACCGTCGGGGGCTGCAGGCCGGGCAACAGGTTCACGGGCCCGCTGTCCTCTGGGGACCGGATGCGACACTGCTCGTTCCTCCGGAGGCCATGGGAATGCGCGATGCACGTGGGAACATCATCCTGGAGATCCAATGAACCAGAGAAGAGGTCACGTGGATGCGGTCAGCCTGGAGGTGATCCGCCATGCGATCTCCTCGGTGGCCGAGGAGATGAACGCGAACCTCGTACGATCGGCGTACAGCCCAAACATCAAGGAGCGAAGAGACTGCTCCAGCGCCGTGTTCACGGTGCAGGGGGAGATGATCGCCCAAGCGGAGTCGATTCCTGTCCATTTAGGGGCGATGCCATACTCGGTGGCGGCAGTGATCGCCCAGCTGCCTGCACTCTCTGCAGGCGATGTCGTTGTGGTCAACGATCCCTACTCCGGGGGAGCGCATCTTCCGGACCTCACGTTCGTCGCCCCTGTTTACCTGGAGGGGTTGCACATTGGGTATGTGGCGAACCGCGCCCATCATGCCGATGTGGGCGGCAAGGAGCCGGGCAGCCTGTGCGGAGACTCGGAGGAGATCTTTCAGGAGGGACTCAGGATTCCGCCGGTTCGCCTCTGGAGGGGAGGAGAACTCGACCGGGATCTGCTTGAGATGATCCTGGCCAATGTACGTACGCCGGAAGAGCGCTGGGGAGATCTGCGTGCCCAGAAGGCCTCATGTCTCACGGGAGCCGATCGATGGTTGGACCTCTGTCGACGCATAGGATATCGGGAGCTCGCGTTGGGGATGGAGGAGCTGCTTCTGTACTCTGAGCGTCGCATGCAGCAGGCGCTTTGCCTCCTTCCCCAAGGGACGGTGAGCTTCGAGGACGCGCTCGATGACGATGGGATCACCGGCGAGGAGATCCCAATCTGTGTTCGAATCCAGACGCAAGGCGAGAGGATCGTACTGGATTTCGAGGGGACGGCGAGTCAGGTGGCCGGGCCGGTGAACGCTGTCTTCGCTGTGACGGCCTCCGCTGTCTATTTCGCGGTTCGCGCGTTCACCGATCCGGAGATCCCGGCCAATGCCGGCTGCTATCGGCCGATCCAGATCATCACTACGGAAGGGAGTTTGGTGGACGCGACCTGCCCGGCCCCCGTGGTGGGAGGCAATCTGGAGACCTCGCAACGGATCGTCGACGTCGTGCTCGGGGCGCTGGGGCGTCTGGCGCCAGACCGTGCGATCGCCGCATGCCAAGGGACGATGAACAATCTCGCCATCGGGGGGATCGATCCGTCTGGACAGAAACCGTTCGCGTTGTACGAGACGATCGGCGGAGGGTTCGGAGCGCGTCGGGACCGTGATGGGATCGACGGGGTTCACTCGCATATGACCAACACGCTCAATACACCGGTGGAGTCGTTGGAGAGCAGCTATCCGCTTCGGGTGGAGTGCTATGAGCTTGTTCCAGGAACTGGGGGAGAGGGTCGCTACCGAGGAGGGCTGGGCATCCGCCGCGATCTGACCTGTCTCGCTCCGTCCGCGCGCGCCTCATTCCTTACCGAGCGTCGCACGACGAGGCCATACGGCGTGGCAGGCGGAGAGGCGGGCGCGGTCGGGAAGAACGTGGTGATCCGAGACGGGCAGGAGCATCTTCTTCCCTCCAAGGGGGTCACACGACTTGGGCGGGGGGACACGATCAGTCTACGCACCCCGGGCGGTGGCGGCTACGGTCCTGCGCAGGACCGACCCATCTCTCTACAGAAGAGAGATCGTCGTGAGGGCCGGGTCTAGCGCCCGGGCGCGGTTTCCCTTCGACCTCGGCCCGGAATCGGGTATACTTATGCTGCGGTGTTTTGCTGTTCCATCGCAGCATGGGATTCGACGCAAGACACGTAGGTAGATCCTGCGCAAGACCGGGTCTTCGGACCTCGTAGAAGCAAAGCACGAACATCGATCCAGATCAGAGAGGCAGCTTTTTCCCGCGTGCGAGAGGCATCCCGCCTCATCTGCGCGAACAAGGATTCCTGCAAGGGATTCCTGGCCACGGTGGGTTTGGATCCAGAGGAGGCTCTATGGGCATGCACACGCAAGAGCAAGCCGCACTCGGCGCCGCGGTGTGGACGGACGCTGAACCGATCCGAGGGGCACTGATGCGGGCAGAGACCGTTGAGCATGCCAGGCAGCTGGTTCGACAGGAACTGCAACGAGCGACCACTGCACTCCTGCGGGGTCAGGACGACGTCGAGCCACTAGAGCGATCCCTACAATGGGATGCCATTCACGCATTGGAGACGTTCCTTTCGCGAGAGAACGAGTCGGCCGCCGGCATGAGCACGATCAAGGTTCTCTGGGAACTGGCGAAAGGAGACCGGGAGCCCGAAGAGGTTCCAGGGTTTGTGGAGGAGATGCGACACCTGTTCAAGGCAATGCGTGGCGATCCTGACTGGGTCCGAGGGTGGGTCGGAAAGGAGCGAAGCCGCGTCGAAGCGCACATCCACGGTCTACCGGAAGAAGGCCGTCGGGCCGCCAAGCGCAGATCGAGATTCCTCGATGAAGCGGCAGAGCGCGTACAAGTTCGAATGGATCAGTATCCGTGCGGACTCGACGAGCCTCTCCGACGACAGCGCGAGTCCAACCAGAGACGGATCCGGGAGGTCTTCGGTGTGGGAGAGGCGGCGTGGGATGACTGGGGGTGGCAGGCACGCCACGTGCTGAAGGGAAGGCGAGGTGCTGAGACCTTGCGTGCACTGGTGCCGCTGACGGGCCGTGAGGCAACGGCAGTACGAGAGGCGGTGGAGGCGGGCATCCCCTGGGGAATCACACCCTACTATCTTTCTCTGTTCGACTTTGCGTCCGCGTGTCGTCGACAGGACGAGCAGGTTCGCGCGCAGGTGATGCCTTCGCGGCATCTCGTACGCTCCATGGCCCGGCACAAGTGTGATCGAAGCGAGGCGCTGGACTTCATGCGTGAGCACGATACCTCCCCGCAGGATCGCATCACGCGTCGGTATCCACACGTCGCGATCATCAAGGTGTGCGGGGTCTGCCCGCAGATCTGCACGTACTGTCAGCGAAACTGGGAGATCGATGACGCCATGGTGTGGGAGCGGTTGCCGTCCGCTGCCGATCTCGATCCGGCGTTGGACTGGTTATCACGTCATTCGGCCATCTTCGATGTGCTCGTGACCGGAGGCGACCCGCTCGTCCTCCCGGACAATCTGTTGTTCTACGTTCTGGAGCGCCTGGCCGCGATGCCTCATGTCCGACACATTCGCATTGGGACACGCATTCCAGTGACGCTTCCCATGCGGATCACGGGCGCGTTGGCAGATCGGCTCGGCGGACTGTTGGACCCGGGAAGGCGCAACATCTCGCTCGTGACACACGTGCAGAGTGGTCTGGAGATCACGCCGGAGCTTACGCAGGCGGTCAGCCGTCTGAAGCGGCGCGGGATCAGCGTGTTCAACCAATTGGTGTTCACCGTGCATACCAGTCGACGGTTCCAGAATGCCGCCACCCGGGTGGCGCTGAATCGAGCGGGTATCGTGCCGTACTACACGTTCTATCCGAAAGGGAAGTCCGAGCACAAAGAGTATCTGGTGCCGATTGCGCGCATGCTGCAGGAACGCAAAGAGGAGGCGCGGTTGCTTCCAGGCATCATGAGAACGGATGAACCTGTGTTCAACGTACCGCGGCTCGGCAAACACCATCTGAGAGCAGCGCAAGACCGAGAATGGATCGGTGTCCGTCCGGACGGGCGACGCATCTACCGGATTCATCCCTGGGAAAAAGGGATTGCGCCGGTGGCCCCGTGGACGTTCACTGATGTCTCCATCTACGAGTACCTGGAGAAGATGGAGGCGGGGGGGGAGGATCCCCGCGACTACGAGAGTATCTGGTACTACCGTTGATCCAGGCGAACGGTCGTTACATCGGCATCGCTGGAGCGCGTGGCTTCCCAGGTGAACGCATAGATGGCCTGCTCGATGCGCTGGGTCCCGACGCCCATGAGGCGCCCAGGATCGTGCTCTCCGTCCAACGTCAACTCAATGCTGGGCTCCCCGGGGACCCACGGGTTGTTGCCGCGAGCCACCAACAGGACGGTCTCCGCGCGGGATCTGCTGTGCGCAATGGGAAGATCATAGGTATGGTCGGCGTGGCTGCGTAGCGTGACTGTGCCTTCGATGCCGCCGGGATCCTGTGTCAGATGAAGTGTCAGAGGAAAGGCGAAGCCGGCTGCGGGCCCGGTAGTGTAGGTTATGGATCCGGCCCAAGTTCCGCTGAGGTTCACCGACGGTGCCCCAAAGCATCCATAGAGGAACATACAAAGGCATATCGACAGCCGAGCGATGAGGGCCTTACGTTGTTTCGTCATGAGTCTCCTGCATCGATTCTCCCCGAGAGCCGTGTTGCATGTGATGACGTGAGTCCCTCGTAGAACGGACGATGGGAAGGCCCCGGCAGGGAGCACGTCTTCTCCCCAGGGGGGTATACTCATTGCAGGGAGGAGAGAGATGCTCGAACTGCCCGAACTGGAAGTCATGGCCCAGCTGCTCAACGAGAGGATTGGAGGACGTCGGATCTGTGGCGCAAGCAGTCGGCATCCGTGGACTCTCAAGACGGTGGACCCTGCGGTGGATGATCTGATCGGAGCGCACCTGTCGGCCGTGCAGCGACGCGGGAAACACCTCGTGTTCTCTCTGGACCTCGGACTCCATTTGGTGATCCATCTGATGCAGGCCGGTCGGTTGGTGTTGTGCGGCTCGCAGACGGCGACGACCAAGGCAACGGCGTTCCGGCTTTCTCTCGAAGGGGGCGAGGATCTGCGTGTCATCGAGAGCGCAGATGTCCACCAAGCGTGTGTCCATGTGGTGCGTGACCCGCAAGATGTTGAAGGCATTGCGAACTCGGGGGTGGAGCCGTTAACCGATGAGTTCACCAGGGCCTGCTTGGCGGAGGCGATGCGCGGCAAGCGACGTCAGATCAAGCATCTGCTGCTGGATCCGTTGATCGTGGCGGGGATCGGTACGGCGTATGCCGACGAGATCCTGTTTGCGGCCAAGCTCTCGCCGATTCGATACGCATCCACACTGAGCCAAGACGAGATCGCGGCGTTGCATGGAGCGATCCGAACGGTTCTCTCGCTTGCGGTCGATGAGATCGCCGCGCTTGCAGGAGGCGCAACGCTTACCCCCCATGAACGTCCGTTTGCGCGTGTCTACGGACGAACGGGGCTTCCATGTCTCGCGTGCGCCACGAAGATCGTCGAGATCCGGTACGCACAGACCAAGACCTACTACTGTCCGTCGTGTCAATCTCAGGAGCCGACAGTGCGGGACCGACGGGCGTGGCTGGCGAGATAGGCGTGCTGTGCACTCGGCTCGCGAGCCAGTCGCGCAGCGCGTTGCAGTTTGCTAGCAGATCCGCGGCACCGGATCGCCGAGTGGCATCTCCAGAAAGCGGCGTCCCCCCACCGAGGTTGTAACGACCACACGACCCGGGAATTCGCTGTCTACGTGGCCGATCGCCGCCGCCTCGCGTCCCAACGGATGGGCTCGGAGCCTTGCCAGGACCTGGTCTGCAACCTCCGGCGACACGATCAGGAGGGCCTTGCCCTCGTTGGCGACCTCCAGGGGAGAGATGCCCAGCAGATCGGACAATCCAAGGACCGACTCGCGAATGGGGATGCGTGTTTGGTCAATTTGGAGGGTGGTGTCAGACTTGCGCGCCATTTCGTTCAATGCCGCTGCGAGACCGCCGCGGGTGGGATCCTTCATGGCGTGAATGCCTCCCAACGGAAGCAGCGTGCGGATCAGCGGCCAAAGAGAGGCGACATCCGAGACCAGCGGACTGTCCAGGTGGAACTCCTCTCGTGCCGCCAACAGTGCCATGCCGTGATCTCCGATCGTTCCAGAGACCAGGATGATGTCGCCGGGGCGGGCACCCGCGTCGCGGATCGCCGGATCGGCGACGCCGAGGCCGGTCGTGTTGATGACGATGCCGTCGAGTTCGCCGCGGCCCATGACCTTGGTATCGCCGCAGACTACGGTGGCATCCGAGCTTCGGAGCGTCTCGGCGAAGGAGCGGACGATCCGGTCGACATCCGCGACGAGGAAGTCCTCCTCGAGGATCACGGCCAGGCTGAGCGCCAACGGACGTGCGCCCATCACCGCCAGATCGTTCAGTGTGCCGGCCGCGGCCAGCGTGCCGATGTCGCCGCCGGGGAAGAAGATCGGCTTGACCACATGGCTGTCCGTGGTCATGACGAGCTCGCCGGAGGGCGGGATCTCGATCGTTGCCCCGTCATCCAGTGCGCTCAGGTCGATGCGTCCCACCCGCCGGCCGCTGACATGGGGAAGAACATGCTCGGCGAGCAGCTGCTCCATCAACTGACCGCCGGCACCATGCAGGGGGGAGATGCGCTTAGGCGTGGAGCTCACAGGACCTCCCGTCCCCCATAGCGAAACCAGATGCTGCAAGCGCCCTCCGAACCCACCATGCACGGCCCGACCGGCTCCGTCGGTGTACACCGAGTTCGGAAAAGGGGGCAGTCGCTGGGGACCGCACGGGCCGTGAGTACATCCGCGCAACGACATCCGGAGACTTCCTCCTCGCCGCAGATCCCTTGGATTGAGAAGCGTTGGCGTGCGTCCGCGTGGGCATACGCCGGACGAAGCTGGTATCCAGAGCGCGGGATCTGCCCGATCCCCCGCCACGTGACATCCGCAGGCTCGAAGACCGCGTCGATCATCGCTTGGGCGGCACGGTTGCCTTCGTCTGCAACGGCGCGCGGGAACGCGTTCTCGACCAAGCCGCGACCATCCCGGATCTGCCTAAGCAAGAGGGCGACCGCGTATAGCACATCCAGCGGCTCAAAGCCGCCGACCACGATGGGAAGGCCGAACGGACCGAGCTGTTCGCGGTACGGGGAGAGTCCGATGATCGTGGAGACGTGCCCCGGGGCCAGATAGCCGTCGATGCTCGTCTCGGGGAGATCGAGCAAGAGCGCCATCGCCTCGGGGATCCGCTTGTGGGAGAGGAGCAC
>CAZQHD010000052.1:0-14086 GCA_964593295.1 uncultured Thermotogae bacterium | reverse complement strand
GTCCCACATCGATCGATCGCAGGACTCCGGCGCTCAGTACGCGGCACCCCTCGAGTACCTCCCCGGGAACCCCCATACCGAAGGCGAAGTCGTTCCCTCGCCCCACACACAGGACCCCCAACGCTGCGCGATGCCCTTCGTTCTGTGCCTGCATCAGCCCGTTGATGACCTCGTTGGACGTCCCGTCTCCTCCTACCGCGACCACCACATCGACCGCGGCGGCCGCCGTCTTGGCCAACGCCACACCGTGAAGCGGCTGCAGGGTTTGGACGACGTCATACACCACCCCCAGACGCTGTAGCTCGCGCTCGATGACCGGAAGGATGGTCTGCGCCGCTCCCCCACCCGCCGCCGGATTCACGATCAACCGATGCTTTCTCATGAGACTCCCTCCGCGGTGCTGCGTTCCTGCAGTCTAATCGTACCGGTAACACAGCCCATGGGCGAGACCGGAGAGGAAACCACGCGTTTTGCGATCTCCTCGTAACGGGGTCCACGCTCTACGGAACGTCCGCCTGATGCAACCGGCCTCCCGCAAAGGCGTTCGTCCTCAAACTACTCGATCCGCAGGATCTGTTTGGTCCTGTCGACCTGATCCACAGTGAAGATCAAGGTATTCCTCTCCACCCCGGCGTAGATGGAGAGCACGTTGATGCGGTCTTCCTTGAGACGTGATAGGAGCGTGGCCAGTTCTCCAGGATGGTGTGGAAGGTCCATGACGATGGCCTCGCGCTCCTCGAAATCGATCTCCATCTCCTTCAGCTTCTTCCTCGTCGCGCCGGGGTTGTCGGTGACCATACTCACAACCCCCTCCTCAAGCACGGTCAGTCCGGCAATGCCTTCGATCCCCACGCGATCCGTCTTCAACTCCTGCGCCACCTCCACCAACGCTCCCGGGCAGTTTCCGATCATCAGCGAGAATTCCTTCATAGCGTCACCTCCGATCCATCGTAGCACAGGAGTTCAAAGCAGGCATCTCGCGACGTAAATGAGGATCCCGTAGCGTTCACCCGCCTGTTGTCGGCGAGCGGAGAATCCTCTACGCTTGCAGGAAGATGAGGGATGAAGTCAACTCTTTCGGTCTCTCCGACTACACCATTCGTGAGAGCGCCCGCGCTCGACACGTGCGTCTTCAGATCACGCCGGACGGCGAGGTGCTCGTCGTCCTTCCGCAAGGCTTCCCTCGGGCACACATCCCGGCCCTGCTGCAGACCCACAGAGATTGGGTGGCCCGTGCACTGGCCCGCCATGCTCTGCAGCACGCATGGAGGAAGACCGCCGAGAGTCGCCCTGATCGGATCGTCTTTCCCGCCATCGATCGCGAGTGGTCGGTCGACTGGTGGCACCACGCCAATGCAAAGCGGTGCGTCGTGTCCGATACAGGGATCGCCTTGAGCGTTCGAGGGGATGTCGAGCAGACGGATCTCTGGCGAGCCGCGCTGCGAAGATGGGTCGTCCAGCAAGGCCATGTCCACCTGATTCCTTGGCTGGAGACATGCGCTCATTCGATAGGGCACAGGCCCCAACGCGTGTCTATCCGCTGCCAGAAGACACGGTGGGGCAGCTGCTCTTCCTCCGGAACGATTAGTCTGAACGCGCAACTGCTCTTCCTCTCTCCCCCTTTGGTGCGGTACGTGCTCCACCATGAGCTGTGTCACCTCCTCCAGCCAGACCACTCACAGGCCTTCTGGCGCCTGCTGGAGCAGCGAGAGCCGGAGACATCCGCCCTTCGCCGGGAGCTTCGGCAGGCCGAACGCCGGATCCCCGGTTGGCTTCGTCTCAACTCACGTTCCACCCAACAGGACTTAGGCGATGCATGACGGGTTGCTCTACGTACCTCGCGGGTACCGCGCGGAGCAGCACGCAGAGTTCTGGCTCCACGCCGCCCCAGACGAGGATCCGCACCATCTTGCGTTCCTCGCCGAGTTGGTCTCTGTCGCGCTGTGTCGTGTACGTGAAGAGCTTTCCTGGTCTTCAAGTCGACGCCTTCATGTCTGCTGCTATGCCGCGTCTTCCGAAGCCCAGCGGACGCTCGACCGACGCATTCCCCCCTCCATGGCGATGGCTCCGTTCTGCGATGAGGATCAAGCGCTGATCGTACTGCACTCCGTGCGCTGTAACGTCAAGAACGCCGATCCCGGGAGAATGCTTCGGCTCCTCGCGCACGAGATCACGCATCAGTTCATCGCCGAGCGAACAGGATCGATCAAGCGATTGGGCGACGGACAGGAAGGAATGCACGTCTCCTCCTGGCTCAATGAAGGCTTAGCGGAGACCACCGCTCTGGTGATCTCCGGACAGAAGGACCTTGTGGTTTCCGAGTCTCAAGCGTTTCGTCGACGGAGCGAATACCCGCTGTTCGGCATCGTGTCCGAGTGGCTCGACGATCTCGAGGCGCAGCTGCGATGTCTCGCCTTCTCTCACGCCGTCGGCGCGGTCGGTATTCTCTGTGCGGAGCATCCGTTGTCCCGACTGATTGAACGTCTCCCCGACATCGAGCGCGCCTGTCCCCCCGAATCCCGATGCGATCCTTCGACCGTACTGGCTGCACTCCCCCCGTTGCCGGGGCGCGGACGATCGGTTGATGAGGAGCGCTAGACCTCCCGCACGAAATGAAACGTCAGCTTGACCTCTTCGTCGGCCTGTATCAGCTCCACCTGAAGATGACAAGGGTCAAGAAGCTCGTAGACAAGCCAGCCGCTCGCACCCTCATCCTCGTCATCTTCAGGGTCGTCCGCACAGCGAACGGCTGCGAACACTGCGCGCGTTGGACCGAGCTCGGTCAGCACGAACGCTTGGTAGTGCTGCCGTTCCTCCCAAGCCACAAGCGATGGGTGGAAGTGCTTCACGTGAAGCTCGACGCCCGAGTCGGTTCGGTTGACGACCATGAACTCGTAGAACGACACCTCGTCATCGGCAATCCATCGGAACATCCCCATGAGGGTGTGCGCATCCACGGTGGACCAGATCTCCTCGCATCGCCGCGCCTCACGATCCTCAACCCACGCACCGTTCATCCATCGCAGCTGATCGAGAGAGTCCGCCGGAAGCGGAGTCTTCCCATACACACCCATCCTAACCTCCTTCATCCGGTGCGAGCATTGTACAGCAACAGACCGGTCGATCCCGATCCTCACCACCCCGTCTGAGGAGTGCGCCCTTGACACGGGGGATCTCATCGCGCGAGTTCCGTCTTGCAGATCGAGTCGCGTTGCGAGGAGAATGCCGTGGCGCCGTCACCGACAAGGAGGTCTCGATGAACGGAAAACTGATGCTCCTCGGCCTGGCACTGGCCGGGGTTGCGGTCCTCGGATGGATGTGGCTTACCCCGTCAGAAGAACCACTATTTGAGTTGACGTTGCTTCATACCAATGATGTGCACTCGCAGTACACTACCCCATCGGGCTCTGACGCGCTTGGAGGTGTCGCTCGGCTCGCCACCGCCATCCAGTCCGTCCGCGCCGGGAATGGCCACGTGCTAGTCCTCGATGCCGGTGACCAGTTCCAGGGAAACCTGTTGTTCACCGTTGGGGGGGCGGATCTCGTCGCCGATGTCATGAACTATCTCGGGTATGATGCGATGTGCCTGGGAAACCATGAGTTCGACGCGGGCCCGGCAGAGTTGGCACGGTTCATCCAACAGGTGAAGTTTCCCGTGCTCTCGGCCAACATCGACGCCATGCTCGACCCGGATCTGGGCGGCTCGATCCTTCCCTACGCCGTCTTCACGTTCAATCGACAGTCGGTGGCCGTGTTCGGCCTGACCACAGAGCAAACAGAGATCACCTCAAGCCCGGGACCTCAGGTCCTGTTCCGTGGTGCGGTCGAAGCTGCTCGTCAGACGGTCCGCCATCTTCAGTCCCAGAGGGTCGATACCGTCATCGCGCTCACCCATCTGGGGTTCGAGCAAGACCTAGAGCTCGCCGTCGCGGTGGACGGCATCGATGTCATTGTGGGCGGCCACTCGCACACCCTACCGATTGAGGTCCCCGTCGTGGTTCACTCTCCCGACGGAACCCCCGTACTGGTCGTTACCGCAAACGAAGGGGGCAGATTCTTGGGACATCTGGACCTCGCATTCAACGCACAAGGAACTCTCGTTCGATACCAAGGGGAGCTTCTCCCCATGGATCCGTCCGTGCCGGAGGACCCAGAGTTGCTCCTGCTCCTGGAGCCCCATGAACGTGCTGTCCTCGATGCCCTGTCATCGATCGTCGGAGCCACTACGGTTCCGCTGAACGGCGCACGCGACGATGTCCGTTCGCACGAGACCAATCTCGGCAACCTCATCTGCGACGCGATGCTGTGGAAGACACGCGATCTGGGCACAACCATCGCCCTTCAGAACGGAGGAGGGATCCGTGCATCGATTCCCCAAGGGATGATCACCCTAGGACATGTGCTCGATGTCCTCCCATACGGGAATCGGATCACCGTACTCAGGCTCAGTGGCACCGAGCTAGTGCACGTGCTCGAACACAGCGTCGCGCGAGTTGAGGACGGTTCAGGGCAGTTCCTTCAGATCGGCGGGCTGCGGTTCATGCATGACCCCGCTGCCGATGCGGGCGCCCGAGTGCTGGCAGCGGACGTCTGGGACAACGCATCGGCCACGTATGTACCTGTCGAAGCAGATGAGGTGTACACGGTGGCCACCAACGATTTCCTTGCCGGTGGAGGGGACGGGTTCAACATCCTCGCCGGTGCTGCTGCGCATCCCGATACGTTTCCGACAGGCTGGCTTCTCTCCGAGGCGTTGGCAGAGTATCTCAACGTCCATGCCCCCGTGTCGCCGGGGGTTGAGGGCCGAATCGCACGCCGATCCGAGGGAACAGACTAACGCTCCCTCGGCTGGTCGTCGCCATCCAAAGAAGAAGGCGTGAGTCTCTCCTCCGAAGATGAGAGGACCGTAGGGTAGACTTCTCTTTCGGGCGGTGGACATCGCCTGTTGCCGCAGGTACCCTCTCGTGCGAGCAGAGGGGTTGTCTTGATCCGTATCTTTGCGAGTCTGTTCTTTGCAACCGCGACGGCACAGCTGGGGTTGGGGATCATCTCCCCGATCCTTCCACTGTACGCAAGCGCTTTTGCAGCATCCGCCGTCCAATTGGGGTTGGTCTTCACTGCGTTCTCCGTTTCTCGCGCCGTGTTCGCGCCGTTCGTGGGCCGCCTCTCGGACCGCATCGGCCGCCGCACCTTGATCGTTGGAGGCCTTGCCATCTATGCCTGTGTCTCCGTCCTCTACGTCTCCGCAGATCGCCTCTGGTTACTCGGGGTGTTCCGTTTTCTGCAGGGCATTGGATCGGTGATGGTGACGCCGATCGCCCAAGCATACGTGGGAGATCTGACCCCACGGGGAAAAGAGGGCCGCACCTTGAACGCGTTCTACTCCTCCCAGTTCATCGGCATGGCGTTCGGCCCGCTGTTGGGCGGTATGATCGGTGGTTTCTGGTCGTACGACGCAGCGTTCTGCGTGATGGGCGGACTGAGTGTGTTGTCTCTTCTGCTGGTGGTTCTCACCGTGCCGGTTGATCCGGTGACACGCACGAGGCGAACTGCCGTGCCGAAGGCAATCGTCCCGATGCGCAAGGTGCTGGGCAACGACGCCGTGAAGGCCATGATGATCTACTTCATGACGCGTGGGTTCTGGCGCCAGTCGTTCACCGCCTTCTACCCTCTGTTTGCCGTCGCTTCTTTCGCCGCGGGGGAAGCGAGCATCGGACTGGTCCTGTCCACCTACATGCTGGCAGAGGGATTGCTCCAAGTCCCGTTCGGCTTCCTGGCGGACCGATATCCTCGCATCCGTCAGATCGTGGTGGGAAGCGTGTTCGCTCCGTTGGTGCTGTTGGCCGTTCCATTCCTCCAGTCGTCCGTGAGTATGGCCGTACTCACGTTCGCCATGGGCGCGTTCTCCGCGCTGGGCAGGGCGTCCCTGGTGGCGATGCGAACAGAGATCGGAAGGACTCACGGCATGGCCACGTTGGCTGGACTCCAAGGAAGCGCGTTCGCCGTAGGCCAGGCGCTGGGTCCGGTCGTCAGCGGGGTCATCATAGACACCCTCTCGTTGGTCTTCGTGTTCCCCTTCGGAAGTGCGGTCGGATGCGTAGGGACAGCCATGGTGCTTCGATGGCTGCGAAGATGGCTCCGCAACGATACGGACGCAGCCGCCATGGCCAGGCAACCCCTACCGTCCTGACCTCACGCCGTCCTTACTCCTTCGGCGCTCAGACTCAACGCTCGTTGTAGCCGCAGTCGGGGGACGTGCGAAGCCGTAGAGGCCTTCCTTCGATGCGGAGGTTGTTTGGAGACGCACGGCAGAGTGAAGGACTTTCTTCGTGTGCTGTGCAGCATCGTTCTTCCGGATCAAAACAATCAGAGAGGCAGTAGCAGCGTCCCGTGGAGTGGCTCCCGCTCAGCAGGGGGACAACGGTGGAACGCTTCTGCTTTGGAGATGCGCCGCCAGTGCTTCGGGATGAACTCGTCGCCATCCGGCGATCGGTCAGAACGAATGGAACGCCTCGTGGCTCGAAGCAACACCGGGTCACAGAAATCGCCACACTGCCGACATGCCATCGCCATCACACCCTTCGGGCGCCTCCGTCTTGCTGTACCAGGATCTGGTGTCATCCCCTGAGAGGGAGCGACTCCCGCCGAGTAGAGGATAAGACGGTCCGCAGCACACGGCACGGAACCGCCCTCGCGAAAGAGGGCTAGCCTTTCGTCGCTCTTTCACAGCAGGGCTTCCTCGGCGTGCTCCGATGAGAGGACAGAGACTCACTCGCACGACAGGACGAACGCCCATCCTCTCTACAGCCCATCGAAGATGAGCGAGAGGACGGCAGCAACCGCCTGCACAGACTGGGATAAGGGGCTGTTCGGACGCGCCAAGACGTTGGGTGTCCCGGCATCGCTTTCTTGAGGCGCCTCGGCATCCATCGGCAGCGTGCCGTAGTGATCTACACCGAGAGATTCCGCGTCGTGCACGGACGCGCCGGAGCCGAACAGAGCGATCTCTTGGCCACAATGTGGGCAGGAGAAGCCGGACATATTCTCCACAATACCGATGTGTGGAATCGTCAGCTTTCGGGCGAAGTTCGCCGCCCGGCGCGCGTCCATTCGTGCCACTTCCTGCGGCGTGGTGACGATGACCGCAATCTGCGGCGCAATGCGTTGCGAGATCGTCAGCACTTCATCCCCGGTCCCGGGCGGAAGATCGACCACCAGCGTATCGACGTCTCCCCAGTCGGTCTCGGTGAGAAACTGCTCAATCACTCTGGAGCGCATGGGCCCCCTCCAGATGACCGGCGCCCCCTGCGGAAGCATGGAGGCCAGCGAGACGATGCGTACGCCGCTCTTCTCGTGAGGAAGGATCAGTGTACCCGTCCCTCGGGCCATTTCCTTCACCCCCGTCATCTGCAGGACGTTGGGACCGGTGATGTCCGCATCCAATAGCCCCACGTGATGCACATCGCTCGTGAGGGCATAGGCGAGGTTCACGGCCACCGTGGTCTTGCCCACGCCTCCCTTGCCGCTGAACACGACGAGCCGTCGTGGAATCGTGCGAATCATCTCGTCGAACAGCAGGCTCTGCGCCTCGGTCTCCTTACGAGCTTCGTCCGGCTTCATCATCAGCCCTCGCCTTCGTCGTATCCGTCTTCCATCCTTGACAGGACGCGGCCGACGATCTCGCGCATCGCGATCCCCGCTGCGCTGGTCAAGTTCTCTACCACGTTACGCCCCTCAAGGAGCGCTGTGGGTACCGCAGGATCGTAGGGAATCACGCCCTCCATCTCCACGTCCTCACGAACGGCGAACGCCTCAATCTGGGCCGAGATCTCCGGGCTGAGATCGTGTTTGTTGATCACGATCCGTGCGGGGATGCTGAAGTGGCGTGTCACCTCGAGGATTCTCTCAAGGTCGTGCAACCCCGAGAGGCTTGGCTCCGTCACCAACAGGGCGAGGTCCACACCGGACAAGGAAGCGATGACAGGGCAGCCGATTCCCGGCGCCCCATCCACAAGCATCGAGGATCGCCCCTCGTCCTGTGCGCACTGGTGGGCGCGCCGCTTGACGTAGGAAACGAGCTTGCCCGAGGCCTCTTCGCCCGGAAGCAACTCCGCCGTCACAAGCGTTCCGTGTGCCGTGGTCTCCACCCTCCACTCGCCGGACACCCTCGGCTGCAACGACACCGCCTCGGCCGGACAGACCGTCTGGCAGGCCCCACAGCCCTCGCATAGCAGCGAGTCGACGGTGATCGCTGAGTCGATGGCGCGGAATCGGCAGACCTCCACACATTTTCCACAGTGGGTACATCGTTCCGGATCGATCACCGCCTCCTTCGACCCCACGTAGGTTCCTCGATCCACCACGCGACCCTCGAACAGCAGATGAAGATTCGCTGCGTCGACATCGCAGTCGGCCAGAACCTTGTCGCTTGCCAACAGCGCAAACGCGCCGGCCAAGGAGGTCTTGCCCGTACCGCCCTTTCCGGAGATGAGCAGGATCTGACGTACTTCCCTCATGACGAACGCTCCGACAGAGTCGCAAACAACGCGAGGAAACGATCCTTCCAGCGAACGTCCAGGGAGAGCAGCGTCTGACCGACCGCATACGCTGCAGCGATCTCCCGGCTGAACGCCATCCTCAATAGCACGGGGATCCCCTCCTCGCTACAGTATCTGTCCACGGTATCGTCCCCGATCCCTTCGCGGTTAACCACGACCGCCATCGATCGCTTGAGGGTTCGCGCGACCGCAACCGCGGCCCGCAGATCGTGCAGCCCGAACGGCGTGGGTTCAGTCACCAACAACACCACGTCTGCAGCCGCCATCGCAGCGATCGCCGGACACCCTGTCCCTGGTGGGGCATCGATCACACAGACCTTGGATGGATCGATCCGATCTCGAAGCGCATGGATGATCGGTGTCGACATCGCTTCGCCGATGTTGAGGCGCCCTTCTACGTACGCCATGCCCTGTGACTGTCCGGCCTGCACCACCCCCAAGGGCTGCGAAACCTCGGAGATCGCGTCGAATCTGCACACCAGCCGGCAGCGCCCGCACCCGTGACAGAGCGTGGGATAGACGATCACCCGAGGGCCCAGTTGCGCGATGGCGTTGAACTCGCAGGCCTGACTGCACTCACCACAGAGTTGACAGGCGTCCTCGTCGATCACCGGAAGCAGCTTGTCAATCCGCTGCGGTGGATCGAGCACCGGATGGAGGAACAGGTGTGCATTTGGTGCCTCAACATCTGCATCGATGAATTGCACGGGGACGGAGTCACACAGAGCGAGCGCCAGGTTGACCGCAACCGTCGTCTTCCCGGTTCCGCCCTTGCCGCTGGCTACGGTAATGATCATCGATGGGGATCGTGAAACGCGTGTTGTTGACAAGCATCGGACTCTCCGGCGCGGCGTAGCTCCCCGTTCTTCCACGCATCCACCGCTTGGCGCACCGAGCCGGACACCCCTACACAGGCTTCGATCCCCTTCTCCGAGAGGATCGATAGCGCCCGTCGACCGGCACCTTGACAGAGCAGAACGTCAATGCCAAGCCCACTGAGGATCTCCGCCGGCAAGCCGCTCCCCCCCGCGTGCTCGGACGTGTTCTCCACCACCTTGAGCGCCTCCGTCTCGCTATCGATGATCGTGTACGTAGGGACACGTCCGAAGTGCTCGCCCACGGTGTCATCCCATCCCCCAGCACCGGAGGTGGGAATGCAGAGCCTTGTCATTCGCGCCCTCCTCTGTGACGGTCTCCCGTCGGTCCTTCCGCTCGGGCCAGCAAGCCCTGATGATACGCGTCCAGGGCTTGCTGTACTGTTCCCGACGCCCCCGTGTACACCGCAACCCCGGCTGCCTGAAGCCCACCGTGTGCGTTGGGGCCGACACTTCCTGAGATGACAGCCGTCACTCCATGTTGAGCCATCAGCTGAGCGGCCTGCACGCCCGCTCCGTGTGCCGCGGGCGTGTTCTCCACCGCTTCCTGCAGACTCCCGTTCTCGTCAACGAAGAGGTAGTACCTTGCACGCCCGAAGTTCGGATCCACCTGAGCCGATAGGTCGCGCCCTTGTGCGGTCAAACAGATACGCACAGTCTCTCCTTTCCCGATCCTTCCAGCAAAGCCTGTCCTGAACTCGGCCTCGAGGCCACCCCGAGGCTACTCCCCCAGCTCCTCGATTCGAGCCTGAATCCGCTTCAGCTCCTCCTCCATCGCACGGGCCTCGTCGCGGAGCAGGGTCCGTTCCTCCTCCGCGCCCATCGCCGAAGGATAGACAGGCGCCACCGGTCCGCAGAAGCTTCGCCCGACACCGAAGCCTCGTCCGAAACCCGCGCCCCGTCCCCATCCAAATGAACGGAAGCGCCCTCGTCCCCATCCTGCTGCTCCCGACATGGGCGTTGCACACATCCCCATTCCTCGTCCCGTCATCGGCCCGACTCCTCGGGGTCCTGTTCGATCAAACCCTGGCATGGTTCCTCCTTCGCGATCGCAGGGAAACTACGATGCACTTCATTATGGGTATATGCACAGATAAAAGCAAGTGCGATTGTCGCCACGGTCACACCTGTCTATACTCGCATCACCATGCCACGCCAGAAGAAGACCCGCTACTGCCGCGGAGTCAATGGGTACAACCTGTACAAGCCCTCAGGGATCCCTCTATCCCAGATCACCGTCCGGGAGCTGGGCCTCGATGAGCTGGAGGCGATGCGCCTCTGTGATGGAGAAGGGCGGCAGCAGGAGGAAGCCGCTGTCGTCATGGGGGTCTCACGAGGCACAGTTCAGCGACTTCTGGAGTCCGGCAGGAAGAAAGTCATCGATTCGCTGGTTCATGGAGACGCCCTCTCATTCTCCGACGATGAACACGTGTGCATAGACCCACTTATAGGCAGGGGGCGTGGCCGACATCGGTTCAGGCGGCAGGGTCCGATCCACTAGCCGCCGCCTTTCCCATCGTGCTCTCCTCTGTGGCATCTGCCTTTCGTGGTCTCGAAGCCTGGGTTCTACTCACGTACCATCGACGCGATGATGACAACGCTCTCCCTGGGTGAGGCCAGACAGCTTGTACTCCGTGCCCAACTTCTCACCGGACGTCGATCGCTCGCTGGAACGGACGGCGCAGCGAAAACCATTGATCACTTGGGGTACGTGCAGATCGATAGTATCGCCGTCATCGAGCGGGCACATCACCATACCCTGTGGGCACGCTATTGCGACTATCGTCCCGAAGCGCTGGACACCCTGATGGCGGATCATCGCGTGTTCGAGTACTGGGCCCATGCTCTCGCCCTGCTTCCGATCTCAGACTACCGCTTCTATCTTCCCCGCATGCAACAGCACCGGGACGGTCGTCGCGGATGGCTCCGCCAGTGGAGGGATGAGCACACAGAGATCATCCACCAGGTCCTCAACAGGATCCGATCTGAAGGCCCGCTGGCATCCAAGGACTTCGCCCCGCCGGCGGGAGCCGCAAGCCGCACGTGGTGGGACTGGAAGCCGGCTAAGACGGCGCTGGAGGTGCTGTTCTGGCAAGGGGATCTGATGATCGCCCGACGTGAAGGTTTCCAGAAGATCTACGATCTCACGGAGCGGGTCCTGCCCGCGGAGACGAACACGCGCCCGCCGTCCCCGGATGAACTCGGCCGCTTCCACGTACGGCGGGCGTTGCGAGGGCTCGGACTGGCCACCGAACGAGAGATCAAAGCGTTGTTCCACCTTTGTGATCTCGCACAGATCCGAAGGGCGCTTCGCCTTCTTCAGGAAGAAAAAAAGGTCGTCACCATCGCGATCGAAGGAGCCCCCGGCCCGAACTACACCCTGGCCAGCGCGGTTGAACAAGAGATCCCTCCCGCCCCTCGCATTGCCCGGATTCTTTCCCCGTTTGACAACCTCGTGATCCAGAGAGGCCGTTTGGAGAGGCTGTTCGGGTTCGAATACAGGATCGAGTGCTACCTTCCCGCAGGCAAGCGACGCTACGGCTACTTTGCGCTGCCGCTGTTGTGGGGAACCGAGATGATCGGCCGAATGGATGCCAAGGCGGACCGCAAGGACGGACGACTCCTCGTCAAGGGACTGTGGTTTGAGCCGGCGTTCTCATCGTTCCATACCGTGATCCCCTCGCTGGCGGAGGAGCTGGCCCACTTCGCACGGTTCAACGGATGCACGGCCGTGGAGATAGGACCAATCCGCCCTGTCGGGCACAAGCGAAGGCTGATCGCGCTTGTCAACAGGTGTCTCGACGATCATCCGCGTCGACGGAAAGGAGCCTCATGACTCGCTATATCCTGCGAACCGGTGCCAGCCCTCTCTACGAGTTCCTCAGCTTCATGCAAGCATCGCTCGCCGACGGGGAACACCTAACCGGGAAGAAGATCCTTGAGTGCGGGGCGGGCGGAGCCACACCGCCGTTGGTCCTCTTCGCACAGCATGATCTGATGGCCTACGGGATCGATGTGTCTGCGGAGCAGATCGCGCTGGCCACTCAGTTCGCGAACCGCATGCGCCCTGTCCATCCACCTCCAAAGGGGGGACATGCGGTGCATCCCGTTCGCGGCTGACGACTTCGACTATGCATACGAGCACTACTCCATGTGTCACCTTACCCATGTTGACACCGCCCAGGCAGTCCAAGAGATGCTTCGGGTTCTCAAGCCCGGAGGATTGGCGTTCCTCGGCGTCATCAGCACCGATACCTGGCCTCTCTCCATGTTGGGAGAGGAGAGAGAGCCTGGCGAATACTGGACCCTCGAACGCGGCGAGTCGATTTGCCACTCCGTGTTCAGCGAGGAGGCCGCAGACCGTCTCGTCGCGTACTGGGACCTGCTGGCCAAGAAGAAGTCGACTCGGTACGTCGGAGGGGACGACCTGACGGAGGAGGATTGGGTGGCCCTGCATGCTCAGGCGCCGGAGCCGTGTAGCCTTGATCAATGGAACTCCCTTTATCCCTCAAGGCAGAACCTTTGTCGCTATACGCACATGGACTACTTCCTTCGTAAACCGTCGGAGTAGGGAGCCTTCGACACAGACTGGGTATCCCGGCGAGCGCAAGCGGGTCCCGCGGAGATGCTCTGCACACGCTCGTCCCTATGCAGCCTGCTCTCCCCACAGCTGTACCAAGTGCAGGCAGACATCAACCGCCTTCGTCATCTCTTCCACCGATGTCCACTCCAGAGGGCCGTGCGCGTTGTGAATCCCCGCGAACAGGTTGGGCGTGGGCAGGCCGCGTTCGGTCAGTTGGGCCCCATCGGTTCCGCCACGGATCGGCACCACGGCCGGTGCAAGTCCGGCACGGCGAACCGCCTCCAGCGCCAACTCCGCCGGCCGCCTATCTTCCTCCAGCCAGTAGCGCATGTTGCGATACTGCTTCTCGATCTCGCACGTTACCTCGGCCCGCGGTTCCAGGAGCGCTAACGCATCCACCGCCGAGCGCAGCGCAGCACCGTGATCCGCCAGCCCGTCTCGCTCGAAGTCACGCAGAATGAAATGCAAGTGCGCCTCGGCCGCCGTGCCTTCCATGCGCGCCAAGTGGATGAACCCTTCTCTCCCTTCCGTCGTCTCCGGCGTGCGCGTGTGCTGGGGCAGAAGGTTGACCAGCTTGGCGGCCAGCGTGAGAGCGTTGACCATCCGCCCTTCGGCTCGACCGGGGTGAATCGATACACCGCGGATGCGGACCGTCGCCTTGTCGGCGGAGAAGCTCTCGTAGGTGACCTCGCCCAACTTCTCACCGTCCAGCGTGTACGCCACATCTGCAGCCAGTTCGTCCAGCGCCAGATGGGTAATCCCCGTTCCGATCTCCTCATCGGGGGTGAAGCAGATGCGGACCTTTCCGTGGGGAACAGAGCGGTCGGCGATCAGACGCTCAGACAGCGTCACCAGCACAGCCACCCCAGCCTTGTCATCGGCGCCCAGCAGCGTCGTGCCATCCGAGGTGATGATCGTCTCGCCCCGCTTGTCCTTGAGTTCCGGAGCTGTGGTTGGGTCCAGAATCTGTGCTGGATCCCCCGGAAGGACGATCGGTTCTCCGTCATAGGACGGATGGATCACCGGCTTCACGCCGGACGCGGCATAGTCCAGCGCCGTGTCGACGTGCG
>CAZQHD010000051.1:0-14163 GCA_964593295.1 uncultured Thermotogae bacterium | reverse complement strand
GCTCCTGCTGTGCCCTCTCCATCGCCTCCAACGACAGGCCGACGATGGGCTCGTCTCCCCGGATGCCGGCAGAGGTCGACGCGGAGGGCTGACCGACGAAGAATGACGCTCGCTCACCGTGAAGCTGCAGATGGAAGGGAGAGAGTAGATCGATCTGGTCTCCCAACACCAGGACTGCCTCGCTCCCCGATCCGCGCTCGGCGCCCATCGGGTTGACCTCAAGTCGGCCGGAGAGGAAAGCGGGCGTGATTTCGACCCACACGTCGACGGGCAGCGGGAGCTGCACACCGTCCTGCTCCACGATGAGCGAGGCCGGATCGAACACGAGCTTCGTCAGCACGGACTCCACACTCACGTTCACGTAGAGCGCGTTGCGACCGACGTAAGGCCGGAGAAGCTCGACCAAGCGAGGAGAGATCTTGCTCCGAAAGGTGCGGTCGTCGATAAATACGAAGGTGACCGTGACCTCGGTGTCTCCGACGGTCAGCTCCAGCACGCCAATTAGGTCGACATCCAGGCCGGTCTCACGGGCCAGCGGTTCTCGCGGAGATGCCGTTGCGATTCCTCCGATCAGGCAGATCATCAACAGGACGTACAGGGCTCCTTGTCTCATGGATCGTATCCCTTCCTTCGTCCGGAGGCTCAGCGGCAGCAATCCTGATCCACCTTATCACGCGGCGTGCGGCTCGACAAACCACCGCGGACGGGCATCGACCGGAAGCCCCCCTCCTGTGATCCCGCGGATCCGTAGTGGGGCGGATCTGTTGCTTCTCAGATTCTCTGGGAAGGCTGACAATGCACGCAGACTGGCGTAGTATCTGCCGCGATGAAGAACGAGGACCGAATGCCCCCAAGAACACTGCCTCAATTGATGTCCATCCACCGAGACTCACTGACCAGGGCTGTGGATCGGTTCGGGCTCCCTCTTCACGTACAGTTCTATGAATCACTGGCTTCCCATGTGGCCCAGTTTCGGAACGTTCTGCTCTCGGAGAAGCTTCCCGGATGGATCGCGTTGGCGGTGAAGTCGAACCCGTGCCGAGGCGTCATACGCGCTGCACGTGAGCTGTCGCTGGGCTTGGACGTCGCCTCCGAGAATGAGCTGCGCTTGGCTTTGGAAGAAGGAGTTCCCCCTGGACGCATCGTCTGCAACGGAAACGCCAAGTCCGACGAGTATCTTCTCGAGGCAATCCGTGCCGGATCTCTGATCGCATTGGACAACGAGGATGAGCGGCTTGCTGTCGGGGAGATGGCGTGTCGTGAAGCGGTGTCCGTGGACGTCCTGACACGCTTCCGAGGGATGCCGCTGTCCGGCCTCACCTCCGCGGACCAGACCACGGCCGCGGACTGGACCAAATTCGGTTTTCACATCGAGGAGGCCTCCGATCTCCTCGGTCGGCTGGCCGAGCAACCTCTTCTCCATGTGCGCGGTGTGTCCGCCCATATCGGAACGCAGATCACCGAGCCACTCGGATACGAATGCCTCCTCGATCATCTGCTCTCCTTGACGGAGGAAGCGCGCCGGTACGGACACATCGCCGACCTCATCGACTTGGGGGGAGGCTTTCCGGTCTCCTTCCTCCCGGAGCGCATCTGGCGGTCGTTCCAACAGCGACTGCGAGGTCGATTGCAGTCGAAGACGAATCCGTCGGTGACGTGGAACGATCTTCCCATGGGATATGAAGGGCAGGATGCCGCGCTGGCCGAATGGGTCGGCAAGGCGTATTGGTCGCACCTTCCGCAGGCACAGATGCTCTCCCACGTCCTCCATCACAGGGGCTCTGGTGGACGCACTGGCCTCGACCGTCTACGCGATCTGAGCCCGCTCTCGCTGATCGTTGAGCCGGGGCGGTCGTTGCTGGCCTCGTCGGGCATCACTCTCACCGAGGTCCGCGGCGTCAAGCAAGTGCTCGGACACTGGGTAGTCTCGTTGGATATGGGCATCAACAACCATGGGACGAACCTCATCTGCCCGGACATGTTTCCTGCTGCGGTTCTGCCGGAGCGACAGGATGATGAGCCGGTGGAGGCGTTTCTGGCTGGCCGTCTCTGCTTCTCCGGCGACATGATCAGCAAGAGCTTGGTCTCGCTCAATCGTCTACCGAAGCGCGGAGAGCTTCTGGTACTCTTCCACACCGGCGCTTACAACGCGGACCACTTCGCATCGAACAGTTGCGGATTCCTCCGCCCCGGGAAGGTGGCGATTCGTGCCGACGGCACGCTGGAGTGCTGGCGTCGTCCCGAGAGGTTCGAGGAGATCTTCGGGACCCCGGGCGATGACCTTACCGTCTAGTCCGTCTTAACACGCGCGTTTTGGGCTGAAGGGCGAGCGCAGACACGAGTCGGAACTGGAGCGTGGCCAGCAGCGACATCCGAAGCAGGGTTCCCTCACATCCCGCCGGCAAGGCCACAGCCTGCATGCCCGGCAGTTCGTCGTCTCGTTCCGGCGCGTACGCTAACCCACGGACGATCACCATCGGTGTCTTCTCGGTGGTCTGTCCCATCAGATGGCCTGCCATGCCGGCGATCGAATCGATGGTCAGGTCGATTCCGCCTGATCGGGGAGCGCCGAACAGGTCTCCGCCGAACGTGTCGCGTGTGACCGGATCGATGCCTGCGTATCCGATCGCTACGTCCTGAGACCCCAGGCGTCCTACCAGCGTCACGGTGTCGGTGAGGATTACGGCCACGTTCACGCCGAACTCCTGCAGGATCCCTTCGCGGATCTGCCCGGCCAGTCGACAGGGATCCTGGGGCAGGAGTGTGGCGTACCCCTCCGGCGAGTTGCACAGATCGATACCCGCCTCGTCAAGATAGGCAGCGTGGCTTCTCACAATGAAGGTGTAGGCGTTGGTGCCGGAGTAGCCGTCCACCATGGCCGCAGGATCTCCGCTACGCCGTTCCAACATCTGGCGAACTGCCGGAAGGCGGATCGCTTTGCGCAACGGCACGACGAGCAGGACCTTCCCCTGCTCCAGCACGAGCTGGATCCTTCGCGGATCACGACGGAACGCCCATCCGAGGAGCCGGGCCTTGCGGGACGGGACCACATCCTCCAGCCACACCAGCCCATCGTCCAGAAAGGACGCCACCTTGGAGCTGAGCGCAAGCACATCGTGTTCTTGGAGTTCAACCCCTGTCACAGACAGAAGACGAGCGATGAACCGGCCGCTCTCTTCGCTCTTCACGTCCTCTGGACGAATGACCTGTGAAACGGTCACCGGAAGAAACCGGACCTCACGTGGTGTGGATGGCATACGACCCCCCCGTCTGGTTGATGGCCATTATACGCTCCGCATGGCCGCCGGAAAACATGTGCGCCCATCCGTCACGGATGCATTAGGTTCTCAGAGGCCTGCGCGCCCCAACGGCCCGGTCCACCCAACTTCGGATCTCCCTGTCATTCTTGTCCAACCACCGGACCAAGACACACTGTTGACGGGCTCGTCGAAGATTCTCCTGTCGATCGATGCTCTGGAAGTACACATCTCCACAGAGATAGTCCGTCAGGAAACGGACCCCCAGCTCCAATGCCATCGAGGATAGGGCCGCGACCACGCTACGATGCTCGATCGGAGACAAAGGGATGGAGAGCGGGGCGAGGAATCCTGACAGAAAGGCCTTAAACACCGTCTCAGTCTCCGAACGCAACATGCGGTGCAGCACCACACTCCTCAACAGCAGCTCTCGCAGGGCGTCAGACAGGTCGTGCAGCAGAAGCCCGGCAGAAACGGTATCCAGATCGACCACACAGACGGCGCGACTCGTACAGGAGTCCAGCAGAACGTTGTCCAGCTTCGTGTCGCCGTGGATGGCGCGCTCCGGCACGTCTCCGCGCGCCCATAGGTCCTGAAGGAAGAGAGCGTCTTCAGACCGCGAACGGAAGAATCGAATCTCGTCTTGAGCGCCAGCTCGACGGCACCAGCGGTCTTCGGCGACCGCTAACGCCAATGACGAAAGGTATCTCTGCGTATCCCGATAGTGGGGAACCAACAGGTGCAGTGACTCAACCGGGAGGCTGCGCAGGTCTTCCAGCACCTGACCGAACGTCCATCCGATCTGTTCACTCTGGAAGATCGTCGGTGGGCCGTGGATCGACACGGTGTTCTCAAGGAACGTCACCATCCGCCACGAGCGGTCATGGTGCTCGAGATAGAGACCGCCCTCCTGGGTTCGAATGAGATGTGGAAGCCCCCGAAGATCGTCCCTTTCGCGGAACGCGGCTCGACGTCGAAGATGCGCGAGGACAAGATCGACGTTCTCCATCAGCGCCCCTGGGTTCGGGAAGACACGTCTGTTGATCTCCTGCAGGAGAAACCGTTCGGCATGGGGATGAGCGCCCGACTGCACAACAAACGTCCGATGGATCAGGCCGTGTCCATAGGTCTGGACAGAGTGCACGGGATGAGGAATCCTGAACAGCGCCGCCGCCCGCCGCACCGCTGCCCGTTCGTTCAAGGGAGCGTCTCCCACAGCCGACGAGGATACTCTCCTCCGGTAACCTTCGAGCGGATCGCATCGCGGACGCGCGGTAGATCCTCACGGAACGTGACCCCCATACACTCTTCAGTCGTGGGCAGGACGTGCACGCAGAGACCCAAGGTACGACGGATCTCATTCACGGCCGCAGGAAGGAAGAACTCCTCGTGCATCAGCTGCTCCGGAGGCGCGCCCAGTCGCGAAGAGAGCCACCTCTCCAGCTCCCCGAGAACCCCCCGCGGGAACCCCCACAGGTTCATCGATGCGATCGAACCGGGCGGGTGGACAATGCGGGAGATGTCCTCGCCCGAGACCAGCTCGGGACCGATCCTTCTCACGTTTCGTCGCTCGACAATCTCTACCAGGCAGCCGTCCGGATCAACCTGGCAGATCCCCCGGTTGACCGCACCGTGCGGAGACAACGTCTTTTCAAGTGAGAAGCCGACCAGGCTGTAAGACTCGGGGTGTTCCTCCAGAAACTGGAGCATCCGTTCATACGACTCGCGGCCGTAGTAGTCGTCCGCGTTGATCACGGCAAACGGTCCATCCACACACGTTCGGGCAGCGTAGACCGCCTGGGCGGTGCCCCACGGTCTCTCGCGCGTAGCGGCCAAGCTGGTCGCTGTGGGGAGATCGTCCGCTCTTTGATGGGCGAACCGTAGACAGCCACTCCCGACCAAACGGGGAGAGAGCGCCCTTCGAGCGATCGGCTCCTGGTCCTCGCGGATGACGAGGGCGATCCGGTTGAACCCAGCACAGAGGGCGTCATAGATCGAGTATTCCATCAACAGCTCGCCGCACGGCCCCACGGGCTCGATCTGCTTCGGACCTCCATATCGGCTCCCCATCCCCGCGGCCAGGATCACCAGCGACGTGTGTGTCATTTCTCCTCCCTCCGCGATCACCTCGGTTGCGGCGTCTTGCAGACCACCCTCTCGACACGCCCCGTGGAACACGCTCCTGCCGATGACGGCAGCCTACGCGGAGACGGGGCTTGCATCAAGTCCCATTTTCCATCCGGACTGTCTGTGTAGATCCGGGTAGAAGATGAAGTATGCTCTCCGGGTGAGAGGACAGACCATGCCCCATGATAGGACGGACCAAGAACTCCTTGCTGAGTGTGTGGTGGAGACACATCGCTCCTCGGGGCCGGGCGGCCAGAACGTCAACGTTCGAGATACCGCGGTTCGCCTGCGTCACCTACCTTCAGGTCTCGTAGTGACATGCCAGAGAGAGCGCAGTCAGCTGCGCAACAAACAGATCGCACTTCAGGAGCTTCGATCGCGTCTGGAAGAGAGACATCGGCCACGGAAACACCGCCGATGGACGCCTGTACCGAAACGGGTGCGTGCCAGAATCCGCGACAGCAAACGGCAGCGCAGCCTCAAGAAAGCGAGCCGCCGGAAGCCCAAGCTGGGCGACTAGGTTCACAGTGCAGGCGGATCCTCGGACGCTCGCAAAGCATGGAGCCCGGCGGCTATACTCCCCCCATGGTTCCGCACGTTCTTCTCGTCGACAACGCCGTCCACCGCTTCCTGTTCAAGCCCACTTGGCATTGGAAGGCATATCTGCCTAACGTTTCCGTCCACGTGGTGAATGTCCCCTCCGGTCGGGCCGTACCGGCGCTCGAGGCGTTCACCCATATCATCCTGACGGGCTCCGAAGCATCCATCCTTGAGCACAAGCCTTGGTTCTCGACCGAAGTGGACCTCATCCGCCGCGCCGTGGCCCTTGGCATCCCGATGCTCGGATCGTGTTTCGGCCACCAGATGCTGGTCTACGCGCTATCTGGTGCGGAGTGGGTCAGAGCCTCGAATCCTCCGGAGGTCGGCTGGGCGGAGATTGAAATGCTGGGCCGGGATGAGCTGTTTCAGGACCTTCCCAATCCGTGGCGCACGTTCGTCTACCACTTTGACGAGGTGTTCGATCCGCCCGTGCCGTGGGTTCGGTTGGGGCGAAGCACCCATTGTGATACGCACGTGCTACGCTACGGTCGGTCTCCTGTGTGGGGCATCCAAGCTCATCCGGAGATCTCGACCCGCAAAGCGAAGCTGTTCATCCAAGT
Organism: uncultured Thermotogae bacterium; assembly: GCA_964593295.1. Taxonomy (GTDB): domain Bacteria; phylum Bipolaricaulota; class Bipolaricaulia; order UBA7950; family UBA9294; genus SPBW01. The sequence goes on along the minus strand of CAZQHD010000051.1, from coordinate 7,619 downwards.
GTCAGGGGTTCTGGGGCGAAAGCCGTTGCGGCATGTTCTGCATACCCTGCGGCATGCACCTCCGCCGGTACCGGTCGCTGACCGGCTGGTGGATCGGTTCCTCGCGTGGGGGTCTGGAGTCAACTCTCTCCAGCCGACAAAGTGCGTTACATCCGGCGGAGGCGACGCCGAACGGATTCCTTCACAGAAAGGACTAACCCGAGATGGCACAGACCCGTGAGCAAAGCAAAAACGGACAAAGGCAGTCAGCGAACGACCCGCAGCAGACGACGTTACGTTGCGTTGATCTGACGGCCGAAATCACGGAGGACTCTCGGTCCTACCCCGGAACGACTTCGGGCCTGGTGACCGAGCGGGTGGACTGCGGCATCCCATCGGCGACTCTCACGCGGTTCCGCCATCTTGACCCGCACTGCGGAACGCATCTGGACGCACCGCTCCACTTCATCCCCGACGGACACGATGTCGTTCAGCTTCCGCTGCAGATGCCGGAGATCGTCATCGTCATATCGCGTGAGTCTCCTATTCCTCTGGCTGTCCTGAAGGAGACGGGCGGGTTGTCGGGCAAGGCCGTGCTCTTTTCGACCGGGTGGGAGCGAAACGTCGGCACGCTGGCGTTCTTCGAGGGATACCCGGCGCTTGCCCCGGCGTTGGCGAACGCACTGGCGTCGCTTGGTGTCGGCTTGGTAGGTGTGGACACCCCCAGCGTCGATCCGCCCGTGGGCGAGTATCCGGCACATCGAGCGCTGCTGGGAGCCGGTATTCCCATCCTGGAGGGCCTGATCGGACTCCGCGTTCTCTCAACGATGCTTGCCGGTGGCAGGACGGCTCACCTGGCCGCATTCCCGCTTCGAATCCACGCGCTGGAGGGATCTCCGGTGCGCGCCGTTGCCGTGCTGGATCCCCCCCGGTAGTCGTATGACGGGCTCCACCTGCGTGCATGTGCATTCGCGCGCCGTCCGAAGATCTGTACAATCGATCGAACGGTCGAAGGAGTGAGCATGAACGTCATCGTACTGGGTGCTGGACGGGTCGGCAGCGCTATGGCGGCAGACCTGGCGAACCACGGAGGATTCAGCGTGCGAGTCGCGGATCGCGATGCCGGAAACCTGGCTCGGCTTGATCAGAAGTTTGGGATCGCCGGAGAGCGGGTGGACTTCTCTCTGCCCAGCACGGTCGTGCGTGCTGTAGCGGACGCCGATGCCGTGATCAGTGCTGCGCCGGGCTTCCTGGGGTTCCGTACCCTGGAGGCCGTGCTGGAAGCCGGCAAGCCGGTTGTGGACATCGCGTTCTTCCCAGAGGATCCGTTTCGCCTGGACCAGAGAGCACGTCAGGCAGGCGTTACTGCCATTGTGGACTGCGGGGTGGCGCCGGGCCTGAGTAATCTACTGGTCGGGTACGCAAGCAGCCGGCTGGACCAGACACACTCCGTCTCGATCTACGTGGGCGGGCTTCCGGAGACGAGGTCCGGGCTGTTCGAGTACCGGGCAGTCTTCTCCCCCATCGATGTCATCGAGGAGTACACACGTCCGGCGCGTATCGTAAAGGACGGGGTTCTGATGACACGCGATGCTCTCTCCGAGAGGGAGCTAGTGAGCTTCCCGGAGACGGGGGAGCTCGAGGCGTTCTGTACGGATGGGCTGCGAACGCTGGCGAGAACGATCGACGCCCCGGACATGATCGAGAAGACACTCCGGTATCCAGGACACGCGGAGAAGATGAAGCTTCTCAGGGACATCGGCTACTTTTCGGAAGAGACGGTTCGTTTGACTGATGGAGCTTCCGTGCGTCCGATCGACGTGACCACATCTCTGCTGTTCCCTCACTGGGAGTTGAGGGATGGGGAGCGAGACATCACCGTCATGCGCATCCGCGTCTCCGGAGTGAAGGACGGCTTGGGCCGGGCTTACACGTTCGATCTTGTGGATCGGTACGATCTCGACACGGGGATCACGTCCATGTCGCGCACGACGGGATACACCGCCACCATGGCGCTGCGTCTGCTGTCCGAAGGGCTGTACGCAGAGCCTGGGGTTCATCCTCCCGAGCACATTGGTCGGCATGCCGACTGTGTCCGGTTCATACTGGACGGGCTGGCCGCCCGGGGCATCGTAATCCGGGAAACGGCCGACGAGTTGCCTCTCTCCACCTCGTGAGACACCACATCATCGTTTCATCCGGGCGAGGTTGACGTACCATGATCTGCCTGGCATTCATCCTGTTCTGCTGATGATTCACAGATCGGGTTCGGCGTCTTCGTCCTGGTTGCCCACCGCTGTCCGGAGCTCGTGTCGAAGCTCATCCTCGCTGAGGCAAAGTGGGATCCTGGCCCCGGACTCGTCAGCAGCCGCATCGTCTCAGTGTCCGAGCGTACGTTCGTCAGCCGTACGCATGCGCTTCTCGTGAGGCAGCTCCGAGAGGCTGGAGACCACGACTTCGCCGGAACCATCCGCGCTTCGGATCTGACGGCATGGTACCGCAGCGCAACTTCGCTGATTGCTGTGCGAACTCCCAGCCTGCGTCAGCAGATGTACGGCCTTTCCACGCCTCGTGTCTTCCTCTTTGGAGAAGGCTCGCTCCCGCATCCGGACGCGCGACGGCTTCCCTCACACGGAGTCCGAGTCCATGTGGTGACAAAGGCGGGTCACGACATGATGGCGGATCACCCCGAAGACTTCGCTGTAACCGTGGCGAACGCGGCGGGCTTCACGTAACCGGATCTCCTTGCTTCGAGCCGTTCGTTCGATATCCGGGATCGCTTGCCTGAGATTCCTCGGGCGACTACCATGACTCTTCGGCGTGAAGCGCCTTTCGGGAGGTCGACCCATCATGATGAGGAGCTCGGTTTTACCCACCGTGACGGCTTGCTTCTGCGTGATCCTCGGGTTCATCGCGACGGCTCAGCCGTACGCGCACGCGACCCGCTATGAGATCCAGGTGTGCCTGGACACGGATCGGCAGACCCTACAAGGAAGCCAGATCGTCTACTACGTGAATACCGCGGACGAGCCGGTGGACGAACTCGCGTTCTTGCTGATGGCCAACTGGGGGGCAGAGCAGAACCCAAATCTTCACCCTGCGTTGACGGAGGGTTCCTACACGAGGGGGTTCGATCCGACCTGGACACACGTCACCCGCGTCCACGATGCTGACGGAGATCCACTGCCGACCCAGCTCGTACCGACCCCTGCGTTTCTCCAGACGTACTCGCTCGATGACGGACTGCTCTTCGTCTCGCTTCCGTCAGCCCTTGGGCCGGGAGAAGAGGGAGCGGTGTACATGACGTTTGAGACGAAGTTCTCCCGCGGTGCGCTGGGTGACCAGTGCGTCACCGAAGACATCTATGTCTGGCGGTTTGGGTGGAATCCGATCGCTGTCGGAGAGGGCCTCCTTGAGGGGAGGTTCCTGCTACCGTCTGCACAATACCACGTTGAGCTGTCGCTTCCGGAGACCCTCATCGCCTATGGCGGTGCGGACGCTCAGGTCGTTGTGTCCGAGGACTCGAACACGCGAACACTGCGTTGGTCCAGTGAGCGCCCCGTGCGGTCGGTTCCTCTTGTGATCGGACCTTCCCTGCTTGCGGTGTCGCTCACCGTGGACGGCGTGCACGTGGAGTCCGTCTATCGACCTGGCGGAGAACCGTTCGCCCGGCAGGCGCTTACGCATGTGGTCGAGACGTTGGAGGCGTACAGCACGCGGTACGGACCGTACCCCGGAACGCGCGTAGTGATCGCCGAGTCCCCTTCCCCGGGTCTGTTCGGCATGGCCGCCGATGGGATGATCCTTGTGGGCGCAGATGCTGTGCACATGAAAGACATGCCCGCTCTCGGAGCGTATGACCGCATCAACGAGTACCTGATCGCCCACGAGCTGGCGCATCTCTGGTGGGGGATCGGAATCGGCGCGGACTTCAACGCCGAGAACTGGATCTCCGAGGGGTTCGCTGAGTATCTGTCGATCTCCCTCTTTGAGGAGAGGCATGGCGCGTTTTCGCCGAACCTCCTGGCCCACCTCCGACCCGGAGTGGTGGAGGACTTGCTGTCCAGCCTGTTCGGCCCACTCAATCTTCGGCAGCATTTGACGGAGATGTCCTACCTCTCGCTGCTCAAGGCCGGGTTCGACGAACCGATCGTCCAGCCGCTGGCAGAGTCGGACGCCGTGAATGGCTCGACCGTGCGAACGTACAGCAAAGGGTACCTCGTGCTGCGCTCCCTTGAGGCGATGCTCGGGGAGGAAGCCATGCATCGGTTCCTGTCAGCCGCTCACCGCGAGTGGGTGGGATCAGGGACGTCGGTGATCGCGTTGCAAGCGCTGGCCGAAGAGGTCTCCGGACAAGACCTCTCGGGGTTCTTCTCCGAGTGGGTGTTCGGGACTGCCCAGTCAGACACTGCCGTGCATGGGGTCCAAGCGGTGCCCGGCGGGGGGCGGCACGTCGCGAACGTGGACGTCACCGGACCGCACTTCGTATTCCCCCTCGTGCTTCAGGCATCTCTGGAGGACGGCACCACCGTGCGCAAGACGCTCAATCCCGGACATGGCCGCGGCTCGATTCGCTGGGAGACGCCGTCACGGATTGTCTCCGTCACGGCGGATCCGGAGGAGATACTTCCAGACAGCAACCGTTTCAACAACCACTGGCCACGCAAGATCCTCATCTCGCATCCGTTCGACTCCGCTGATCGCCTGTCCAGGGTCTACCCGTTGGACGCCTACGTGATCGACATCTCGTTGTTCGGCGTATCCGGTGGATTCCGTAGCGATCATACGTGGACAGTCCAGCTTCTACCGTCGTTCGGTCCGGACTTGGGGCTGGATGGTCTTGCCGTGTTTGAAGCGTCGATTGGTCGCTCCGACACCTTCACGGCTTCGGCCTCGTTTGCCGGGATCAACCTCTCCACCGGCGCGGGACGGGTCGACATCGAGTTGTCCGCAGAGCGTCTTGGATTCGCACACCCAAACGTCGGCGTCGTCGGACGATACTGGCACCCGCGATGGCGTCATCGGATCACGCTCGGAGCGTTCGGCGAGGCCGCACGCCCGACACCCTATGTCTCATGGACGGTTCTCCGCGACAACACCCCGTCCTTGTTCATGATGAACGCCTTCCAGCTGCGTCTTGGGTTTCCGGGCTTCGGCTATGAGGCGTTCGCCACCGCGCATTGGGCAGGGCAGAAGAGGTTTTGGCTGGCTCCACTGACCTATCTGGATGTCACTGCTCGGCTGGACGAGGTGTTATTCGGAGACCTGCCCCGTGCGTTTCTGTTCTCACTGGCCGAGCTGCAGTCGTTCCAGCACCATCCCATGGGGCATCACCAACGGTTCCTGGCGTTGGAACTCGTGCTGCCTCACCGTGCGCGTACCCCGGGCTATGCTCTGTTTAACCTCACCCGCCTCGCCGCCATCACACCGTCGTTGTTCATCCAAGGTGGGATGACGGAGGCCGATTGCGCGGTCGTCTGCGAAACGCACACGCTGCTTGAGATCGGGGGCAAAATCTCGCTTCGCTTCCCGTTGTTCATGGGAGAGACGGTGTCCATTGTGCTGGGTTACTCCTGGCCACTGCTGGGCCCCGAGGGAGAGGCACGCGTGTTCGTCGAATGGAGTTCGACATAGCGCGAATCCAGATGTCTGGAAACCGAGTGCAGACCGAGCGGTTGACATCACCGCCTCGCGACGCTATAGTGCTCGTGTCATGAAGAACCCGAAGAACCGCCGAGCCAAGATGAGCAAAACCGGCGCTGCGTTCTTCTGGTTTTGGACCGTGCCTGACCCCTCGTCCGTGTAGCCCGTAGGCGCACGACGGCGAAGGAGTCAGGCGACAAGACTGCGGAATCTTCCGCGGTCTTTTTCTTTGGCAAGGAGGCCGCATGCAGCAAAACGTGTCGGAAAGGAGACCCGCTCGCGGACAGGACGTGGGGTCTTATCCCTAACGAGCGGGTCCAACGCGCGAAGCTGTCGAGCTTCACAACGCTCTATCGTAAGGAGTACACATGAAACGTGCAACGCTTATGGTCCTTCTGGGACTCTCCATTGGCCTCATCACGATCTCGGTCACCGGTGCAACCCTGCGCATCGGCATCTGCAAGATCGTTGAGCACCCCGCGCTGGACGCTGTGGAACAGGGTAGCATTGATGCCCTCACCGCCGCTGGCTATCTCCGCGGGACCGACGTGGAGTACCTCCTGGCCAGCGCTCAAGGAGACTTCTCCACGGCGATCTCCATTGCGCAGAACTTCCGTTCTCAGGGTGTCGACCTGGTGATTGCGATCGCCACCCCGACAGCCCAGGCGGCGGTGGAAGTCTTCCGAGGAACGGACATCCCCGTCATTTACGCCGCAGTTACTGATCCTGTAGGCGCCGGTCTCGTGCCCAGCGCCACGGATCCTTCCTCCAACGAGAACGTCACGGGTGTGTCCGACATGATCCCTGTGGTTGCCCACTTGCGGCTTCTGCAGGATCTCTCTCCGCAGATCACACGCATCGGGATCGTGTACAACCCGGGCGAGGCGAACTCAGCCATTCTGACCGACATGGCCGTGGCCGCCGCGCCGGGCCTCGGGCTGCAGATCGTATCCGCCACGGCTGACTCCACTGCGAACGTACCGATCGCAGCGCAGTCGCTGATTGGTCGTGTTGACGCTTACTACGTGACCACCGACAACACCGTGGTTTCCGCTATCGACGCGGTGTTGGAGGCGTCGATTCAAGCCGGAGTTCCGTTCCTGATGGCCGATCCCACCAGTATCACCCACGCCACCGTGGCGGCGGGCTTCGACTACTACGAGCATGGTCTCACCGTGGGGGATGTCGTGGTGCAAGTGTTGGCGGGCACATCGACCTCCGCGATCCCGGTGACGTATCAGCCGACCGCCGAGGTCCATCTGAACCTGGATCATGCCGTCCGCATCGGGCTCTCCTTCCCCGTGGCGGTGGTTGAGCAGGCAGCCTCCGTCCTGGTTGGCGGGGTGAGCTTCACGCGCTAGCAGCCTGACACACAAGGAGGAGCGATGATCAGTCTACTCATCCACGCGGTGGAACAGGGGTTTGCGTACGGGATCTCGGCATTGGGTGTCTTTCTGACCTACCGGATCCTCAACTTCCCCGACCTCACGGTTGACGGGAGCTTCGTGACCGGGGCTGCCGTGGCCTCATTGCTCCTCCTCAAGACAGGTGTTGACCCGTTCACGACGCTGCTGGCCGCGTTTGCGGCCGGCTGCGTCGCCGGTCTGATCACGGGGTGGCTGAACACACGGCTCGGCATCACCAACCTGCTGGCCGGCGTGTTGACGATGATCATGCTGTACTCGATCAACCTGCGCATTATGGGGCGCCCGAATCTCTCGTTGCTGCGCGTCACCACCACCTCTCGCGTCGTGTCCGCTGTTTGGTCGCCGCTGGGTGGCTTTGCCATTCTTGCATTCCTTGCCCTGCTCACGCTGGCGATCAAGCTTGGACTCGACCGTTTCCTACGCACCGAGATCGGGTTGGCGCTGCGTGCCACCGGTGACAGCGAGCGCATGATCACGGCCCAAGGTGTCAATGTCGACACGATGAAGCTCCTGGGATTGGCGCTGTCCAACGGTCTTGTTGCGCTGTCCGGAGGACTGGTCGCCCAGTAT
>CAZQHD010000050.1:0-14198 GCA_964593295.1 uncultured Thermotogae bacterium | reverse complement strand
AAGGAGACAGGCGGAGAAGTACCGTGTCCCCCGCATTGCCTTCGTCAACAAGATGGACCGAGTCGGCGCCGACTTCGAAGGGGTGGTGGATGAGATCCGCGCCGAGCTGGGCGCCAATGCAGTGCCGGTGGTCATCCCGATCGGCGCCGAGAGTGCGTTCCAGGGCGTGATCGACCTCGTCGACATGAAGGCCATCTACTACATCGATGACAAGGATGGAGGCGCAACAATCCGTGAAGACGCGATCCCGGAGGAAATGCTGGAGGATGCTCGGGCAGCCGAAGCACGGATGATCGAGCGCATCTCGGAGCAGGACGATCACCTGATGGAGCAGTTCATCGAGGGTTCGATCCCCGCACGTCACGAGGTGGTCCGCGCCATTCGCAAGGCCACCATCGAAGGCCGATTCATCCCTGTACTGTGCGGATCCGCCTTCAAGAACAAGGGCGTCCGACGGCTTCTGGATGCCGTCGTCGACTATCTCCCATCCCCCGTCGACCTGCCACCGATCGTGGGAACATCGTGCTCGGAATCGGAGGCCGAGCTGTTTCGCCATCCGCAGGAGAACGCACCCTTGGCTGCCTTGGCGTTCAAGGTCCAGGCCGACCGCCACATGGGAAAGCTCACGTACGTGCGTGTGTACTCGGGGGCCTTGGAAAGCGGCACACAGGTCTACAACGCATCTCGCGACAAGATCCAGCGCATCGGACGGTTGTTCGAGATGCACGCCAACGATCGGGAAGCCCTCGATCGCTTGGAGGCAGGGTGCGTCGGCGCGGTCGTCGGACTCGCCGACACCTACACCGGAGACACGCTGTGCTCTCGGGATCAACCCATCCGCTTGGAGTCGATCGAGTTTCCTGCTCCCGTCATCGGAGTGGCCGTATCGCCTGCGTCGCGTGATGATCGCGACAAGCTCTCCAAGGCACTGCATCGCCTCTCCGAAGAGGATCCCACCTTCCTCGTTCGGTCCGATCCCGAGACAGGGGAGGTTGTGATCTCCGGCATGGGAGAGCTTCATCTGGAGATCATCGTCGATCGGCTGAAACGCGAGTTCGGCGTCCAGGTCAACGCGCAGCCGCCTCAGGTGGCCTACCGCGAGACGATCCTGAGCTCGGTAGACCACGAGTACCGGCACGTGAAGCAGACCGGCGGGCGTGGCCAGTACGCTCACATGAAACTGCGCATCGAACCCACCGCACCCGGAGAGGGGTTTCAGTTCGAGGACGAGATCACGGGAGGGAAGATCTCGCGCGAGTATCTCAACGCCATCGAGCGAGGGATCCTGGATGCGATCACCGAAGGAGTCTACGCAGGTGTTCCGATGGTGGACCTCCGTGCGACGGTGTATGACGGATCGATGCACGATGTGGACTCCTCCGAGCAGGCATTCCGTACCTGCGGGAAGATGGGGTTTCGAGAGGCGTGCCGGAAGGCGGGGATGGGTCTACTGGAACCGCTCATGAGCGTCGAAGTCACCGCGCCGGACGAGTTCACCGGCGCCATCACCGGGAGCCTCTGCGCCAAGCGCGGCCGGATCCAAGGCATGGACACCAAGGGAGGCGCCACGGTGCTGAGGGGGCTCGTCCCGCTGGCCGAGATGTTCGGCTACGCCTCGGAGTTACGGAACGCGACCTCTGGGCGAGGGACCTTCACCATGCACTTCGAGCACTACCAAGCCGTTCCGTTCGCGTTGGCCGAGGAGGTCGTGGCCGAACTGAGAGCAAGGACCTAGCGACGGAAGACGCACGGCGGTTACCTCGCGCGTCTTCCGGATGCCCTGCGAATCGGTCCCTGCTCAGATGGGGCGGTGCCTTCGTGAGGAGTTTGGTCCCCAGCCGCTACGTCGTCTTCGGTATGACGAACCCAGCGTGGTCTTCCCGACGGTAGTAGTGGTCGATCTGTTCAGGGATCTGCTCGATTTCATCGACCCGCTTGAACAGGTTCATGTCCTCGGGACTGATCGTCCCCCTTCGCACCAACGTGTCCTCAATCCACACCATCAGTCCGCGCCAGAACTCGGACCCCACAAGAAACACAGGGAAGGGGCGGATCTTGAGGGTTTGGATCAAGGTCAGTGATTCGAACAGCTCATCGAGGGTTCCAAATCCGCCGGGGAACACAACGAACGCCGACGCGTACTTCACGAGCATCACCTTGCGTACGAAGAAGTACCGAAACGTCAACACGTCTGTCTGATACAGATTGGGGGCCTGCTCCAGCGGCAGATCGATGTTCAGACCGATGCTGCGCCCGCCCGCCTCGTACGCCCCTTTGTTGGCCGCCTGCATGATCCCGGGGCCACCGCCGGTGAGCACGGCGTATCCCGCACCGGCGAGGGCCCATGCGAGACGCTCCGCCTTCGCATAGTCATCCGAGTCGAGCACATCGCGTGCCGATCCGAAGATGGTCACGGCGCGGTCTACGCCAGCCAATGCCTCGAACCCGTCGGCAAACTCTCCCAGGATGCGAAACAGCCGCCAGGCGTTCTCGGCCATCGTGTCCACGAGAAACGTCTTCTCCCGTTCTTGCGTACCCATCATGCCCCATCCTATCGCAATCGCACCGTCTTGTCCCCGCCGGGCTGAACGCTCAGTCTCCCGCCAACCGAGTCTTGGCCATCTCTTGTTGCGCGATCCGCGCGCGAAGAGTGTCTTCGTCGGACACAGACGGCGTCTCGCTCTTCACACGAAACCTGAGAAGGTAGAACGTCTCCCGCCAGGCCCAGTACAACTCGAGCCCTTCGATCGCACTCCAAGGCAGCCTATCGAAAGGAGGTCGAAACACGAACAGCGAGTTCATCGATAGGAGCTTGCGTCCCAGCCAGCTTCGGCGACGTGACTCAGACAAGCCCTCGTCCCCGAGAACGATCGTGCCCCCCGGCTGGGTCACCCGCACAGCCTCTTGGAGCGCCTTCTCTCGATCGCCGAACAGGTTGAACCCGCCGAAGTGGAACACGGCGTCAAACGCAGCGTCCACGAATGGAAGACGGACGGCGTCTGCGCGCACGAAATCGACCCGTGTCGGGAGCCGATCGGCACGAGCGCGCGCCACCTGCATCATGTCCCACGACAGATCCAGTGCCACCAAGTGGCCGGACGGACCGACGCTGCGACTCAGGTGCGGCAGATTCGCTCCCGTCCCCACCGAGATCTCAAGCACCCGATCTCCCGCCTTGAGGTCGAGCAGAGCCACCATCCTGCGCCGCTCGCGAGGCTCCCAACACCCCAGCAGCAGGCTTGCTAGACGCAACTGTCGATCGTACTTGGCAGCATCGCTCTCCGTGTACTGCTTCTGAAGCGCGCGATCCACATTGGCCACGCGCGCTTCGTCCAGCAGCCACGGTATGCCAACCACCATCGGGTACTCGAACCCCCGCTCACTGATCAGGAGATCGCCTTGGTCGCGAAGACGGGTGCCGTCCAGCGGAGAGCGTAGGAGATCCAACAGAAGCGTCGCCTCCCCGGCCGGCGTCTCGCGCTGCGGACTTTTTTCCGTATGCATGGTGACGGCGATTCTACCGGCAGGGGGCATCACCTCAACCGACCGTTGCGGTCTGTTTGCTCGATCGGTTAGAGTGCCCGGCAAGGTTGCCGCCGCTCCTCTCACGACCGGGGGCAGTGCCCACGCGATCCCGTACAGAAAGCAGGAGGGACACATGCCGATCGTCGACATCGCCGAGCTGCCGATCCACTTCATTGAGCAGGGAGAGGGAGAGGTGCTTCTCCTCTTCCCCGACAACGACCTGGCGGCCGCGGAGTACGAGGAGGAGCTCGCCTACTTCGGTGATCGCTACCGTGCCGTCTCCTTCGATATCCCCGGAACGGGCGGATCCACTCGAGAGATCCGCTACCAGGACGAGATTCAGCTGGATCCGTGGAACTTCCGTGCCGATCTGGCTTGTCATCTTCTTCTTGAGCTAGGGATCGATGCCTGCTCGGTGTTGGGGTCAGGATTGGGCGCGCTGTCAGCACTCCACTTCGCGGGAAGGCAAGCAGCTCTCCACAAGATCAACGTCCTCGCTGTGGTCGCAGACAGCTTCCTTGCGGATCTGGATCGCCGGACGCTCCATCGATGGCTTGACGCGCGTGAGCATTACTACATCCGCCGCGTGCGCAGGATGGAGAGACTCCACGGGCAGGACTGGCGAGCCGTTGTCGAGGCGGATACCGTGGCGCTGCGAACGCTTGCCGACCGGGGTGGCTATGCGCTTCCGACCGGTGTCCTCCGCGGCGTCCGCTGTCCCGTCCTGCTGTCCGGGAACCTGCAGGATCCACTGACGCCGGGGATCGCTGAGCAGTTCGCGCGGATGACGGCCTCTCTCCCCGATGGGTCCGTCTTCCTCGCCAGTGGATCGCAACACCCACACGGGGATGAACATCCGTGGCTTCGCACAGCCCCCGTCCAATTTCGTCGGACCGTCGACGCCTTCCTGCAAACGGCCATGGGTCCAACTACCGCCGCTCAAGGCGGCTGAGCGTCATCCCTTACGGCCGGCCGACGCCGCACGCCGGAGATACCCGGTGAGCTTGATCGCCGCCGGACAGACATACGAGCACAGGCCGCAATCGATGCAGTCCTCGGCATGGAGCCTACGGAATCGCTTCGTCTGCCCGTTCTTCTCCGCCTCCATGATCAGGACGGGGTAGATGCCCACAGGACAGACGAGATTGCAGTAGCCACAACGAATGCAGGGAAGGGGGCGCGCGTACGGGCTCAGCTCGCTGGAGTCGAAGGCACAGATGCCGGCCGTCGTCTTGAGCATCGGAACGTCGCCATGCGGCGCCGACGGCCCCATCAGCATGCTGGAGAGCGCGACCCTGTCGTAGTGAGCAGGATCCAGACCGGCATGCTGCAAAACGGTCCGTATCGGCGTTCCGACCTTGACCCACAGGTTGAGGGGCCCGGTCTTCCTGGAGATCAGCGTCATCCCGCGTGAGATGAGCGGCTCTCCCTGGAACAGGGCGCGTGCCACCGCATAGGCAGTGAACACATTGTGGACCACGACACCTACGTCGGGAGGATAGGCGCCGCAGGGAACCTCGAGTCCGAACAGCTCCTTGACCAGAAGCTTGTCGCTGCCTACCGAGTAACTCGGTCGAATGTGCGCCAGGGCCACGCCCATCTGCGTCAGCCGATCCTCAAGTTCGGGGAACGCTCCCGGCTCGACCCGTGTCGCAAACACCACCTGCCGGGCGCCCAGCATGTGAGCCATCGCTTCGATGCCCCGTGCGATGTCCTCCGGGCGCTCCGTCTTCAGCCGCACGTCGCAGGCGACATTGGGATCGCTCTCCTTGGCGTTGATCACCAATCGATCGACCTGTTGCATACCCAGCTTGACATGGACGGGGAAGCCGGCGCCGCCAAGCCCGACGATCCCCGCTGCTCGCACCGCATCGCACAGTGTGCCCGGATCTTCCTCTTCGAGGCTCTCATACGGGAACACCCGTAGGCGAACCGGCGGACGATCCACGTCGGTGCCCTCAATCCAGACAGCCTGCGTGCTCCCGGGAAGCGCCGGATGATCCATCGGCTCGATGCGGATGACCTTGCCGGAGATGGGAGCATGCACGGGAACCGCCATCTTCTCCGCTGAGTCCCCGATCGTCTGCCCCCGCACGACCTCATCCCCGAGCTTCACCGTCGCTTCGGTCGCCGGTCCCACATGCTGCTTCAGCGGAACGCTGCACACCGAGGGATCCCGGACCGCCTGAAAGGCCACGTCCTCTCCGCCACGCTTGACCGAGGCATCCACCCAGAAGCCGCCCGCCTCCCGGAAATGGTACGGATCGTATCGTCTCTTCATGCCGCCCTCCGGTGTCCGTACGACCTCCGCATGCCGATTCGATCCAACAGCGGTGTGAATAGGTTCAGCACGATGAGAACGAGGATCGATCCTCCAAGCACGTTCATCTGCTGAAGCAGAAAGGTTCCCAGTCCCAGAAGCGCTCCGAACGCGAGCTGCCCTCCCTCGGTCAGCGGCGTTGACTGGGGTTCGGTGGCCATGAAGAACCCCATGAAGATCACGCTGCCGGTGAACAGATGGAACGCCAACCGATCCAGGAGGCTCCCCCCGGTGAGGAGCCCCGTGAAGATGGCCAGAATCGCCACCATCCCCAGCAGGGAGAGGACGATGCGCCATTTGAGCTTGAGCCAGACGACCGCAGCAAGGCCGGCCACCAGGACGGCCACCCCGGAAGCCCCTCCGATCCATCCGTGGTCCTTCCACAGCAGGAGGCTTTGGGCGGGCGTGAGCCCCGGTTGATCGGCGTACATGCGTGCCAGGGCGTCACTCAACCCAGTGGCTGTCCAGAACTCGAGATCCAGGTGATGGGGATGGAATAGTAGACCTGTACGCAATCCCACCGCCAACGTCAAGGCGAGCAATACCGCCAGCTTCGCCGCGGCAGCCGGGTTGAGGTACTTGCGCCCCAGGAGCTTACCCTGCAGCCACTTGAAGACCACCATCGTCCCCCCAGCGACCACGGCGGTTGCATAGTACGGTGCCGCGATCGGCATCGAGAGCCCGACGATCATCCCCGCCACCAGGGGAGAGTCCAGCGAAGGGTCCAACGACGGCTTGCCGGTCAACCGCTCCACCCCGACCAGGGCGATATGGAGCCCCAGGACCGTCGCGATAGCGAGCAGAATGTGAAACAGCGCGCCGGTTCCCATAGCCCCTACGGCGGCCGCCGCGGGTAGGCACATGCAGAAGAACACCTTGATCATCAGGGTGTTCTTGTGGATTCCCGAGTGAATGTGCGGCGGAAGTTCCACACCGTACTGGACGTCGGGCTTCTGGTCCATTGTCCCTCCTCGTACACAGGTTCTTCCTTCTCCGCCTTGCGGCGCGCAGAGATCTTGCAGAACAACGTTCGAGTCTTCCAGTGCAGGATCCTCCAGCATGCCCGGCCGCTTTGGGAGTCCACGGTCGGCGTTCCGAGTCATCCTGCGGGCACAGTTCTCCTCTCGCCGACCGTGTCCAGAGGGGAACGCCTCCCGCGCCCATCGTCGACCAGGAGGAACGTTCGAACGGATGGAGTGTGATGTGCATCACGCTCGACAGAGGCCTGCCTACCCCGACTCGGATACCATAGATCCATGGTGACAATTCGAGAAGCAGACGAGAAGGACCTCTCTCTCTGGACGGCGTTACGTCACGCCCTATGGCCTGATGCAACCATCGCCGAGCTGCAACAGGAGGCGCAGGAGATCCTCGCTTCGGCCGAGGAGACGTGTTTCCTCGCGTTCATCGAGGATCGCCTCATCGGATTTGCCGAGATCGCTCTGCATATCGGGTCGTCCGGCCGGTACGCTCACCTGGAAGGCTGGTACGTCGTGCCGGATCATCGGGGTTGCGGCGTGGGTTCGGAGCTGATCGAACACATTGAACCGTGGTGCCTGCATCGGGCGATCACGCGTCTCACCTCGGACACCACCCCCGACTACCCGCTCAGCCCGGCGGCGCACGCTCATGCGGGATTCCGCATCCTCACCGAGCTGACGATCTTCGTGAAGGATCTCTCGGACCCGTGAGCCAAGGATTCCGGAGCCGCGCAACCTCAGCCCCACCTTCGACGTCTGCCTCTCCGTCCGATGAAGGTCTTGTGATCCCGGTATCCATGGAGAGCCAGGGGTATCTTGGTCTCTGTGGAGGATGCTCTACGAGCGTCGCCGTTCGGACCCGGCTCTTCTAGGAGCCGACAAGCTCATAATCCGTGCACACTGCACGGGCGATACGTCGTGTCATACGCGTGGCCGCACGTTGGACCAACGGCCTCATCACGCACTGGGCAACACACATCGACTGCTCTGAGCTGAGCTGATGCTTCGCCAGATCGATCGCCCAGGCATTGAAGCCCTGAATATACGACTTCAGCTCGGCTTCCATGTCAACGTCAATGCAGATCTGCAGCGCAACGTGGGAATTCGGCGGCAGGCCATCAAGGAAGTCAGGTTCTTCAACCATCCGTCGGTCGAACTCCGTTCCGAGAATCGAGAGCAGTTCTTGGTAGCTCACTTGCGAACCATTTTTGCTCATGCTGGCCACACTCCCCTTCGGAACTTCACGCAGCAGGCTTCCCAGTTCTCTTCCAGATCCTTGAAGGCCATCGCGATGGCTTGCTGGTAGCCTAAGTCCTCATCGTAATAGATGTCAAGTGACTGGGTTCGTTCTTTCCCATCCCTTTTGAAGATGTGCTTGTGTGGGCCCCCGTGCGCTGTGTCATATCGGATGACGGGAACCCAGCCGGTCTCCACCTCCACAGTGAGCTGCACAGTGTACCTCAGAATCTCCTTCCCGACTCGTACGAGTTCGTAGTGGAGCTTAGCTCCAGGCCCAAGTGCTCGCTCGTGGGGTCCCTTTCGTCGAACGCCGGTCACGCAGTGATCATATCATACATGCAATGATCTGCCGATTACAGGGAGATGATCGAAATGGCGGAGTTCTGGGGCCGTAAGTTTAACACGCACTTGCACGGCCTGTACGCCCTCGACGACATGCGCCATGTTGGCGAACCCTCTCACTACTTGATCGATCCGAGTGACAAGAGTATGTTGGAGACATCCGGGGACGAAACTCGGCTCCATGCCGTGTGGGTCCCAGCTGAGGCCAGCGACTCCTATATCCCTGGGTGACTCTTAAGATGCGCCGCATCCGGCGGTGCTTTTTTCGCGAAGTAGACTCCGTATTCCGCTGCGCGAGTGTCATCTACATCATGCACGAGCCTGCACCGCGACCATACGAGATGGAGGAATCGTTCTTCCCCACGCTCGTAGAGACGCTGCAGTGCCCCAAAGGAAGTAGTCAGCAGTCTGCAGTCCACCCTGATCTCGGGAGAGCGAAGACACGACCTCGATTGATGTGTTTGCGGAGCTTCCCCACCTCTCGCTGTACCGCCGGCGTGCCACTTCAAGGGCCTCCAGCAGTGCCCGCGTCCGATTGCTCTTCCCTCTCTTGGCAAACGTGATTACGTTCCGATCCGACTGATGCAGCCGATCATGGAAGAGCCGCCGGGTCAAGTGGTCGTAGAGCTCATTCGGATGGTATCGGTAGCTCGGATCCGTGCGGTTCCTGCTCCGAACGTACGAAGCGGTTGCCTTCTTGCTGCGCACGACGGCGAAGAATCTCACATCCTCTTCCTTGAGCAACGCGAAGACCTCTCGACGAACCTCTAAGAGATCATCCTTTGCATGGAAGGCGAGCGCTGTCTTCCCGGCGTCCGGATGCATCGACGGCACTCCCTGAAAGCACGGATCCAGCAGCAACCACGTTCGGTGGTCAGCCAGTCTTGCATCCAGACCAATTGGATCACAGGCGTCGAGGAGCCCGAGCATGAAGAAGCGAGAGCAACCCTCCGCGCCTACGAGGACGCGCCCACTCGCCGAGAATAGCGTCGGATCGCCGGATTCATCGACGAGGTAGTGGACGACAGCCTGCGGACTTCGAGGATCACCATGCCCGCTCTGAGGAGTACCACCGACGTTCATCATCCTGCCACCAGCTTCACCTTCTCCTCCCACCGAACCACGAGTTCCTCCAGCTCATGGAGGTGTGTCGTCATCAGAGGCAGGATGGGTACTTGCGCGTCAGTTGCTGGGTCGAGCACGTACAGCCGGCGGACGATGTCTCCCGCGCCAAATCGAAGCCTCCCGAAAGGAGCGCTCCCAAACGACCCAATGCTGTGCTGGCGGTGTTGCGCAGCAACCATCTTGTGATGCACAGAGAGATGTCGGAGGCCTCTCATCTTCTGATCTTCGCTGCGTCCAGGTTCATCGTACAGCAGACCGTTCTTATGCCTAATCGTGCCTATCTGCTCCTCCAGAACAACCTGTTGCAGGGCCACCTTTGGATCGCGAGGCGCCCGCAGCGCTCGCTTGCCCTCTTTCTCAAGATACTGCAGGACAGAATACGTAGCGCCGAGAAGCGCGGACAAGAAGTACGTGGCTTCGTTATCCAGAGACTCGATCGAGATTGGACCCTCATCCTCGACTCGCTTGAGCAAGGCGAAGAAGAACCTCGCCTCGTTCAACTTCTCTCGCGTCTCGGGCAGTGCGCTCATCAGCGAATCCTTCACACAGCCTCAGCGTCAGCCTACGGCGCGTTCCCGTGGCAGAAGCCCTGCGTGTCCTCCAGGACTTGGCGTATGCATGCTTCAGACCAGTCTGGCTCCTTGAGCTGGGTGAGCCTGGCGAAGTAGCCGCGCTCGTGGGCAATTCGTCTACGAGCCCCATTCAAATCGCATCCGAACGGATTCAGCGGAGGTGAAAGTGCTAGCTGGCTGCTGTCTTCGAAGAACCGCGTAAGTTCAATGAGGGATCCAAGACCAACGGAGTCCCGATCAGGCTTGTTTACCTTCTGCCACGTCCTCCACGCTGAGCGGTGGCTCTTCTCGCATGGAGGCGACGCCGGTGAAAGACGTCGTAGGCTTTCCCAAAGGATAAACTCAAGGTTCACGGCAGCAACGAGAAGGGCTGCTGCGTACTCCTTCTTGTCCAACAATCTGTCGACTTCCTGCCAGCTGATGATGAGCGTTGCATCCGCCCTGACGCTCACACTTGGCTCAATGTGGCAGCTTGCATCCATGATCCGTCCTTTCGGTCCGCTATTGGAGCAGGGGAACTCTCCGGTATCTTCGGTCCGTGGGGCCTCCGCGGGGAGCCAACCTTCATGATCCTCGCACTGATCGATGTCACGCTGGGCACTCATTGCCCAATCTCCTTGTCCTGTTGTGCCCGTTTGAGATTCAGCTCAAGCAAGCGTTCGAGGATTTCGTCGTCGGAGAGGTCGTGTGGCCAGGCGTAGGCGTCGAGGACGGCGTGGTCGAGGCGTTCGTGGGCGAGGTCGAGCCAGGTGGGGCGTTGGTTGTAGAGGTTGGTGAGGGTGCGCTTCTTGAGTTGCTGGGCACAGTCGTCGTCGCGGGGAACAAGGCGCGGGTAGCGGACGGTGCCGATCTCGAAGTCGCCGCGCGGCTTGATCGTGGAGCGGTCGATGAACCGGTCCCAAGGACCTCCGACGGTGCCGGGAAACTCGAGGACGTCCGTCGTCGTCCATTCGGGCGGGTTGAGCCAGCGGTCGCGTTTCTCGACGAGCTCCTTCGCCGCCGCGGCGATCGCCTGGACGCGAGGATCGTCGATCGACTCCCTCCCCGGCGGCCAGGGAAACGGGAACGTTTCGAAGCAGGTGGTGGGGGTGTAGCGAAAGCCGCTCTCCCGCTCCCGAAGCTGGGTTCCCTGCCGCCGCGCCCACAGCTCGTGGACCTTGGAGTGAAGAACGCCGAAGAAGTAGTCGTCGTCGCGGGCGAAAACCGTCGAGGCATCGTTCGCAAGTATCGCAGCGTTCAGCCAAACGAAGACGAAGTGCTTGGTGTGGCGAGGGACTGCGATGTACCGAGCACAACCATCAAGCTGCCTTCGCATCTCTACTCGCGGACGACCGTACTGCCACCAGTAGTCTCGGTACTTGGCCTTCTGACCTCTGTCGATTCGCGCGGGCAACACCGTTGCCCTCACATATTCAAACGGTGCATGATAGTGAGACGCATCCTCGAATGGCATAGTTCTGAAGTCGATCGTCCACATCGCCCGTGAGTTCCGGGTGATGTCGTATGCGTTCACCACCGGACGAACGACGTCGCTGTTCGGCCGCGCGTTTGGATTGCCCTCCTGAGTTATGAGAGAGCGCGCGAGGTCCTCCTGTATGTCGAACGGCGCTTTGGGAGAGGGCCCGATGAATGCTCCCTTCTCGGTTTCTGGGAGGTGGACACGGGAGGTGAGGTCAATGGATGTCGAAAGATCGCTGTTGATGCCCTGAACAGATCCACCATTGAGCTCACAACCCTTCTCTTGTCCCTGTGTGAACCCGACCATCGACACGTGAACGGCTGCACCCTCGAGAATCCACTCCCGGTCGGACTGCGCCCAGAAGATGTCGCCGGTCTGCTTGATCCTCTTAAGGACCGTGCGATTGACGCCGCCTCGAATCGCCTGCGTTGCAAGCAAGCCCGCTCTCTTGAGGCTGCCGGCTTCGATCATCGCGCGGGCCTTCTCGAACCAGTAGCAGCAGAGATCAGAGAAGGCCGGGACACGATTGTCGTAGAGCTTGAACAGAGCATCTACATACGCATCTCCAAGTTCCTGTCGGATTCTGTTGCCTCCAAGAAACGGCGGATTGCCGATGACAACGTCGGCCTCGGGCCACTCGGGCTCGACGGGGTGGCCATCGTCATTTAATGCGAGGATGGCGTCCATGTGGCGGATCGTGTCGAGGGCCTTCAGGATCGGCTCCTTGGGTTGGCCGAAGCCGTTCTCGCTGAGCCATTGGATATAGCCGATCCAGATGGTGGCTTGCGCCAGTTCGTGGGCGTACTCGTTGATCTCGATGCCGAGCAGCTGCTCGGGGCTGACGGTGGGGAAGAACATCGGCAGCCCGAGCTGGGTGGCAAACAGGATGACATCCTTCTCTAGGTCCAGCATCTGACGCAACGCCACATAGAGGAAGTTGCCGCTGCCGCAGGCAGGATCGAGCACGCGCGTGTCGGCGATCTCGTCGGCGAAGCCATGCAGCAGTTGCTCGAGCTGATGGCGCGCCCGTGTTCTTGCTCCACCGGCGGAGTCCGCCTCTTGCCATTTCTCGTGCAGCCTCGCGGCCTCGCCCTGGACCTCCTCCCAACGTCGCCGCAGCGGCCGCATGAGCACGGGTTCGACGAGGAGGAGGATGTCTTCTTTGCTCGTGTAGTGGGCGCCAAGTTGAGCGCGTTTCCCGGGGTCGAGGCCGCGCTCGAACAGGGTGCCAAAGATGGACGGCTCGATGCTCGACCAGTCGAGTTTTGCCACCCGTGACAGGATCTCCAGGTCGTCGCGACCCAGAGGAAGCGCGTCGGCAGAGTCAAAGATGCCGCCGTTGAACTGTGGGATTCGGTCCAGTCCGAAGAAACCGCCGCCGGCCATGTGGCCGAACAACTGCTCCAGCATCTCATGGAAACGCGCAGGGTCATCCTTGGTGCTGTTCACGAGTTGGCTGAACAGCCGTTCGGGCAACAACCCGACGTCCTCGGCGAACAGGCAAAACAGGATGCGAATGAGGAAATGGGCCGCTTTCTCGGGATCGTGCCCGGATGCACGCAGCGCTTCGGCGAGCTTCCCGAACTCCTGAGCCGCTTGCTTGGTCACGCCCTCGGTCGTCTGCTCGGCGCGCAAGCGTTCCGGATGCTCGAATGCGTGGCGCAGCGTGTCCAGTCCCTCTTGGGTGAGCAGATCATCGAGGGTGAGCGCAAAGGTGCGCTTGATGGTGTTGGTGAAGTTGCTGTGGATGATGATCGTCTCCATGTCGGAAACAATGAGCAGCGGCGGGTTCAGCAGCGCGTCGCGGTAGAGCTGGAGTTGGTCATAGGCCGCATCGAGGTCCTTGTGCTTGCCCTTGTACTCCCAGGCGAAGCAGCCCTTCTTCCAGACGTCGGCCCAGCCATGGCCACCTCGGTGCTTGTCGGCGCCCTTCTCGAAGGTGAACGACGTGCCCTCCGGGTCCGCTTGGGCGGGCGTAGGATGCCCGAGGACATGGCAGAGATCGTTGAAGTGCGACTGCGACGCGGAGCGCTCGGTCAGCTTCGAGCGCCGCCACTTCTCCACGAATTCCTGTGGGGTGATGCGTCCAGATGTCGTCATCGGTCTCCGCTCAGCGTATGACAGTCTTGATGCAAGCTCCCCGCATTCTAGGAGATACGCACCTTGTCGAGCAACACGGATCCGCCGATGCGCTTGATCCGCCTCAGCGCTCTCTCCCTCCGACAATGCTCCTGAAAACAGGTATGTGACCCCGTTGGCTGTACCCTCTTTGCGTCCTCTGCGCCTCTGCGAGAGTCGGTTCTGTCTACCTCAAAGCACTCCCTCGCCAAGACGCCAAGATCGCCAAGAGTGCATCTATTCTGAGAAGCTCTATGCCGGTTCAGGGGGTATCTCGCTTGATCATGCCTTCTTTGCGTCCTCTGCGCCTCTGCGAGAGTCGTTTCACTTTCGGTCAGAAGCACTCCCTCGCCAAGACGCCACGGGGCAATGCCCCAGAAAGGCCATCGACGGGTTGCTTGATGCCATGCTTCCTCATGCCTTCTTTGCGTTCTCTGCGTCTTTGCGAGACAAGATGTCTACTCTCGCCAAGGCGCCAAGATCGCCAAGAGTGCATCTACTCTGAGAAGCTCTATGCC